>JAYSVR010000009.1:0-29012 GCA_043718445.1 Acidobacteriota bacterium | reverse complement strand
CCGGCGCGCCCCGGCAACGACATCACCGGAGCCATCCAGTTAAAATGGCGCGTAATCATATCCACCGACAAGCCGCCCACCACCGAAGCGCCCGCCGTCGGATCAGGCACTTGCATCGGCAACGCACCAATCGGCCCGCTGGGATTAGACGGCGCGGTCAATTGCGTGAAATAGGTATTGAAATTTCCCGTCACCGTCGGCGTCGGGTCAAGATAATTCGCCGCCGGCAAGCTCCCCTGAGTATAAGCGTTCGGCGCATTTAACGGGCTATTCCGCAAGGTATTCAGATTCGGCGTCGTGCCCGTTTGTAACAGCGCGCCCGTGGCATAAGGCGACAGAAACAGGCTCGGCATCCAAGTGCGAAGCGAGGCACGCAAGTTACTTAGGCTAAATACCGCTAGCGGCGAAGCAGTGGTGCGAGGTTTAACCGGCAAGGCCAACGCAGGCGCGGCAATTAACATGATCGAAAGTAAGAAACAGGCTAGCTCACGAACGAAACTCACGGATGAACGACGCTTGAACATGGCGTAACACTCCCCTGACGGCGCAGGCTTTGCGCAGGCTAACTGCAATGCTGGTTACTCGCTCAGGTAATTCAAGCGAGCGGAAATTTAAGTCGGAGCGGTCGGTTAAAGCAGCCGGATAAGTTGGCAACAAGGCTGCCGAGTTAATTTAATTGTTTGTTAGTGGAACTTGCTAGGAATATGTCCACGGCGCGCAAGCTACGCCTGTTAGCAATTACTGTCAAGCCTGTTTTTGATAATTTTATGATTCCAGTAAAAAAATTTATCAGCTTCCTACCTCACACAGCGAAACCCTACGTTAGAGCTTCCGCTATCGGTCGCGCCTTTGCCACGGCTGCCGACGAGGTAACGTTCGCAGTATTCGTCGCTGCATAAAAACGAACCGCCGCGTTGCACACGTTTTTTGATACCGGGTTCTTGCGGGTCGAGGCTGTCGTTGGGGCCAAGCGGATTGCGCGTGAGGCCGCCCTGGGCTGCCAGCGATTCGTAATAATCGGGGCGATACCAGTCGGCGCACCATTGCCAGACGTTGCCGCCTACATCGTAAAGGCCGTAACCATTCGCGGGAAAGGCCGTGACAGCAGAGGTGCGGCGATAACCGTCTTCGCCCAAATCACGGTGCGGGAATTCGCCTTGAAAGATGTTAGACATCCATTTGCCACCGGGCTTGAGTTCATTACCCCAGGCATATTTATTTCGATCTAACTTACCGCGTGAGGCGAATTCATATTCGGCTTCGGTGGGCAAACGCTTCCCCGCCCACTTGGCGTAGCCTTCGGCGTCGGTGAAAGCGATGTGTACGACCGGATGATCTTCGCGGCCTTTGATCGAACTGCCGGGGCCTTCGGGCGCGCGCCAGCTTGCACCCTTGCGGTATTCCCACCAGGCCAGCGGGTTGTCGAGCGAGATGCGTTGCGCGGGCGGTGTGAAACAGGCCGAACCAGCCACGAGCATTTCCTTCGGCGCGTCGGGAAATTCAGCGGCGGTGGGGGCAATTTCGGCTACGGTTTTATAGCCGGTGGCTTTGACGAACTTGGCAAACTCGGCATTCGTGACAGGGGTTTTATCCATCCAGAAAGCGTCAACCGTCACGGCGTGTTGAGGCAACGTGTCGGGCATGTTGCACTCAGGGCAACCCATCCAAAACGTACCGCCGGGGATGTAAGCCATCCCGGCGGGCGCGAGGGCAGGAGCCGCTTGTTGATTGATGCTTACGGGAATGGCGCTATCCACAGGCGCGGTGGCCTTTGTCGCATTCGCTGGCGTCGCGCTGTGTTGATGGCTGTTGTTATTGGTCGGGACAACAGGTTCGGACTGGCAAGCTGATAAGCAAAGCGCAGCCGTTACGATAAAAAGACTCGTCCGAAAACGATGTGAAAGCGGTTGATGCATGGTTCCTCTAAAAATTTCGGGTGTGAATTAAACGCAGGCCGAGTTTACTGAGAAGCGAATAAACCACAAGTGACAGGCTTGCGCGGAATTGACGCACTGTGAGTGGATTACTAAGATGGCGCGCCTTTGATTCAGCGCAAGCGAATCAGGGCAATCTCACCTGTGCCAGCACGCATCGTGCGTTGACATTCCCCTGTGACCGCAATTTTCTGTCGCATTGTTTTTTTAGGAGTATGCATGTCTCAATTTCGCCGAAGTTCGTTTTACGCCCTCTCAGCCCTTGCCGTTTTTTCCATTGTCTATTTTAGTTCGTTTCGTTCAGCAGCGGCGCTGCAAGCCGGTACGGTAGCGATCACTTCGGCTGCCAGTTACGACTTGAATATCGCGCCGGAATCTATCGCCACTGTGTTCGGCGCGAATCTCGCCGCTAGCGCCGTCGTGGGAACCGATAGCGACCCGAATACGCCGGGCATTCAATTGCCCAAAACGCTGGCGGGCGTGAGTGTAGACATCGGCGGCGTCGCCGCCGGACTTTTTTTCGTTTCGCCCGGACAAATCAATTTGCAGGTTCCGTCGAACGTGGCACTCGGCGCGCAGCCTGTCGTGGCGCGTAACGGCGCGATTGTCAGCAACGGTACAGCGCAAATCGTAAACGTCGCCCCGGGCGTTTTCAGCTTCAACGCAACCAGTCGGGGCGTAGCGGCGGGCAGCGCGTTGCGCATTCGCAACTCGGTCGCCACCTATGAAGACATTGCGACTTTAGTCAACGACAACTTCGTCACGAAACCGATTGATTTGGGGCCGAGCGGTGACGAAGTTTATCTGACGATTTATGGCACGGGCTTTCGTCGTGCAGCCGCTGGCACGGCGCGCGTGGCGTTGGCGGGCGTTGAATATACGCCGCAATTCGCGGGCACACAGGGAACTTTCGTTGGGTTAGATCAGGTGAACATTCTCGTGCCGCGTTCGTTGCTGGGCACGGGACGCATCAACATCACGTTGAACGTGACGGGCGCGACGCCTGCGAATACGGTCGAAGCCGAAATCGCAGGCGCGACGGGCAGTGCTGCTCCGACGGTGACGAATCCTGCGGGGCCAGTCGTCGCGGCTGACGCGATTATCGTCAACGGCAGCGGATTCGCCGCGAATGCCGCAGATAATCTCGTACGCATCGGCGGCGTAGAGGCGCAGGTGCTTTCGGGCAACGCCTCGGCGCTCAACGTGCGCGTACCGTTTGGCGCTGAGACGGGCGCGGTTACGGTGCGCACCGCCCAAGGCGAAGGCCGCAGCGGCGGCGCGTTGCAAGTCAAGACTTCGGTCTCAGGCATTATCGAAACCACCGACCGCCAGCCGTTGAACAACGTGAGAGTGCGCGGCCTAGTCGGCTTGACGCAATTTAACGGCACGACGGGTACGGGCGGAGCATTCGTGTTGTCAGAGTTGCCCGGCAACGGTTCTATCGCGTTTGTCAGCATTGACGGCAGCAGCATCAACACGACGCCCGCTTACGGTTCGTTGACGTTGAATCAAAGTTATCTCGCCGCGCGCGACAATCAGTTCGCCAGTCCGATTGCTTTGCAACAGGTTTCAGGCACTTCGGGACAAGTCGGTGGTTCGGGCTTCGCGGCAAACGAAGACGAGCCACTTTCTTTAACGACAGATGTTTATGCCACCGCCAAAGAATTGCCGCGCGAAGCTTGGCCGACTGAAATATTGAATTCGTTTCAACCTACGCCTGATGACGCGGTGATTCGTTTTGGCGAAGTGACGCTGACTTTGCCGGGCAACCCTGAAGCAAGGTTTCTTGATGGTTCAAACCGTGGACTCGTCACGCTGACGCAAGTCGAAAGCAGCCGCACACCGGTGAGTTTGCCCGGCGGCGTATTCAGCTCGGCCATCATTCAAATCACGCCGTTCGGTACGAGTTTCGGCAGAGGCGGCACGTTGCGCTTTCCGAACACTGAACGCTATCCGGCGGGTACGCAGGTGCGGGTTTATCGGCTCGATCAACGCGCCACCAGCTTAACGCGCGGACGTTTCATTCAAGCGGGTTTCGCTACGGTCAGTCAGGACGCGCTGACGATTTTGACTGACCCCGGCGTCGTCATCGAAGCCACTTATTATTTCGTAGGTTTGCCGCGTACCATCACCAATGTCGTAGGCCGCGTGCTGGATGCCAACCGAACTCCGTTGCGGCGCGCGCTCGTGCGCTTGCGCGGGCAGGAAGCCTTCACTGACGGCAATGGCGGATTCACGCTGCGCAACGTGCCGGTTTCAAACGTCAGCGATCTCATCATTGTCGAAGCCAGTTACGCGCGCGCCAACGGTCGCGTAGACCGCGCCTTTAGCAATCGCATCGCGCCCGTCATTAGCGGATTCACCAACGTCGGCGACATCGTGATGCCCGCCGTCAACGCCAACCAGCCGCCCGTGATTGTCGTAGCGAGCTCGCTCACCGCGAACGCCGCACAAACGAATGATTTCAACTTCCTGGCTTACGACCCTGACGAAACGCGCACACCTGTGCTGGCAGTAAGCGGCGCGACCTTTGCTTCAGTGATTGCGCCCACAGCGCAAACGCCTGCGATGCTGCGTTTGACGCCGACGGCCAATCAACTCGGTTCATTCACGCTGACACTGACCGCGACTGACAGCCAGAGCGCAGTGACCACGCGCACCATCACAGTGCGCGTCGTGAACGCCAACCGCGCGCCTGTCGCCAACGCACAGCGCGTCGTGACTGATGAAGACACGCCGATTCAATTCACGCTCACGGGCAGCGATCCCGATCAAGACCAACTCAAATTTTTGTTGGTGACCAAACCGGTGAACGGCAATCTGAGCGGAATTTTTCCGGCGCTCACTTTTACGCCGCCGCTGAATTTCAACGGCACTGACAGCTTCACTTTTCGCGTCACCGACGGACAACTCGACAGCGCACTGGCGACTGTCACGTTAGTCGTGAATCCGGTCAACGATGCGCCAGTCTTGACCGTACCCGCTACGCAAACCGTCGCTGCTGGACAGCCGTTGAACTTTACCGTTTCGGCTACTGACGCCGACGCAGGGCAAACGCTTACTTTCAACGCGACCAACTCGCCTGCGGGCGCTTCGTTCAACGCGGCGACGCGGCAATTCAGTTGGACGCCCGTTGCCGCGCAAGGCGGTACGTTTAACGTAACGTTCACCGTGATAGATAACGGTGTGCCGTCAAGGAGCGATGCCAAATCGGTCACGATCAACGTCACTGGCGGCATAACGGGTTGGCAGCAAACCAGCGGGCCGGATGGTGGCAGCGTACGGAATCTTGCGGTCAGCGGAAACGCTGTGTTAGCGACAACCGATCAAGGTTTTATCTTTCGTTCAACCGATGGCGGCGTGAGTTGGACTGAGGTGCTGAACACCGGTTTGTTCGAAATCATTTTGGAACTAACGACAACGGGAACGAGAGTTTACGCTCTGACGACTACTCGCATTTATAGTTCCAATGACAACGGCGTTACGTGGTCATCAACGGCGGCGACCTTCCCCTCCGGCCTGGTCACAGCACTCGCGGCCAATGGCAACAACGTATTCATCGGCCTGGTGACAGAGGCGCTGGCGACCCGTGGCGTTTATCGTTCGACTGACAGCGGCGCAAGTTGGGCTATCTCAAATACCGGCATCTCTGACTCGTTGATTACCGCGTTGGCAGTGAGCGGCACTAACTTGATTGCCGGATCTGCCGGCGGATTCGTTTATCGTTCGATCAATAACGGTACGAATTGGAGCGCCGTCACTTTGAATCAAACCTTGCTCTCGGTTGATGACGCAGTTGCGAGCGGCACGAATTTTTACCTGGCTGCCGATACTGTCATCTTGCGTTCGACCGATGGCGGAGCGACCTTTACGAACTTCGGCAACACTGGCGAAGCCACCGCCAGTTCGCTGCATCTCGAAGGCGCAACGCTTTATGTCGCCACCTTGAACAACGGCGTTTATCGCATTGATGCAAACGGCTCGACAGTGCTTGGCTCACAAGGTTTGTTCACCTTAGAAACCAGCGATGTTGCGGTGATCGGTACGACACTGCTCGCCAGCAACTTGGCGACTGGCGTATATCGCAGCACCATCGCAGGACAATCGTGGAGCGCATCGAACGCTGGCGTGATTGCAACGCTTGCCACGACTCTCGCCGCTGGCAACGGCAATGTATTCTGCGGCGTGTTATCGAGTTCAGCTTTTGCCTTGGGTGCCATCGCGCGCACCAGTGACAACGGCAAAACCTGGAATCGAACCGCTCTGCCCAACGCCGCAGCCGCACCGACGGCTTTGGCTTACGGCAACAACGCGCTGATCGTCGGTTGGTCAGGAGCAGGTTTGTTTCGTTCGACCGACAACGGCGTGACGTTCACCACTGTCGCCGCGACGATTGGTTTAACTGATACGCGTTCGCTGTTGGCTAACGGCGCGTCAATGTATGCGGGCACCGCGACGGGCTTTTACCGTTCGACAGACAGTGGTGCCACGTGGGCGAAGCTTTTCAGTTCTACCGGCCCGATCATTTCTTTAAGTCTGACAGGCACGACACTTTATGCGGGCGTTGCTGCACCCGCTGCCACCAGCAGCGGCGGCGGATTGCTGCGATCTGTTGACAACGGCACAAATTGGACGAGTGTCGCCTTGCCGCAAGCCGTCACGAATGTCGTGCAAGTCGGTACGACTTTGCTGGCTTCAGTCATTCCGAATCAAAACAGTCCGGCGGGCGCTTTTCGTTCGGTTGATAATGGCGCTACTTGGCAAGCCGCTGACAGCGGATTGCCGACGAATTTCAACTTCAAACTTTTGCCGGTAGGCGCTTCGGTTTATGCCGCGACAGGCGCAGGTGTTTTTGTCACTAACAACGCAGGCCAAAGTTGGACAGCCTTTAACGAAGGGCTGCGCAATCTGTTCGTGCCCACGCTCGTGTTGAATGGCAACATACTCTTTGCTGCCACCGGAGGCAGCGGCGTATGGGCGCGTCAGTTAGCCCCATAAAAAACATGCGTGAACTTCACACCCAAATTCTGATCGTAGGCGCAAGTCTTGGCGGATGCGCCGCCGCGCTTGCTGCCGCGCAATCCGGTTGTCGCGTCATTCTCACCGAAGAGTCTGACTGGATCGGCGGGCAACTGACTGCGCAAGCCGTGCCGCCCGACGAACACGGATGGATCGAACAGTTCGGTTGCACGGCCAGCTATCGCCGCTTGCGCAATCAGATTCGGCTTTATTACCAGCACCTTTATCCGCTTTCAGAAACCGCGCGGAAGTCGCGTTTTTTGAACCCCGGCAACGGATGGGTGTCGCCGCTCTGCCACGAGCCGCGCGTTGCGCTCGCCGCCCTCGAAGCGATGCTCGCGCCTTTCGCCAGCGACGAACGCCTCACCATCCTGCGCGAACACGTCCCCGTCGCCGCCGAGGTTGAACACGACCGCGTAAGCTCAGTCACGTTGCGCGATCTGCTGACAAACGAAGAAACGATCATCACGGCTGATTACGTTTTAGACGCGACCGAACTTGGCGCGTTGTTGCCGCTGACTGAGACTGAATACGTCACCGGTTTTGAGGCGCAAGCAGACACCGGCGAACCGAGCGCACCAACCGTCGCGCAACCGCATAACACACAAGCCTTTTCGTATTGCTTCGCGTTGTCGCATTACGCCGACGAAGACCACGTCATCGAACGTCCGGCGTATTATGAATTCTGGCGCGATTTCAAACCCGCCCTCACGCCCGCGTGGCCCGGCGCGCTGCTTTCGTGGACGATCACGCATCCACGATTGATGACGCCGCACACTTATCACTTCGATCCGCATAACGAACCCAACACGGCCTTTGCCGGACTCTGGTCATATCGCCGCATCTTAGCGCGCGACAATTTCGAACCGGCACTGGCAAGCGATATTTGTTTAGTGAACTGGCCGCAGATTGATTATTTGTTGGGCGATCTTTCTGATTGCGATGAGCTTGAACGCACGAACCATTTAGCCGCCGCGCGTGAGCAAAGCCTCTCGCTGGTGTATTGGCTGCAAACCGAAGCGCCGCGTCCCGACGGTGGCGCAGGCTGGCGCGGCTTGAAGTTGCGCGGCGACGTGACAGGTTCGCGCGACGGCTTGGCGAAGATGCCTTACATCCGCGAGTCGCGCCGTATCAAGGCCGAATTCACCATCGTCGAACAGCACGTCGCAGCAAGCCAACGACCCAATCAAAAATTCGCCGAGCGTTACGACGACAGCGCCGGCATTGGTTATTACCGCATTGATCTGCACCCTTCGACAGGAGGTGACAATTACTTAGATGTCGCTTCGCTTCCGTTTCAAATCCCGCTCGGCGCACTGATTCCGCAACGTATCGAAAACCTATTGCCCGCGTGCAAAAACATCGGTACGACACACATCACCAACGGCTGTTACCGCTTGCATCCCGTCGAATGGAACATCGGCGAAGTCGCAGGCGCGCTCGCCGCGTATTGCTTAAAAACAAGCTCGACGCCACGCGCGGTACGCAATAACCCAAAGGCTTTGACTGACTTCCAAAACTCACTTATTCAACGCGGTGTCGAACTCGCCTGGCCTGATGATTTAGTGCTGGCCGATGGCGATCCGCATCGCCACGCACAACCTGCTTAACCGACAACCGACAACCGACAACCGACAACCGACAACCGACTATGCAAATACAAAATCAAACCTTTCTTGTCACTGGTGGAGCCTCCGGCTTAGGAGCTGCCACCGCTCGCACGTTAATCGCCGCTGGCGGCAACGTCGTCATCGCCGACCTCAACGAAGAAAGAGGCCAAGCGCTCGCTGCTGAATTCGCCGCGCAAACCGCCTTCATCAAAACCAATGTCGTCGAGGAATCAGACGTTGAACAAGCCATCGCCTTAGCCGTTTCGCGTTTCGGCGCCTTGAACGGCACGATCAATTGCGCAGGCATCGGCGTCGCCGAGAAGGTCGTAGGCAAAGACGGCCCGCACCGTCTCGCGTCGTTTCGCAAAGTCATCGAGATCAATTTGATCGGCAGCTTTAACGTGTTGCGTTTGTCTGCTGCGCAAATGGCGAACAACGAACCGAACACAGGGGCCGAACGCGGTGTGATTGTGAATACGGCTTCGGTCGCGGCCTATGATGGACAGATGGGACAAATCGCTTATGCGGCTTCAAAAGGCGGCATCGTAGGCATGACCTTGCCCGCCGCGCGTGACCTCGCCCGCAACGGCATTCGCGTCGTGACCATCGCGCCCGGCTTGTTTGATACGCCGTTATTGGCAGGGCTGCCCGAAGAAGTAAAAACCGTTCTAGGCCAGCAAGTACCCTTTCCCGCGCGGCTCGGCGATCCGCTTGAATATGGCGCGCTGGTCAAACACATCATCGAAAACGCTATGCTCAACGGTGAAGTGATAAGGCTCGACGGCGCACTAAGGATGCCGCCCAAATAAAAAATATCTAGTTGTATGGCAGGATTAAATCCTGCCATACGCTGCCAATAATGACGCTAATTTGCCAACGGCAATCCCAACCGCAGCCATACTTCACGCAAAGCAATAGCAAACTCTTCAATCATCGCTTCGCTATGTCGCGGCGTGAGCGTAATGCGCAAGCGTTCGGTTCCCACCGGCACAGTTGGGAAGTTAATTGGCGGTGTCAGGATGTTATGTTTAACCAATAACTCGTGGCTAATTTGTCGGCAAAGGGCTGCGTCATTCACCATCACCGGGATGATGTGACTGTCAGTCGCCAGCAAAGGGAAACCTTCTTGTTGCAAGCGTTGGCGTAACTTATCAACTAACACAAATAATTTAATTCGCTCAGTTTGATTTTGCTTTAAGTGGCTCACGCTCGCCAGCGCGCCCGCCGTGACTGCCGGAGGCAAAGCCGTAGTAAAAATAAAGCCTGGCCCAAAGCTGCGAATATAATCAATAATTTCTGCCGAACCCGCTAAATAGCCGCCCGCTACGCCATAACCTTTCCCCAACGTACCCGCAATAATCGTAGGTCGCGTTTTCACGCCGTCGCGTTCGGCAATGCCCGCGCCGGTCATGCCATAAATTCCTACGGCATGAACTTCGTCGAGAAAGGTCAGCGCGTGATATTTAGTCGCTAAAGCGCAAATTTCGCGCACCGGCGCAATGTCGCCATCCATCGAATAAATTGATTCGAACACGACAATTTTCGGGCGGTCGAGCGACACGCTGGTTAACTTACTTTCCAGCTCAGTAACATCGTTGTGCTTGAATACGTGCCGTTCGGCTTTAGAGGTACGAATGCCATGAATTAACGAAGCGTGGTTCAGTTCGTCGCTGAAAAATATACAACCGGGCAATCGGTCGCCTAATAAACGCAACGCGGTTTCGTTGGCAATATAACCGGTGGCGAATAACAACCCGGCTTCGCGCCCGTGCAAGTCTGCGACGGCGTGTTCGAGCGCGGCGTGGCGTTGCGAAGTGCCGCCGACATTGCGCGAACCGCCCGCGCCCGCGCCGTCGTGCGCCGCTGCTTCGCGCATGGCCTCGATCACGACGGGGTGCTGCCCCATCGCCAGATAATCGTTGCTGCACCAGATCGTGACTTCGCGGCGACCGTGGTCGTCTTCGATCAGCGCGCGTGGGAAGCGCGCCGTCTGCCGCCCCAGGTCAATAAAGTGGCGATAATTGTTTTTGCGCTTTAATCCGTCGAGCGCCTCGTTGAAAAAACTTCGGTAATCCATGCGACGTGTATCGCAACCTGTCAGGTTGCGTAACTTTGTGAGTGCTACAAATTGAAACCGCCAAAGAACTTCGCAACCTGACAGGTTGCGATACAGATTTAGAGCGCCGCCAATACCTGATAGGCCAAACGTTCAGCTTCAGCGCGGTTGCCGCTGCGCAATAGCTCGACTAACTCAAGTGAGAGAAAGCCGTTCATTAAATCTCGTCTTTGATTATAACTTGCGCCGCGCGCTTTTAGCTCATTGCGTAGCCAAGTCGCCAGCTTAAGTAACTCGTCGTATTCCTCGCCAATTAACTCACCAATTTGCCGCTTGACCAGTTGCGTTACGGAAGGGCTGCCGCCGCCGGTCGAGACGGTAATTTGCAATTCGCCGCGCGTAACTAAAGCCGGAGTTATAAAGTTACAGAGCGGCACTTGGTCTACGATGTTGTAAAGCAAGTTGCGCGCGCGGGCGGCAAGCGCGACGGCTTCATTCACCGGCTGGTTATCAGTGGCGCTGATAACCAGCGCGACGCCCTCAAGATCGCTCTCAACGTATTCGCGCGCGGCATAAACCAAGTCGCCTTGCTCAAATAACTCGCGCAATCGCTCAGTCAACGTAGGGCTAACCACAGTTACTTTCGCGCCTGCCGATAGTAACTGCTCGGCTTTTCCTTCGGCGATCGCGCCGCCGCCCACCACCAACACCGGGCGCGCTTGCAGGTCTAAATAAATTGGATAATAACGCATCAGTTTTGTTTAGAAGTTACGCGTGCAATGACCGGAGTGAATTTACCATCGGATAGCAGACGATAACGCTCGCCGCGCCAGATTATTTCGCGGCTCATCCATCCTCCCCACCAACTGGCGAAACTTAAAATATCTTGCAAAGGCAAAAGCCAGAGGCGCGTTAAAACTGTGGCGTCTTGCATTACGCCACGCCCTAAACATAAGGCTAGCCAAATTCGCACTGCGACTGTCACCGCCAACCAACCCAGCGTCAGGTTACTGGGGAAAAACCCAAAGAGCAAAAGCGACCAACTCAAGGCGTAAGTAAAGGCCTGCCCGAAATAACCCGCCGGACGCGAAAAGCGCGTGCTGCGATTCCAGCGCAAGCGATGTTGAAAGGTCGGGGTGAAACCGGTGGTTGAAACGTGATGGTCTACGATAAAAGTGCCTAACTTAACCTGCCAGCCCGCACGGTCGGCCCAATGGCCTAACACAAAATCATCGGCGAGATAATCGCGCATCGCCGCAAACCCGCCAATGTCAGCCAGGCATTGTTGGCGAATCGCCATCGAAGGGCCGAGCGCGAATTTCATGCCTTCCAGTTTTTCCGCTACGATCACGCCTGCCATAAATTCGGTAGTCATACCTAAGGCTTCGAGCTTCGCCCAAAATTCGTTGGGCGCTACGCCGCGATATAAATGCGTAACCGCACCGACGCGCGGGTCGGCAAATTCAGTTGCCACGGCCTGCAAATAATCCGGCGCAATTTCGGTATCGCTGTCAGTAATAACCAACAAGTCATAGCTTGCCGCTGCCGCCATTTTTTCCATGCTATAAACCTTGGCATTGGTATAAGGCGGCTCGCCCGTGAATAACAACTGCGCTGGAATGTGTGGGTATTGTTGCCGTAAACGATTGACTATGGTTACTGCCGGGTCAGCTTCAGTGCGTATGGCAAAGATAATTTCGTAAAGCGGGTATTTTTGTATGAAGTAACTTGTAAGGTATTTTTCCAGTCCTGCCTCAGCGCCATACAGCGGTTTAAGTAAAGTGACGGGCGGCAGTGCGGTTTCGACCGAGTTGCTTTTCCTTAGCCGAAATTGCCATACGCAATAAAGTGCGAGGAGCTGATAAGCCAGCGCTCCGGCTGATAAAACCGCCAGTGGAATCAGTAATAAAAAAAAATAACTCATATTGCGATTTTCAAGTGCGTCCGACCTGAGGTTAACTCATCGCGGTTCAGTTGATTGTCCATTGCCCATTACACATTGCCCATTGATAAGCAGAAAGAGCAGGTTTTCTCTGCTTATCAATGGGTAATGTGTAATGGACAATGGACAATCAACAATGAATTCATTTCGTCGAAGGCGTTGAAGTCGCACGCGACTGCAAACCGCTATATCGAACGGGTCAGGGCAGCATCTGATTAGAGTACAGGAGCTTGCCGCCGCTGGCGCGCATAACGTGCAATCGTTCGCTGCCGACTAACTGGCGAAAGCGCGGCAGTTCAACAGATGACGCAACGAGATAACAACGCTCGGCGCTTATCCAGCGCGCCGCAAAATCATCATCCGTCATAAAAACAGACGGGGCATCTGGCGCATAAGAGCCGTATTCCAGATTCACTTTGCGGCCATTCAGTAACAAAGCCGTGCGATTGGAATAAAAGAAAACCGAGGAAAAAGAATAATACTGATCGTCAATAATCAATTGGCCGGGCGGCGCGGCGTTGAGAGCTTCAGCCAAAGTGCGTGAGCCGAAATACGGGTTTAAGGTAATCATTGCCAGCCGCGCGGCATTGAATAACATCAACATCATCAACGCGAAACCGATTACGGCATAACGTGCGCGTCGCCAAAGCGCAGCAATGGCTCCGACGGCGAAAGCCAGCGCCGCGATAACCAGCGGCAGGCGCAACCAGGCCATGGTTGATAAAGTCAGATCGCCCGCTTTCCCCAAAGAAAACGTAGAGATTTGATAATTCATCGCGTCAGCTATATCGCCTGTTACAGCCACGTTTCTTACCAGCCACAGAATTATGCAACAAGCTATCGCTGCGCTGGCGGTGATGAAACCAGTTACATAGCTCGGCCAGTATTTTTTTTCATCGGCTGAATAAATGGCACTGCCCAGCAACAAAGCCAACGCCGGATAAGCAGGCATCGAATAGTATTCCTGCGTAGTCGAAAACGTAAAAAATAATAATGTGCAGCCAACCCAGCCCAGGCAAAATAACCTGACTCGCCCGGCGCGCGAAGCAGGCGAGAAGCTCAGTCGGGCAATTAGCGGAAAATAAAAGCTCCACGGAAACAACCACAGCAAATGATAAAGCCAGAAAGCCAGACGCGGAACCGTGTTGTAATCGCGCGGGTAACGTAAGTTCAAATAACGAAACAAATGTTCGTTCAAAAAGAAAAACCAGAAAAAGCCGTGGTACTTGCCCGGTTCGCTGCGCATGGTGAAATCGAACCAGGGCGGGTTGCGCAACGTAGCCAACACCAGCCACGGCAGGCAAACCGCTAATAACACCAGCAGGGTGAGCCATAACTGAGAACGTCGCCAGAGCTGCCAATTAAATAGCTGGCGGGTCAACAGCAAGTAACACAACGTTGCGCCGACGGGAATGACCCAGGCGACTAATCCTTTCAGCATAAAGCCTGCGCCGAGGGCGAGGCCTAGCACGGCAGCCCATTGTTTTAGTTTTACGGTTTCAGGTTCGAGCAGTCGCACGATCGCCAGCATGGCTAAGGTCGTCGTTAAAGTCAGGGCTACATCAGGAATTAAAATGCGAGTGAATAAAAATAATCCTACACAAGTCGCAATTACGACACCGGCTATGGTTCCGGCTTGCTCTGAAGATTCACCTCGAAAGGCCCAACGCCCGAAATAAGCTACCAGCCAACACAGCGCGACTGAAGCTAAAGCCATCGGAAGGCGCGCGGCCCAGTCGCTTACGCCAAAAATTAAATAGGAAGCCGCAACCATCCAAAACCTTAGCGCGGGTTTCTCGAAATAAGCGACACCGTTTAATCGCGGAGTTACCCAATCGCCAGAGGTCAGCATATTGCGGGCGATTTGGGCGGTGACGCTGTCTACGTCATCCATCAGGGCTGGCGGGCTGGCGATGGTGACGAAAGCCAGCACAAAGGTGGCGAATAATAATAACTGCCAGGTAACAAAAGGCGGTTTCTGCATACTACCGAATCGCAAATAAACAGAGGCAGCGTGAGGGATGCACACGCTGCCTCTGGGAAAGCAATTAACTCAAACGATAGTTAGGGTTTCTTGCCGTATTTTTTGATGTGTTCATCGGTCGCACTGCCGCGCCAGTCTTCGCGAAGAATGCGGCCTTTGAAATGTTCGAGTTGTTCGTCAACCCATTCAATGTCGGCTTCACTCCAGCTAGCCACTTGCTTAAAGAAATAAATGCCGAGTTTGTGCAGCATTTTTTCCAGCACGGGGCCTACGCCGTAAATCAGCTTCAGATCGTCGTATTCACCACGCCCCGGGCGGTTCGTGCGGTAATACTCCATCTGCTGGCGCGGGTTGAGTTTCACCTTCCTGGGCTTATCTGCTTTGGGTTTGGCGGGTTTTGGTTCTGCCGCTTTTGCCGGAGCTGGAACTTCAACTACGCGTTCAACGATTTTGACTTTGGGTTCGGTGCTTTCGAGTTCACGGATGCGCAAGCGCAGCCGTTTGATTTCGCCGTCCTTGTCGTTCGTCAACGTGTTGTAACGCGTTTCCCATTGCGAGAGTTGCGCACGGTATTTTTCAGTTTCACCTGAAACTGCGGCTTGCGCGGTGACCGTGCCCACTTGAGCGATGCGTGCTGTCAGACGGGCGATTTCGGAATCTTTATCGCTGACCGTCTTGCGATAACGAACGTCCCATTCGCCCTCTTTGGCTTGCAACGATTTAGCGAGTTGGGCTTCAGTCTGCTTGGCGGCCTGCTTGGCTTGCGAATCGCGTTCGCCGACAAAGGCTTCGAGTTCGCCGATGCGCCAACGCAACTGGTTAAGCGCGTCTTCGTTCGTCGCCGTCAATTGCGTACGTTCAACGGTGAACGCCGCCAGCTTTTTATCGCGTTCGGCGAGTTCGCCGCTTAGGCCTTCGAGTTCACGAATGCGTAAGTTGAGCCGTCCGATTGATTCGTCGCGTTCGCCCACTGAAGCCTCAAGCGAACTGACGCGCGTGCGCACCTGACCGAGTTCCTGGTCTTTGGTGGCAAGCTCTCCGCTTTGCGCTTCGAGTTCGGCAATGCGGCGTTTCAATTGACCAGTTTCGCTGTCGCGTTCGCCGACAAAGGCTTCGAGTTCGCCGATGCGCCAGCGCAACTTGCCGAGGTCTTCGTCTTTGGTTGCCAGCGATTGCGTATGCGTGGCAGACAACGATGCGATCTGTTGATCGCGTTCGGCGACAGCGGCATTCAAGCCTTCGAGTTCAGCGATGCGCCGTTTCAACTGGCCCGTTTGGCTGTCACGTTCGCCGACAAAGGCTTCGAGTTCGCCCACGCGCCAACGCCACCTGCTGAGATCGTCGTCTTTGACCGAGAGCATCTGCGAATGCGAAGCCGTCACCGCCACGAGTTGTTGCTCGCGTTCGGCGGCGACCGCGTTAAGGCTTTCGAGTTCGGCGATGCGGCGTTTCAGCTTCTCAGCTTCGCTTTCGCGCTCGCCCACAAAGGCTTCGAGTTCGCCATTGCGCCAACGCAACTTGGCGAGATCGTCGTCTTTCTGAACAACGATCAGGTTATAGCGGCTTTCCCAATCGCCCAGCTTGCCGCTGACATCGGCTTGCGCTTTTTGCGCCTGGCCCAGATCAGCTTCAAGCGAACCGATGCGAAGGCTCCACTCTTGGGCTTTCGCTTCGTGGTCTGCACGAACTGAAACCAAGCTGGATTCAGCCGCCTGGAGCTTGCCTTCGAGCGGTTCAAGCGTGGCGAATCGCAACTGCCACTCTTTAGCTTTGGCATCGTGATCAGCACGTGCCACCGCCAGATTGCTTTCGGCAGTTTTGAGTTTGCCTTCGAGCGGTTCGAGCGCGGCGAAACGAGCTTGCCATTCGTTGGCCTTCGATTCGTGGTCGGCACGCGCAGCAGCCAAGTTGCTTTCGGCAGTTTTGAGTTTGCCTTCCAGCGGTTCGAGATCTTTGACCTTTATTTGCAGCAAGCCAATTGCGGCATCTTTGTCTTTCAACGCGGCGGCTTGTGCGGTCTCGACTTCAGACAGCTTGGCCTGACGCGCTCCGTCTGATTTTTCCAGTTCGACGATCCTCAGGCGCAAGCGTGCGACTTCGGCATCTTTCTCGCCGAGTTGCAGCTTGTGAGCAGCTTCAGCGTCACGCAAGGATGCTTCCTGATCGGGTTTCATCGCTTCGGCGGCGGCCAACGCCGCGACGGCTCCGGCAGCAGCGGCTTCGAGTTCACCCAGACGCAAACGGGAATGTTGCGCTTCGCTTTCTTTGTCACCCACCGCAGCTTTGCGCGCCGCTTCAGCTTCTTTTAGCTTGTTCTCAAAATCGAATAACCGATTGTCTGCTTCACGGGCGCTGTCTTCGCTGGCGGCAAGTTTGTGACGCAACTTATCGAGTTCACCATCCACTTTGCCGGCGTTGGCTTCGAGGTTGGTGACGAGGCCTTGCAAGCGCGCCACTTCATCCGTTTTGGCTTGGTCCGCCGCCGCCCGATCGGCTTTGAGTTGGGCGATTTCGTCGTCCTTGGCTTGGGTGCCTTCGGCGAGTTGCGCCTCGAATTTTTTGATTTTCAAGTCGCGGTCTTTGAGTTGCAGTTCGAGCGGAGCCAACGAATTGACGCGCGCTGTGATGCGAACGAGATCATCGTCTTTCGCTTTCAAGCTGGCGCGCAAGGTGTTGGCTTCTTCGACAACTTTGAGATCGGGTGCAGCCTTTTTCGCGGCTTCGACTTCGGCTTTCGCTTTGTCTTCAGCTTCTTTCAGTTTGAGTTTCGAAGCTTCAATCGCGGCTTTGAGCGAAGCGATTTCAGCGTCATTCGATTTGAGTTGAGTCGCTCCGACAGTTACCGCAGCGGCTGCCGCAAGCGCAGCGGCCAACTTCGCTTCGTAACCGCCGAGCAGCGAATCCTTTTCTTTCAACGACGCTTTGGTCGTATCGAAATCGGCGCGCATGCTGGTGACTTCGTCTTTGCTGCGGCGCAATTCAGCGCGCGCCGTGTCGAGGTCGCGTTCATAGGCTACGACTTTGCTTTTCAATGCGGCGTCTTCTTTCTCAGCCGCGCCGCCGAGCCAGCCGCGCAGCGCGTCCCACAACAACCAAAGCCCCGCGAGAATGGGTATCAAACACCACCAGTTAAAATTAGACATGTATTTATTCCCCCTTTCGTTATTTAGCCGTCACGTTGTTGGTTCCGGCGACGACTTTGAAATCAATCCTCCGGTTGCGCGCCTTGCCATCAAGCGAGCTGTTATCAGAGACGGGCTGGTTCGGCCCGAATCCTTGTGCGTTCAGGCGATCGGCGGTGATGCCCACAGCAATCAAAGCTTGCCGGACGGCGCTGGCGCGGCGCGTACTCAACAACATATTCGGAGCCAAGCCGCCGTCTGAATCGGTATGCCCGTTAATCGCTACTTTGATGTCGGGATATTTTTTCAGCACTTCGGCAACGGCATTGACCGTAGCGGCATTTTGTTCAGGGTCTTGGGAAGTAACATCGAACTTAGCGACAGCGAATTCGATGCCCTTGATGACGGCGCGATTAAATTCGCCTTGCGCGGCCAATTGGTTGTCACTGAGCGTGTTGCCCAGAATGGTGGTGAGATCGTTCAGTTTCACGCTGGCCGGAATCGCAGCAGTGATTTCCTGCAACAGTTTGCTGCGCGTGGCTTCGTCAGGCAGCACGCCGCGCACGGTCAGTTCTTTGTCGGTGAGGGCGATGCCTGCACCATCGGGCAGGTTGGCATTCAGCTTTTTCATGCGATCGGGGCTTTGCAATTGCGCATAGGCCCAATCGCTCCAGCCCGTCGGATTTTGCACGTTGGCATTGGCTTCAGCGCCACTCACGCGCAGCTTTTGATCTTCGAATCCGTTCGCGCCATAGAGTTCCGTGGCGCGCGCCAGCAGGCGCTTGCGGGTGTCTTCGTTCGGCAGCAAACCGTCCAGCAAGACTTTGGTGCCTTTCCAGTTCGCGGCGAACGTCGGCGGCACAGAGGCCAGAGCGGTTGTCGCTACGGCTGCGGGTACGGTCGCGGTCATTTGCCCCATCCCTGTACAACAGTGGGCATAAGCAAACCACAGGCAAGCCAACCCGATAATAAACTTTATGATGTTACTCATCTCAGCGCTCCTTAGTTAATTGTGAAAAAGACAGCCGCCGCGTGCTGTGCAATGTGGGAGCATCAGTCGCACGCGCTGCCAACTTTAATGCAAGTAGGGATTACATCGTCGTGGGGTACGCAGTTGTTATGGGTAGTGAAAAGACCCGTGATGGTCGTATCGGCTTTTGATACTGCTGTAACTGCCAGAAGGGCAAACCGGCTTCAAGCGTATTGCGATGCTGCTTCACTTTCGATGGGAAAGATAAAGCCACACTCGCTTGCGCACTCGTCGTTTGATGATGGTGTTTGCCGTTTGAAGCGGGCGGAGTATAGACATCCGCTGCTGTTTGTAAAAGCGAACTGCGGCGCTTATCGAAGATTTTCCAGCAAAGTTAACCACTTATCGAATATCTTGTGGTAGCCAGTCGCAACGGTCACATTAAGGCAAGGCCGCCAATCATGGTGAAGCTGTCATTTCAGAAAGCCGTGAGGTTGCGCGGCAAAAACAAACTGATTCAGGCTTTCAGGTTGGCTTTGCACTTGACGATTTCGCGTTGCAGCGATTCTTCCTGTTGCGCATCAACTTGCCGCACCAGGCCTTTCTCTTTGAGTTGGTGCAATAAGTCGAGGCTGCGTTGAAAGCTCTTGAGCGCTATTTGCCAATAACGCTGGCTTTCGCCCGTTCCAATCCCCTGGCGCTCGGCGAGGATGACGTTGACTTCGCCATCGTAACCGTAAATTTCTTTCGCCATATTCAGCAAGCCCGGCGCGGTCGGATTCGCCTTGAGCAAGGCTTCTAACTCAGTCAGAGACTGGTCGCATTTTTTGCGCGCGCCAACAGCGTCACCTTGTTGCGCCAGCACGTAACCCACATTGTTGGCGTCGGTAATCAAGCTGCGGCGCAGTTGCACATTCTGCGGATCGTCCTTGACTGACGCCTCGTCCAGTTGCAAAGCCTGACGGTAATTTTGCAGTGCATTGGGCAGGTCTTTTTGTTCCCACAGATAATTGCCCAGCGCCGTGTATTGCGCCGTCAAGGCAAAGCGTGCCTCAGCATTATTGGGGTCTGCCCCTGCCAACGATTCAAACTGCGCCAACGCGCGGCGCGCAGTTTCCAGCCCGGTTTTTTTATCGCCGGTGTTCCATTCAGCATCGCCGACTTTTCTGAGGTTGATAGCCAGGCTTCTCAAACAAGCGGTTTTCTCGGCGGCGGGTTGATTTGCCTGGCACTGTTTTTCGAGCAGCGAGAAGGCTTGGCGGAAATGCTCTAACGCTTGCCGGAAATCGTTTTTCGCAACGAGCGCATTCCCGATGTTTTCGTTACTGCTCCTCAACAACTTGCCCAGTCGCGGTTCCTGCGGCTGGCGCGCGGCGACGGCCTCGCTTAACTGCAAGGCTCGCTGGCTTAATCGCAAAGCGGCATCCGCGCCCTCAGCGTATTCGACCGCGCCGTTCATACTGAGCAGACTTTGGGCTATGTCTAATTGCGCGGCTACGTCGTTGGGATTTTTTTGCAGGATGACTTCGCGCACAGCCAGAGCGTGGCGATAGCTTTGCAACGAACCCGCGCCGTCGCCGAGGTTGGCGACATAAGGATTGCCCTGAATTCCCGCGATTCTTTCATAGGCCGTTGCCAATTCAGCCTGAAGCGAAACATCGCCCGCCGCTTCTTGCGCGAGGCTGTCTAAATATTCAATCGAACGACTGACCAACAGGTTGCGCGCAGGCGTCGAGCCGGGCAGCTTTTCGATGGCGTCGTGTAATTCAAATACGACCGAATGGGCGAGTTTGCGTACATCATTGAAACGGCGTTCAGCGCGGCGACGTTGTTGATTGATACCGATGAGTCCGCCCAGCAGCGACAGCAACAACAACGCAGCCACCGCCGTCACCGCTTTATTGCGCCGCACGAATTTATTGACGCGATAGCCGAACGTGGCTTTGCGCGCGTTCACGGGCAAGCCTTCCAAATAACGACGAATGTCTTCGGCCATCTGTTCGACCGAGGCGTAGCGGCGCGACGGTTCTTTGCGCAACGCCATCAAGACGATGTTGTCGAGATCGCCGCGCAATTCGGAACGCAAGGCCTGTGCCGTGCCCGCCAGCGTCAGCGGCTTGGTTTGGTTCGCATTGGCTTGCGTCTGGCGTCCGGCCCGCATCACGGCGTCGCTGGGCGGTTCGGGTTCCTGTTCGACCACGGCTTTGAAAAGCTCGGGCAACGAATCGGTTTCGGTTTGATAAGGACGATGGCCGGTCAGCAATTCGTAAAGCAACACGCCGAGTGCATACACATCGGTTGCCGTAGTAATGCTGCCGCCTTGCACCTGTTCGGGGCTGGCGTAAGCAGGCGTGAGCAACTGCATACCTTGCGCCGTTTCTTCTATCGTAGGCATCGCTGCGTCATACGCGCCGCTTTCGGGCGCGAGCAATTTGGCAATGCCGAAATCGAGTAGCTTCGGCGTACCGTCAGCAGTCACGAGAATGTTCGAGGGTTTCAGGTCGCGGTGTACGACCAAATGTTGATGGGCGTAATGAACGGCGGCGCAAATGTGCCGAAACAATTGCAGCCGCGCCGAGGTGTCGAGCTTGCGTGCTTGGCAAAAAGCATCAAGTGGCTGGCCTTCGACGTAATCCATCACCAGATAAGGCTGGCCTTCAGCCGTCGTGCCGCCGTCAAGCAAGCGCGCGATGTTGGGATGATCGAGCGCGGCGAGAATCTGGCGCTCGTTGCGAAAGCGGCGTTCGATTTCCTGCGATTCAGCGCCGCGCCGAATGAGCTTGATGGCGACGTGTTTTTCGTAGCTTTGATCGGCACGCGCCGCCAGATAAACCGCGCCCATGCCGCCTTGCCCCAGTTCGCGGATGATTTGATAAGCGCCGATCAAGCGTCCGCGTTGCGCCAGTTGTTCGCGTTGTTTGAGCAATTCGACGCCTGCCTCGAACGCCGGAGCCTGGATGAACTGGCCTGCTTGTTGATGCGCCAGCAAGAGCGTTTCGACTTCGGCGCGCAGCGTTTCATCGCCCGCGCAGACTGTCGCTAAAAACGTCGCTCGTTCGTCCGGCGCGAGTTCAAGCGCCGTGCCGAATAGCTCATCTACTTTTTCCCAACGGTCAGTTTGCATGGGGCCTCCAATGACGTGGCGCGGACTTCAGTCTGTGGACGTATGGTGGACTTTAGTCCGCCCGTGATAGCTCGCGCGGACTAAAGTCCACGCAACGTCTCACAGACTGAAGTCTGCGCCACGTTGCAAGTAGCGATAGAGCCAGGCGCGTGCCATTTCCCAATCGCGTACGACGGTGTTGAACGAGACGCCGAGAAAGGCGGCAGTTTCTTCGATAGTGAGTCCGCCGAAAAAGCGTAACTCGACGACCTGGCTTTTGCGTTGGTCGCGTTTGGCTAATTCCTTGAGCGCGTCATCCAACGCGAGCAAGGCGTCTGAGCGTTCGTCTGAAAGTGATAAGGCTTCGTCGAGAGATAGCAGCACCGTACCTCCGCCGTGTTTTTCCTGTTGGCGGCTGCGGGCGTGGTCAATCAGGATGTGTCGCATCACACGCGCCGCGACGGCAAAAAAGTGCAGCCGATTTTCGGGCTGCCAGTCCTGATGGTTTTGCAATTTCAGATAGGCCTCGTTGACCAGCGCCGTCGTTTGCAACGTATGCCCGCCGCGCTCACGCCGCAAATAGCCCGAAGCCAGTTTGCGCAATTCGTCATAGACCAGCACGAACAGTTGATCGAAGGCTTCAGCTTTGCCGTCCCGCCACTCGACGATCAGCGCCGTAATTTGAGGAGATGCGTTCATATTTTTTACGCGAAAAATATTTTCCAGCTTATTTTTTCCAGCGATGGGGTAACGCGCCGCGAATCTCCGCATGAGTGGATGAGAGGTTAAGAAGGTTCACTTTTTCTCACGCTAAAAGGAGACGAATTTATGTTTACCCAAACCAATCTCATCAAGTTCGCGGCGACCCAAATACTGTTCGTACTGATTTTGCTGGTTGATGCGACGGCCCAAAATCCCAAGGCCGTGGCGGGCGCACAATACCACCTCAAGCGCGGAAATGACTACGCCGCACAAGAAAAATGGCAACACGCCATTGCCGAATATGACGAAGCGCTGGTGATGGATGCGCGCAACGCCGCCGCCTATCACGCTCGTGGCTTGGCTTGGCAGGCGCTGAAAGATCATGGCTTGGCGCTACGCGATTTCAATCGAGCCATCAAGCTGGCTCCTGACTTTGCTGAAGGCTACGCCAGTCGCGGGCAGGCGCTGGCAGCCAAAGGCAAATCACGAGAAGCCGAGCGCGCTTTCGCCCGCAGCCGTGAACTCAAGTCTCAACCCGGCGTTCTCGAAACGCTGCAAAGCATCTCGCGCCGCTAAGTCGGAATTTTAATTTCGGACGCCGCAAGCTATCTCGTCACTGATTTCTGCCTGACCTGAATGAAACCGCTTGCCGGTTCCGCGAAAACCCTTATTGCAAACAGAGGAATGCCCCTATGAAACTCCATTCGTTACGCGCAGTCAGTTCGTTGTGGTTGGCTGTCTGGTTGGCGTGCGCGCCTGCGCTCGCAACCATCCCGCAAGACCCCGTCACCGGTGCTTTTGAAGGCCACGTTACCAACATTCAAACCAGCGCGCCCCTCCCCGGCACGGTCATACAGTTCATCAACCAAACCACCGAAGTGCCCGTCGCACGGCGCGCCGATGCGCAAGGCTATTTTTATCAGGGCTTGTTGCAACCGGGCGTTTATCTGATTCGCGCGCGTGCGACCGGATTCAAACTTTACGAAGCGACGCAGTCGCTCTATGCCACGCGCAACAATCGCGTGATTCCGATACCGATTCAGATGGAGCCGGAAACCCCGGGAAACTTAGTTGCCGCTACTCCGACGCAGCCGACCGCGCCGACGCAGCCGGTGGCGACGGCTGCGCCAGTTATCGCGGAAGAACGCGAAGACGTAGCGGCTGAATTGACTTCGACTGACGGACGCCGCGCCAGAGCGTTTAGCGATGTCGAAATCGCCAAGTTGCCGTTGGGCGGCGTGACACTCACGCGCAGCTTTGACGAACTCGCGCTGCTCACGCCCGGCGTCGCGCTCGCGCCCCAATCCATTGGCAACGGAACCGGCCCCGGCGTAGGCGCAGGCGTAGGCACGTCAGGCCAATTCGCCGTCAACGGACTTCGTTCACGCGGAAACAATTTCCTGGTTGACGGTTCTGACAATAACGACGAAGACATCGGCGTCAGGCGACAGGGTTTCTTTTCGCTGGTGCCGCAAAGCATCGAATCAATCAAAGAATTTCAAATCATCACCGCGTTGGCTCCGGCGGCGTTCGGACGCAACCTCGGCGCGACGGTCAATGCGATTTCAAAATCGGGCGGTAACGGCTGGCACGGTTCGGCGCAAGGCTTTTTGAATACGAGCCATTTGAATGCGCGCAACTTTTTCGACACGGAAGCAGCCAATCGCACGTTCGGGTTGCTTTCAGCCAGAGGACAAGCCGTGTTGGATTGCACCGGCATCACTGGCAACAACTTTGCGAGCGATTGCCGCGCGCGCAATCGTGCGCTGACCGCGACCAACGACAGCGGCGCGCAGGAATCATCCACGTTGGGGCAAGGCGGATTCGTGTTGGGCGGGCCGATTAAACGCAATCGCACCTTCGCGTTTTTCTCTTACGAAGGCCAACGCCTCAACGCGCAGCAGGAACATCATTTCGCCGTGCCGACCATTGACCAGCGCGGCGTATTCGGGCGCGGCGCGACGGGTTATTTTCTCGATGAACTCGCTACGTTCACGACGGGCAGAAACGTTTCGGCCTATGGTTATCCGACCAGTTTTGAAGGCGATGCGATTTTCAGTTTGCTGCCTTTCGCCAACGACCCGAACGGAATTTACGGCGCGAATACGTTCACGCAAACGCTGCCTGCGAGTGCGCAAGGCAATATCGCTTCGGCGAAGTTCGACCACAATTTCAACTGGCGCGGCAGACAACAGAGCGTGACGGCGCGTTACAACTTCACCAACGATGCGCGCACGTTGCCGGTGACGGGCGGCGCGATTTTTTCAGGCTTGCGTCCGACGGTGCGTACGCAAAACCTCTCGACCTTTCTCAACAACGAACTGAGCGACACAGTTTTCAATCAGGTGCGCTTTTCGTTTGGACGCACGCGCTTGCTGTTTGACGAAGCCCGCGACCCGTCGCTGTTGCCAAGCCGCGTGGCGTCGAACGATACGCGCTTTTTGTTGAACGCGCCGTTGTTGCTCAACAGTACCTTGCCGAATTGCCTGAACGCCGATTGCACGAACACAGCGGCCAACCCAAACGCCGTGCTTTACCTGCGTTCGGGCGAAGTCGAAAGCCGTCTCGGTCGCCTCGGGCAAATCAACATCGCGGGTTTCAGTCCCGTCGGCGTAGACGTTTTCAACTTCCCGCAAAGCCGCGTGAACAATACGTGGCAAGTCGCCGACCAATTAACGTGGCGTGCCAACAGTCGCCACAACGTCGCGCTCGGTTTCGATTTGCGCCGCAGCGAACTCAACAGCGACCTGCCGCGCAACGCGCGCACCTTGCTCAATTTCAACGGCAACTTCACCTTTCTGACGCCACCGGATGCGACTGCGGGTTCGTTCTACACGTTGAGCGCAATCAATATGGCGGCGGCGGGTGTGCCGTCAGGAGCCTTTCTCTCATTGGCTGATTCGCAACTCGGCGCGTCGGCGATCAGTTTGCGTTATGGGCAGCGCAACATTTTTCTGCAAGATGATTGGCGCGTGCTGCCGAACCTGTCAGTCAATTTCGGGCTGCGGCATGAATACAACTCGCCGCCCGCCGAACGCGACGGCTTGATCGAACGCAGCTTCAACGATCCGCTGTTGCGCAACGCAGCGGTCAGCGGCCTGGGCAAATTCCTTGAAGGCCGCACGAAAATTTTCGAGCCGGATGAAAACAACTTCGCGCCGCGTGTGAGTGTGGCTTACGCACCCAAACTTTTCGGCGCGCAACGCGCGACGGCGATTCGTGCGGGTTACGGGCTTTATTACGACCAAGCCATCGGCGCTGTGGTCAGCCAATCGCGCAACGTTTTGCCGAACTTCCTGACGCTCAACACCGGCGGATTCGTCGGCGAACCGTTGCTTATCAACGGGCAAAAGCGTTCGGTGCTGGGCGCAACCATTGGCACGTTTCAGTTTTTCAATCCGGCGCGCGGCGGCATCAGTACGGCGGGACAATTCACGGCGCTCGTGCAAGCGGGCACGCGCAATACGCGCAACGCCAATTTGACGAATGAACAAATCCTGCGCGTGTTTGCGGGCACTGACCTTTTCCCTAACGCAGTCACGGCCACATTGCCGACGCGCGTATTCGCTACGCCACTGGCGCATCAGTTCAGTGTCTCTCTCGAACAACAACTTTCGCGGCATTCGTTTTTGACAGTGGCTTATGTCGGCACGCGCGGCGAGCATTTGATTCGCACGGCGACGCCGAATCTGGGGCCGAACAACGTCGTCCTGCCGTTGTTCATTGATGTGTATGGCAACCGCAATGACGACTTTTCGCTTACGCCTTATTTCACCGGTGTGACCTTGCCAGCGGGTTTGGGGCGTCCGACGGCGGGCATCGGCGCAATCACTTTGTATGAAGCCGCCGGGCGTTCGCGCTATCACGCCTTGCAGCTTCAATTCCGCAGCCAATGGAAGCGGCTGTCAGGACAAATCAGTTACACGTGGTCGCACGCGCTCGACGACGCCTCTGACGTATTCGACCTGGCGGGCGCTCCGGCCTTGCCGCAAAACAGCCTCACGCGCGCGGGCGAATATGCCTCGGCGAATTTCGACGCGCGCCATCGCGTTGCTTACAGCACGAGCTATCGCTTGCCCGGCCTGGCGGCAACAGCGAGTCGCGCGCGTCGTTGGTTATTGAACGATTACGAATTGATCGGCACGGGGCAATATCAAACCGGCCAACCTTTCACGGTCAACACGGCTTTCGACTTTAACGTGGACGGCAATTTGACTGATCGGCTGAACACGACAACTGGATTGCTCGTGACCGGCGACCGGCGACAGCCGTTACGGTTGGCGGCGAACGTGACGAATACGAATGATTTGCTCGCGCCGGACTTGAGTTTCGACGGAGCCATCGCGCGCAATACCTTTCGCGGCAGCGATTACTTGCTGCTTAATCTCGCACTGCAAAAAACGTTGCGGTTGAGTGAACGCAAACAACTGCAATTCCGCGCCGAAGCGTTCAACTTCCTGAATCGCACCAACTTCGCTTTGCCGGTACGCATACTCGAAGCGCCATCATTCGGCTCTTCGGTTGCGACGGCGACGCCTGCGCGCAGGATTCAGTTCGCGTTGAAGTATATATTTTGATCAGCAGGGAGTTTGCGTTTCGGCGATGCGCCACTGGCCGTTGGCGGCGCGCACGTATACCGCAGAACACGTCAGGTCGCAGGCTTTACGATCCAGTTCAGGTTTGTCGCAGCAATACTCGACCAATAAAACATCAGGTTGCTGGTCATTGTTGATGTCGAGCGCAGCGGTAATGTTGGCGAGGGCGACTTTGGACGGAAGCCGCGCGGCCTGCAACGCATTGAGCTTCAACGAACGCGCTGATGCAATGGCTGGATAAATAACGCATACGTCAAAAGGCGCTGACGCATTGAGCCACGACTTATCTTTAACTGGTCTGAGTTCAGTTTCGTAAAGTTTGGGCAAGGCATCGCTGCATGGATTTTCAATCGGCGAGACTTGCAAGATTTGCGTACGAACGGCTGCGAGTTCGCCGAATAAAGGAATCAGCAAAACTTCAGCGCGCGCGGGCAAACGTTTTTTCAAACTGAGCGGAGCCAATGTCGCTTGCGAGTTGTCTACGGAAATGATTTTGGCGAGTTGAACAGGTTCGACCACCACCGCCGTTGATGGAATCGCTTCCATCAACGGCGTCGCAATCGCATTCAGTTGTTGCGGCAGTTGTTGTGGCGGCGGCGGTTGTTCAGCCTGCTGACAGGCCAGCGAAAAACCCGCCGCCGCTAACAAAACCAATAGCGATAACTTCATGTTTTTTAACTTTGAGCCGCGACTGAGAATTTATAAACGGTCTTGCTCTTGAACGATTCGCCTGCTTTCAACGTCGTCGTCGGGAACGTCGGATGATTCGGTGAATCGGGGAAATGTTGCGTCTCTAAACAAAAGCCCGAACGGCGCGGATAAGTCTTGCCGCCTTTGCCGACATATTTGCCGTCGAGAAAATTGCCGGTGTAAAGCTGTACGCCGGGTTCGGTCGTCAACACTTCCAGTACGCGGCCTGAAGTCGGTTCGACCACGCGCGCAGCCTGGCCCATCTTGCCCGGCGCTTTGTTAATCACGTAGTTGTGATCGTAGCCTTTCCCAAAAACCATCTGCTGATCTTTGTCATCGTCAATGCGCGCGCCGAACGCCGTCGGCTTTGAGAAATCGAGTGGCGTACCGGCCAACGCTTTCAGTTCGCCCGTAGGAATCAACGTGCTGTCAACGGGTGTGAATTGCGTAGCGTTGATCATCGCTTCGTGTTTGAGAATGTCGCCGTTGCCTTGTCCGGCCAGGTTGAAATAAGCGTGATTGGTCAGATTCACGACCGTATCTTTATCAGTCGTCGCGGCGTAATCCATCACGATTTCATCACCGTTGTTAAGCCAATAAGTCACGGTTACGTTGAGATTGCCCGGATAATTCTCTTCGCCGTCTTTGCTCAGGTAACTCAACTCGACGCCGACGGCATTGTCTTTTTTCACTTCCTTCGCCGTCCAGAGTTTGCGATTGAAACCTTCTTTGCCGCCGTGCAACGAGTTGGGGCCATTGTTGATGAACAGCTTGTAGGTTTGTCCGTTAAGTTTGAATTCGCCCTTGCCGATGCGGTTGGCATAACGGCCTACGAGACAGCCGAGCGAGGGGTTCGGGCCGGTGTAACCTTCGAGCTTGTCTGAACCCAACAACACATCGTCAAACTTGCCCGCTTTGTCTTTGGTCTTGATCGAAACCAGATAGCCCCCGTAATTCGTCAAACGGACTTCGGTGCCGTTGGCATTGGTGAGCGTGAAAATATCTGCGTCGCGTCCGTCGGCAGTTTTGCCGAACAGCGCTTTGGTCAAAGTAGGAATCGCTTTCGTCATAGTCGTTTGATTTTTCGCCAGATCAGCGCCTTCGTTTTTGTTCACCGTGTCGCATGCCCAAGTCGCAGCAACCAGACTCAGCGCGAGCAACATTTTTGCGGGTGTGTTCATTGGATTGTCTCCTGAAAAGATTGATGAGACGTGGCGCAGGCTTCAGCCTGTGACCCGTTGTGTGGACTTTAGTCCGCACGTAATTGAGGCTTTGATGTACGGAC
>JAYSVR010000080.1:0-2676 GCA_043718445.1 Acidobacteriota bacterium | reverse complement strand
GGACGCGCGAAATCGCGCACCGTCACTTTGCTGGGGCGCGAAGCGAGCGGATAAGTTGCTGTGCCTGATAACTCGATAGGTTGTTTGGAATAGAGAGTCATTGCGGATTTTCGTAAGGCTTAAAATGAAACGTGAGGATGCCTTTGCCGAGAACCCGATGTCCTGCGTTAAAACAAGATGGAGGCCAACGCCACTGTCGTGCAGCGTCAAGAGCGGCAACTCTAAGTAATGGGTGTCCAGAGATAACTTCGGCAGAGATTGGTTCCCCTAATTCAATGTCAATTATTACTTGCACCTTTACTTCGCCGGCAACGCGTAACCTTGTCATAGTTGGATAGTTTGCTTGAAAGCGAGTGATGGCTGATTTCTCTAATACACCATCAGACACCACAAGAATCTTTTCTTTCCTGGGCGAAGCGGCGGCAGTTACTTTATATGCACGACGTTTTTTAGAAGGCGTAGCCCCTTGCTTACTTTGCGCGATGATAGTGCTTCCAAGAAGTAGCCAAAAACAAAAAGAAATTACCAGATTGCGTCTCATAAAAAGCTCGTTTACCTCAAGGTGATGATTGGTTCACAGGACACAACGCATCCTCAATCAACTGACAAATAATATGGCTCGCCGCGATGTGTACTTCCTGAATGCGCGGCGTATCTGAATGCGGAACGATGAGTGCAAGATCAACCAAGCCTGCCAGTGCGCCGCCCGTACCGCCCAACAATCCAATCGTAACCAAACCTTGTTCGCGCGCCTGTTTGACGGCGGCGATGACGTTGGGCGAATTGCCGCTGGTCGAGAGGGCGAAGGCTACATCACCGGCTTGGCCGAGGGCTTCAAGTTGGCGCGCGAAGATATGATCGAACGAAAGGTCGTTGCTGATCGCTGTCAACAGCGACGTATCGGTCGTGAGCGCCAACGCAGGCAGCGCGCGGCGGTCGCGTCCCATTCTGAAAGCAAGTTCGGCGGCGATGTGCTGCGCGTCGGCGGCGGAACCTCCGTTGCCAAAAAGAAACAGCTTATGCCCCGCGCGCAAGGCCGCGATGATGAGTTGCGCAGCTTGCGCGACTTGCGCGGAATGTTCGGCAAAGAAACGCTGTTTCGCCGTTACGCTCTCGTGCGCGAGCGCCGTGATCAACGACAACATTTCTGACGTTTCATCAGTAGGCTTGGGTGACGCTGCCAGCGTCGCGGGTGGATTTTGCATATTCGGTTGGTTCGTTACGTGGTTCGAGAATTTCTAAAGTGAATTCGGCGCGTCCGATGCGCAACTGGTCGCCGTGGGCGAGGCGTTCCGGTTTGGTGAGCTTGTCGCCGTTGACCCATACACCGTTGCGGCTTTTGAGATCGCTGATGACGAAACCCGAAGCGTCACGCACGATTTCGGAGTGAAAGCGGCTGACGCGGTCGCTCTCAATCACGATGTCGTTTTCAGGGCTGCGTCCGAGGCGTGTCATACGGCGGCGCAGTTGATAAGTTTTGCCGCCTTCAGTCGTGTGCAACAAACACAGCGGATCAGGTGCGTTGTTGTCTTCAGCTTCTACTTCCAGCCCTTGCGTATCGTTCAGATCAATCGGCAAGTCGGCAATCGTATCTTGCGAACTGCGGCGACTCAGCGATTTTGAAATGTGTTCGCCCGTGTTGCCGCCCGCTGCTTGCAACACCGCCGTATTCACAAACGCCGTCGGTAAGTCTTTCAGGATGCCGGTGCGGTCACGGCGCGTAGGCACAATCTCATGAGCTGTCACGCTCAACGAATATTTGACCAATGAACGTACGCGCTGAACGAGATAAGGTTGTTCGGCGATGATTTCGGTCAGATGGCCGCGCACGTCGCGGACTTCGTTGATCTGATCAAGGTATTCACGAATGTCGAGTTTTTCGTAAAGCCGAATGCCTACGCCAAACTTGAGCATCGTGCTGATCGCGGTGGTCAGCGAACGGCACGCGATGAAGCCCGCGCGATCGGCTGTGAATTCGGTGCGATTCAACCAGTCGCCGAAAATTACGCTGTTGAGCAACTTGCCGATGACGGGTACGTCGGTTCCCAAAGGTTTCAACAAAGTCCGTAACCACGTATGCCCTGCCTGAATGTGTCCGATCTCGCGTCCGATGAAAAATTGCAGCGCATCGGGCGGCATTTGATCTATCAGCGAAGAGGTCAGCACGATCAACGGACGTTGCCACAAGCCCAACGTATAGATATTCATCTCAGATTGCCGCTTGACGTAAAGCGGTACGGGATCGGCTGACAAACGCTCGGCGGCTTCGTTGGCGATGGCGGAAAGCTCAGGGAATTGCCGCGCACTCACGCGCACCAGCGTGCCGAACGCCGCGCGATGTTGCAGCTTCACGGTCGTGACGAATACGGCTAGGCCCGCCAACGCTAACGCAATCGCTTTGACCGATGCCGACCACGTCGAAGGAAAAAACAACGTGAATAACGCAAAGAGCGAGAGCAATACGACAAACGTCGCCGAGAGCGAAATCAATTCGCCCGAATAACGATAATCGCGCAAACGTACTGGTCGTAACGATGAACTGGAAACTGCCGCGCTTGGCATTGGGTGAAACCTCAGTGAATTGGGGGCAGAGGCACTATAGCAAAACGTGGCGCAGGCTTCAGCCTGTGACCCGTTGTGTGGACTTTAGTCCGCACAATAAAAATGTTGGCTGTG
>JAYSVR010000079.1:0-26501 GCA_043718445.1 Acidobacteriota bacterium | reverse complement strand
AATTGCATGGTAGCACTTTAGCCATTGAGGCTCAGGGCTACAAGTTCAAGTGAAACAATGAGTTGTGATGATGGATGCCATCGCAACATGTCTAATGGTCATGGAATGGACTATGAAGAGATCACTTATGCGTTTGAGAATCTTGGCGGCTCTTGGAAAAAATCTTCCACACATACCAAAGGGGGACAACGACGGCTGCACGGCAAAAGAGGGCAGGGACGATTTCAAGCCTTTGCAATAGGTAGTTCAGTGGCTTGGCGTACCTGCTTTGAGCAAGGTAAGAGCTTGGCTGAATACACAATTACCGGTCGGCGAGAACGATTGGGTAGTTTCTCAGTGGACGACGAGCCTAGCTTACTTGAGTCAGGTCAAACTGGAACTGAAGTGGTAATTGACGGTGTTGATAATGGTAGTAATTCGCTTCGCTCACCTAAAGCCGTTCAAACAATCACAGAGCAACTGGCCTTATACCTCAGTCAATACCCAAACATTGTAGTCATCTATGATAACCAAAGGATTGACCCGTCAGACGCAAAAGAGGCTGAAGCAACCTATCCATTAGAAAACATCGTTTTAGATAATGGTCAGATTGTTGATGCCAAAATGACTGTCATTGAATGGAAAAGCGATACAGATCGGGTTCTCTACCTTTGTGATTCCGACGGCTTTGCCATTTCAGAGACGAGACCAAGTATTCAAGCTCCAGGTTTTAGTTTTACCGCCTATCTTAAGTCTGATTATTTTAGAGAGTTGGAAGAGCAAAATAGCTTGCTGGAAGACCTCAACTCAGACCTCAAAAAGGTGATCGGTGTCGCCCGCAATAAACTCAAGGAACATTTCAGAAAGAGGGCGAATGAAAGCGCTGTAAAACTCGTAGAAGAGTGGAAAGAAGAAAAGATTTATCCATACGAGGGCGAGGCGTTAAATATCATCGAAGAGACGGAGAGACAGGTTTTTGATGTCGTTGCTTTGAGCTTGCACGATTATTTGCCTGACTTTGAAACAAGCGACAAGAAAAACAAAAAATTAACTTTTGCCATATTGAAGCAGGCGATAGAAGAAAATCCTAAAGCCCTGAAACGCATCCTCGAAGAAGTTTTAGACCTACCCAAAGAAAAACAGCAAGAGTTTGCTGAGTTGCTGGAAAAAACTTCGCTGGCAGCCATCATTAATGCCTCAAAAGAAGTAGCCAACCGTTTGGACTTTCTGCGGGGACTGGAGCTTCTGGTTTTCGATCCGACATCAAAGCAGCAACTCTTGGAAAGACAGCAACTTCATAAAATCCTGGCGGAACATACTTGGATTTTTGGCGAGGAGTTCCATCTTACTCTGAGCGACCAATCTCTTACGGAGGTACTCAACAAACATTTGCACCTGTTAGGTCGCGAGCATGAGACAGCTACGGAACCTGTGCTAAGAGAGAATGGTTCGAGAGGAATCATTGACCTCATGCTTTCGCGCAGAATCCCTCAACCGAAGGCAGAAGAAAGAGAGCATTTGGTGATTGAGCTTAAACGGCCTAGTCAATCCATTGATCCTCCGGCTGCCAATCAAATCGAAAGTTATGCCTTCGCGGTTGCGGCTGACGAGCGATTCAGGGATACGAAAACCAAATGGATATTCTGGGCGATCTCAAACGACGTTTCGGAAACCGTGCGTAAGAAAGCCAATCAAAGAAATCGTCCCAAAGACCTGTTGTATGAAGATGAAGAAGAGCGGGTTTTTATTTGGGTGAAAACCTGGGGGCAATTACTGGAAAGCTGTCGTGCCCGTCTCGAATTCTTCCAACGCGAACTGAAGTACTCTGCCGAAAAAGATGACGCAATCGCTTATCTAAGAAAGATGCACGAAAAATATCTGCCTACGCATTTCTTGCCTGAAGAAGGTTCTGAGAAATGATTGAGACGCCACTTTGAAAGGACGCGTTAAAGACTCATTTGGATGACTTGCCAGCAACGTAACCAAGCAATGTGCTGACAATGACGGTGAGCAAGATGAACGCGAGCTTTCCTTCGTCACTGGCAAGGTCTTTACTGACAAGTATCCAAGCACAAAACAACACGGCAGAAAGTATAAGCACGCCGACAAAACCCAATAGGATGAGTTCTCTTCTGTGCCGTCTTTTGACTGCGGCCTCTTTTTCTAAAATGGTTGCGGCGGACATATCGGCAAAATCTCCTTTCATTCGGGTAAGACATGAAAAACGAAGAAGCGCATTCTATGCACCGACGTACTTTTCTCAAACATACAAAATCCGCAGGCTTGGCATTGGCATTACGTAACCCTGCGTTTGCCATCATCACCAGCCAAGCCGCGCGTCCACAACTTCCTTTTGGCGTACAAAGTGGCGACGTAGCCACCAACCGCGCCATCGTCTGGAGCCGCGCAGATCGTCCGTCGCGAATGATCGTCGAATACGCGACGACGGAATCATTCACTAACGCGCAACGAATCACAGGCCCCGCCGCAATAGAACCGACTGATTTCACGGCACGCATTGACCTCACCAATCTGCCCGCCGGTCAGCGCATTTTTTATCGCGTACAGTTTCAAAGCCTCGCCGATCTCAAAGCTCTGAGCGAACCTGTTGTCGGCAGTTTCAAAACACCCGCAAGCGACAAGCGCGATGTGAGCTTTGTCTGGGGCGGTGACGTGTGCGGTCAGGGCTGGGGCATCAATCCTGAATTCGGCGGGATGAAAATTTATGAAGCGATGCGCCGCGCGCAGCCTGATTTTTTTATTCATTCGGGCGATACGATTTATGCCGACAACTTGATCTTGCCCGAAGTGAAACTCGACGACGGTACGATCTGGAAAAACCTGACGACGCCTGAGAAATTGAAAGTCGCCGAAACGCTTGACGAATTTCGCGGCAATCATCGTTACAACCTGCTGGATGAAAACTTCCGCCGCTTCAACGCCGAAGTGCCGATGCTCGCGCAGTGGGACGATCACGAAGTGCGCAACAACTGGTATCCGGGTCAAATTCTCAACGACCCGAAATACACCGAGAAAAGCATAGACCTGTTGGCCGCGCGTGGTCGTCGTGCCTTTCTTGATTACATGCCGTTGCGCTTTGATGCGCTCGACCCCGAACGCATTTATCGCGCGTTCAATCGCGGCCCACTGCTTGATGTCGTGATGCTTGACCAACGTAGCTATCGCGGCGTCAATTCGCCGAACAATCAACCCATGATGAGCGAAGCCACGGCTTTTCACGGCGCTGCGCAATTGCAATGGATCAAGCAACGGCTGCTGAATTCAAAAGCCGTATGGAAAGTGATTGCGAGCGATATGCCCCTCGGCGTCATCATCAAAGACGGCGCGACGAACTTTGAAGCGGTCGCCAACGGCAACGGCGCGGCATTGGGGCGCGAACTCGAAATCGCCGACCTGTTGCGCTTCATCAAACAGCGCAAGATCAAAAACGTAGTTTGGGTGACGACCGACGTACACTATTGTGCGGCGCACTATTACGACCCGGCGCAAGCGCGCTTCACTGAGTTCGATCCGTTTTGGGAATTCGTCGCGGGGCCGCTGAATGCGGGTACGTTTGGGCCGGGCGCGCTGGACGATACGTTTGGGCCGCAACTGAAATTCATCGGCATTCCGCCGGGGATGCGACCGAACCGTTCGCCGAAAGACGGCTTGCAATTTTTCGGCGCAGTCAAAATTGACGGCAAGACGGCAGCGATGGCTGTGAGCTTGCACGACCTGACGGGCAAGCAGCTTTATCGCGTCGAACTGCCGCCGCAAAAGTGATCGCTATGACTCTCAAATCTCAAATTCTAAATCTCAAAATCGCGGCGTTGGTCGTGATTGCTCTGTTTGTGGCGTTGGCTTATGCGCCTGCGCGCACCAACGCTTGGGGAGCCGTCGGGCACGAACTCTCAGGCCGTGCCGCAGCGCTCGCCTTGCCCAACGAAATGCCGCGCTTCTTTCGCAATGCCAAAGACCAACTGGCTTATCTCAACCCCGAACCTGACCGCTGGCGTTCGCGCGACGAATCGAACATTGATCGCGGCACCGACAGCGCTGCCGCGCCCGATCATTTCGTAGACCTCGAATGGGTTCCCGCCGAAGCGATGAAGGCGCTCAATCGTTATGACTTCACACTCGAACTCAACAAAGCCGGACGCAAGCCCGTCAACGTAGGCTTTGCGCCTTACAAGATGCTCGAACTCTTTCAGACCCTGCGCATTGAGTTTCGTTTGTGGCGCAGCGAAAAAGACGCACGCAAACGCCGCTGGATCGAAGAGCGCATCATCAACGACGCAGGCATCCTGGGGCATTACGTGACCGACGCCGCCAACCCTCATCACACGACGATTCATTACAACGGCTGGTCGGGCGAAAATCCGAAAGGCTATGCAGTGTTCACGCGCGAACCGAATCAGGGCATTCATTACCGCTTTGAAGAGCAGTACGTGCAATCACACATCGGCCTCGCTGACATCGCGCCACTCATCGCCAGAGACGCGCGCGTTTACGACAACGCCCGCGAAGCCATCTGGCAACACATTCGCGCGTCGAACCAACTGGTCGAACCGCTTTACATTTTGGACAAACAACAGCCGTTCAATGACAAGACAACTTCGGCTGAACACAAAAAATTCGTAAGCGAACGCTTGGCGAACGGCGCACAAATGCTGCGCGATTTGTGGTGGACGGCGTGGGTGACAAGCGACCCGCAAGAGACCCAACGCATCACGCCGCCCCAACCTCCGCGTACCAACCAATAACGTAATGAAGCATCCTTCCGTTTTAGATCGTCGTCGCGTGGCGCTCGCCGTGATTGATATGCAGGAAGCCTTCCGCCCAATGATCGCGGGCTTCGACGCATACGCTCAACGCATAGCCGTGTTGGTGCAGGCCTGCCGCATTCTCGACGTGCCCATCATCGTGACTGAGCAATATCCCAAAGGCTTGGGACGCACGGTGGCTGAGATCGCCGCGCATTTGCCCGACGGTTGGCAGCCGCTCGAAAAGCTCACATTCTCAGCGTGCGGCGTAACAGAATTCGACACGCAATTGCGCGAACGCCATGCCGAACAAGTCATCGTTTGCGGCATCGAAGCCCACATTTGCGTCAGTCAAACCGTACACGATTTGTTGCGATTAGGTTATCAGGTGCATCTCGCCAGCGACGCCATCGCTGCACGTTTGCCGCACAATCGTGACGTAGCTATGCAAAAAATGACTCACAGCGGCGCAATCATTTCTTCGGTAGAGATGGCGATTTTTGAATTGTGTGGCCAGGCAGGAACAGCGGAATTCAAACAGATACAAACCTTGGTCAAGAAACTGACATAACCCATTCGGCTGAGTATAAGGCGGTATTTCCCAGACGGTGTCGGTTGTCGGTTCTCAATTTACCGACAACCGACAACCAATTAACAAAGGGCGACTCACAATCTGATGACATTCGCCAACACGCCGAGCGGGCGCGTGGCATTGCGCGTATCCACAACCAGCGTGGCCCGTTCAACCACCCACTGGTAATCAACCGCGCGATGGTCGGTGACGATGACGGCGCAATCAGATTGTTTAACGAGGTCTTCGGTCAACGGCACGGCGTGCATGCGTTTGCCGCTGTCTTCAAAGTGGACTTCGTTGACGTGCGGGTCACAGAAACTGACTTCAGCACCGAGGGCTTGCAACTTTTCGATAATGCCCAGCGCCGGGCTTTCGCGCATATCGTCAATGTCTTTTTTATAAGCCACACCAAGGATGACGACCTTTGAACCGTTGACGGCTTTGCGTTGATCGTTCAAGCCGCGCGTCACCAGCTTGATGACGTAATCAGGCATCTTGGAATTGACTTCTTCCGCCAATGAAATGAAACGCGCTTCAAAGCCGTGCATGCGGGCTTTCCACGACAGGTAATGCGGGTCGAGCGGAATGCAATGTCCGCCGATGCCGGGGCCGGGATAGAAAGGCATGAAGCCGAAGGGCTTCGTCGCCGCCGCCGCAATCACTTCCCACACGTCAATCTTCAGCGTATCGCACAACAAGGCCAACTCATTCGCCATGCCGATGTTCACCGCGCGGAAGGTGTTTTCGAGCAGCTTGCAGGCTTCGGCCACGCGCGCCGAAGTCACGCGATGCACCGAGTTGACGATGGCGCCATAAGCCGCCGCCGCCACGTCGGCGCTGTCGGCGGTGATGCCGCCTACGACTTTGGTGATGTTCTTGGTGTTGAACTTTTCGTTGCCGGGGTCTACGCGCTCTGGTGAAAAGGCGAGGAAGTAATCTTCGTCAACCTTGAAACCTTTCGCGTCAAACATCGGCTTCAACACTTCGTCGGTCGTACCGGGATAAGTCGTGGATTCAAGAATAATCAACTGCCCCGGACGCAACGTCGCCTGAATCTTTTCGCTCGCCGCGAGGATGTAACTCACATCGGGGTCTTTGGTTTTGCGCAACGGCGTAGGCACGCAAATGATGATGATGTCCTGGTCTTTCAACTCGCCAAAATTGGTCGTCGCGCGCAGCTTGTCGGCTTTGACCAACGCCTCAACGTGCGAAGTCGCCACGTCGGGGATGTATGACTCGCCGCGATTGATCGCATCGGCCTTGCGCGGGTCTACTTCAAAACCAGTTGAGACAAAACCGCTCTCGCCGAACTCGACGACCAGCGGCAGCCCTACGTAACCCAACCCGATCACGCCTACGCGCGCAGAGCGGCTGGCGATCTTTTCCAACAATGCTTGTTTATTACTCACGAGAATTTCCTTCCTGACGAATGATTACGAATGTGCGGGGATGAGGATGAAGGCGAGTCTTTTACACCGTTCCGAGCCTCTGGCTCAAGTGTGTTAAGATCGCTACGCGATTATGCAAGGAGGGAAACGTTATGTCCGCAGTCGCTCAATCACGCCGCAAATATACCGTCGAGGAATATGTTGAGTTACTTCTGAATTCAGAAGAACGCTTTGAGTATTTCGACGGTGAAGTTCTTTCAATGGCTGCCGGGAAGATTGCCCATAGCGGGATCGAAATAAACCTCGGTCGCCATATCAGCACCCTGCTGGGAAATCGCGCTTGTCAGGTGTTCAGCAGCAGTGTTGCCGTTAAAACGGTCAAAGCCCCGCCTTTTCGTATGCCTGACTTGGCTGTCGTGTGTGGCAAACCGCAAATCGAAGATTTTCGCGGAATCGAAATGCTGCTCAACCCTGTCTTCATTTGCGAAGTTCTGTCGCCCAAAACCGAACGCTATGACCGCGATGACAAATTTATCGCCTACCAAGCCATCGAGAGTTTTCAGGAGTACCTGCTCGTCGAACAAGAGCGCCCACACGTCATTTGCTATCGCCGTCAGCCCGACAATCGCTGGGTACGCAGCGATGTCATCGGGTTGGAAAGCTCCATCGAACTCGAATCGCTGGGCATTACCGTCTCGCTCAACGAAATTTATCGAATGATCGAATTCCCTGTGCCCGAAGCCACGACGCAAGACCAACCCAGCTAACCTCACCCTCAGGCTTCGCACTGGAATAATCTCGGCTCTCAACAATTCTGCAACGACGGGCTATCATTCGCGCGTCTTTACCATTTCAACTACAACCCAAAACCATTCACCCAACGAGGACACCTATATGCACCGCTCGTTTCGCTCCGTCGTGTTGTTTCTATTACTCGCGCTTCTCTTGAGCGGCGCGGTTTTTTTCAACTTCAATTCGTCACAAGCACAAGAAGCTAAACCCGCCAGCCCGCTCGCTGGCTTGCGCTATCGCAGCATCGGCCCCTTTCGCGGCGGACGTTCGGTCGCGGTCGCGGGCGTGGCTTCGCAACCCAATGTCTATTACTTCGGCAGCGTCGGCGGCGGCGTATTCAAAACGACTGACGGCGGCGACAACTGGACGCCCGTCAGTGATGGGCAGCCTTTTGGCACCGGCACGGTAGGCGCGCTCGCCGTCTCAGAAAGCGACCCGAATGTCGTTTATGTGGGAATGGGCGAGTCATGCATTCGCGGCAATTTCTCGCACGGCGACGGCGTTTATAAATCAGTAGACGCGGGCAAAACCTGGAAGCACGTCGGCCTCAGCGATACGCGCATTGTTGGCAAAATTAAGATTCATCCGAAAAACCCTGAGGTCGTATTCGTCGCGGCACTCGGCCACGCCGCAGGCGCGAACGACGAACGCGGCGTCTTTCGCTCAAAAGACGGCGGTAAGACCTGGCAAAAATCTTTATTCAAATCGAACAAGGCGGGCGCGGTTGATTTGAGCATGGATCCATCTAACTCGAATGTGCTTTACGCGGCGATTTGGGAAGCCAAGCGCACGCCTTACAGTCTGGAAAGCGGCGGCCCGGACAGCGGGCTGTGGAAGTCTACTGACGGCGGCGATACGTGGACTGACATTTCGCGCAACAGTGGCTTACCGCGTGGCACCTTAGGCCGCATCGGCATCGCTGTTTCGCCCGCTGACGCTGAACGGGTTTACGCCGTCATCGAAGCCGAAGACGGCGGCGTATTTCGTTCAACCGACGCAGGCAAAACCTGGACGAAAGTCAGCACCGACCGCAACCTGCGCCAACGCGCTTGGTATTACACACACATTTACGCCGACCCGAAAAACGTAGACACGATGTATGTCTTGAACGTCGGCTTTCATAAATCCATTGACGGCGGACGCACTTATACGACGTTGCAACCGCCGCACGGCGACAACCACGATATGTGGATTGCGCCCGATGATCCGAACCGAATGATTACGGCCAACGACGGCGGCGCAAACGTGAGCTTCGACGGCGGACGTAAGTGGACGGAGCAAGACCAGGCCACGGCGCAGTTTTATCGCGTCTCGACCGACAACGATTTCCCTTATCACGTTTATGGCGCGCAACAGGACAATTCGACCGTGCGCATCGCGTCACGTACGACCGGCTTTGGCATCACTGAAAAAGATTGGGACGTGACCGCAGGCAGCGAATCGGGCTGGGTGCAACCGCATCCGAAAGATTCCAATATTGTCTTCGGAGGCAATTACGGCGGCTTGCTCGAACGCCTCGATCATCGCACCGGTCAATCGCGCGACTTGAACGTATGGCCTGACAATCCGATGGGCTGGGGCGCTGAAGGCATGAAATATCGCTTTCAATGGAACTTCCCGATTCTGTTTTCGCCGCACGATGCCAACGTGCTTTACACCGGCGGCAATCACGTATTCAAAACGCTCAACGAAGGACAAACCTGGTTGGCGATCAGCGGCGACCTGACGCGCGATGACAAAACCAAACAAGGCCCGTCGGGCGGCCCGCTCACCAAAGACAACACATCGGTTGAGTATTACTCGACGATTTTCACCCTCGCCGAATCGCCCGTCGCCAAAGGCGTAATGTGGACGGGTTCAGACGACGGCTTGGTTCACGTCACACGCGACAGCCACGCGGCGAAACCAGTCTGGGAAAACGTCACCAAGAACGCACCCGGCTTGCCCGAATGGGCGCAGATCAATTCCATCGAAACCTCGCCGCACGATGCCGCGACGGCCTATTTCGCCGCGACCTTGTATAAAGCCGACGATTTCCACCCTTATCTTTTCAAGACCAACGATTACGGCAAGACGTGGAAAAAGATCGTGACGGGCATCCCTGACAACGCCTTCACGCGCGTCATCCGCGAAGACCCCAATCGGCGCGGCTTGCTTTACGCAGGCACTGAAACTGGTCTGTACGTTTCGTTCAATGACGGCGAGGCATGGCAATCGCTACAACTGAACCTGCCCGTCGTACCGATCACTGACTTGGCGGTACACAAACGCGACAAGGATTTGGTCGTCGCTACGCAAGGCCGCAGCTTCTGGATTCTGGATGACCTGACCGTGCTGCATCAGTTCAAAGACACAATCGCAACGACTGACGTGCATCTGTTCAAACCGGAAGAAAGCTATCGCATGCCCGGCGGCAGCTTCCGTGGTGGCGGCGCAGCAAGCATCGGTGAGAATCCGCCGTCAGGCGCTACGATTTGGTTTTATCTGAAAGATAAACCCAAAGGCGACGTCGCGCTCGAAATCCTCGACGCGGCAGGCAAATTGGTGAAGAAGTTTTCGAGCAAAGCACCCGAAGGCGGCGATGCGCCCGCAGGCGGCGGACGCTTTCGTGGCGGCCCCGCGCGCGTGCCCGCCGACAAAGGCTTGAACCGTTTCGCGTGGGATTTGCGTTACACCGAAGCGACGGTATTTCCCGGTATGATTTTGTGGGCGGGCAATACGTCAGGCCCCAAAGCCGTGCCCGGCAATTACCAAGTCAAACTTACCGTAGACGGCAAGACGCTCACCGAAACCTTCGACGTCCGCAAAGACCCGCGCGTGACAACGACGACCGAAGAGTTTCAAAAGCAATTCGACCTGCTCACGAAAATCCGCGACAAGTTTAGCGAGACCAGCGAAGCCATCACCAACATCCGCGACGTGAAACGCCAAACGGATGAATACGCCAAGCGCGTCGCCGGACAAGCTGAAATGAAACCGATTGTGGATGCGGCTAAGTCACTCAACGACAAACTCACCGCCGTCGAAGTCGAGCTATATCAAGTCAAAAACCAGAGCGGCCAAGACCCGCTCAATTACCCGATCAAGTTGAATAACAAGATCGCCGCGCTTGGCGGTTCGGTGGCGGGTAGCGATACGCAACCGACCGATCAGCAAGTTGGCGTTTATGAAGACCTCGTCGGCAAGATCAATGCGCAGTTAGATAAGTTGAAACAGGTGCTAGCGACCGACGTGCCCGCGTTTAACAAACTGGTGCAGGAAAAACAGGTGCCGGCGGTGATGGTGAAGTCAGCGAAGTGACGGTTACTATACGCACGGCAACGTTTTGAACGAGTTGCCGTGCGTATAAGTGAACAGATCTTTTTGCACGTATAAAGCGGCCTAATCCTTCCCCGCCGTAGGATCAACGAATGACAACTATTACCGAATGGGAATTCACGGCAGACGTAGCTTCCCAAATCAATGAGATTCTCCGTGACCGCATAGAATTGCCTTTTTCTGAAGCCAAGTGTGAGGAGCGTAAGAAAGGCAGCCAGCAACGCCGCGACCTGACCATCTATGATCGCGCAGGCAAGCGCGTGCTGACAGGCGAAGTAAAAATGCCGGATAAGAAAGATGGTCGTTCGCCATTGAACGAGGCGGTCGTCGTTGATGCTCATAACAAAGCCAATGCTATCGGCGTCGAATACTTTTTCACTTGGAACGTCAATCACTGCGTTCTCTGGAAAACGTTTGAGCAAGGCAAATCCATCACTGAACGTCACGTAGAGTTTTTTGACGCTTTGCCTGCGCCAGTGCGCGCCTCAGATGACTTGTTGCAGCCGCGCGTTAGAGAACAAGTAAAACGCTTCTTGCATCGCTTGCTTGAACGTTGCGCCGCCATCATCAGCGGTGATGCGCCGATGTTGCTGTTGCCGTTGGACGAGAAGTTCATCAAGGTTTGGGAACTGGCGCTTTCGCCATTGGTCAACAAAACGCTGCACGCGATCAGCGAACGTTATGAAAGGCCCAACGGCTTTCGCGCACAACTCGACAAATGGATGCGCGATGAGCAAGGTTGGACGCTCTCGAATGACGAAGAAGCCATCCGCGAAAACCTCGAACGCGCGGCCAAGTTCAGTTGTTATGTGCTGGCGAACAAGATCGTCTTTTACAAAGCGTTGCGCCGTCAGTTTCCGAAAATGAAGGAGATGCGTTTCCCCAGCAGCATCAAAACGGGCGAGCAATTCAAGGCCAAGCTGGATGATTACTTTACGCACGCCACCAAAATTACGCGCGATTACGAGACGGTCTTTCAGGGTGATTTCGGCGATTCCATTCCGTGTGTCAACGATGCGGCGATTGATGACTGGGGCGACTTACTCAACGACACCGACAAGTTCGACTTCACGCAAATCAATTACGAAGTTATCGGGCAAATTTTCGAGCGGATGCTCAATCCCGCTGAACGCCACAAGTATGGTCAGCATTACACACGCAGCGAAGTCGTTGACCTCATTAACACTTTTTGCATTCGCACGCCCGACGCCAAGGTGCTTGATCCGTCGTGCGGTGGCGGCACGTTTCTGGTGCGCGCCTATCAACGCAAGAGCGATTTAGCCGCAGGCCGTTTATCGCATCAGGAGCTGGTCAGCCAGCTTTTTGGCACAGACATTTCGGCCTATCCCGTCCACCTGACGACCATCAATCTGGCGACGCGCGATTTGAAAGAGGGAGCAAACTACCCGCGTGTCGCACGGCAGGATTTTTTCAAGCTTCAACCTAACAAGCCAGCCTTTCGCATTCCTGCTAATGACGACAACGAAGATGCCGAAGCCGATTTGGCCGTGATGCCGCACGTAGACGCGATTGTCGGTAATCCGCCTTATGTCCGGCAGGAAAAGATCAACGAGTATTACGGCGGCGCTTACAAAAAAGCCTTGCAGGAGCAGGCACGCAAAGACGGTAATGGCATTGAGCTTACTGGCCGCTCAGACATTCTCTGTTACTTTTTCACGCACGGTTTTGCGTTCCTGCCCGATGGCGGAATGATGGGCTTGCTGACCAGTTCCAACTGGCTCGATACGGCGTATGGCTTCGCGCTGCAAAAGTTCTTGCTCGACAATTTCGAGATCGTGGCAATCTTTGAATCGAATTGTGAACCGTGGTTCACAGGCGCGCGCGTGACGACCGCAGCGACGATCTTGCGGCGGCAAAGCGACCCAGCTAACCGCAATGCGAACTCGGTCAAGTTCGTCTGGCTCAAAAAACCGGTGGCTGAGTTGTTGAGTTACGCGCACAACGAAACTGAGCGACGGCAAACCTTTGAAGACTTGCGCCGCCGCATCGAAACGCTCTCGACAGAAGAAGAAACCGAAGCGTGGCGCGTGCGCGTCGTCAATCAAGGTCAGCTTTATGAAAAAGGCTGCCTGCCGTTTACAGCTGATGAAGAAGGCGATGAAGAAGATCAAATCGAAGAGATCCCCCGCGAAGCCAAGCCGAAGCCAAACGACCAGAAATCAAACGGCCAGATTGAATTGATTAAGCAAGGCGTTGGGGAATACACCGGCTACAAGTGGGGCATTTACCTGCGTGCGCCGGAAATTTTTACGAAGCTGATGAAACGTGGCAGCGAACGATTAGTGCCGCTCGGTCAAGCAGCGATGATAAAACGTGGCCTGGTTAGCGGGTGTGATGATTTCTTTTTCTTACGAGACATAACCGATATAGCACTTGCGGAAAAACTCAGCGAACGTGAATTCAAAGAGCGATATGGCATTCGACGATCCGAAACAGAGCAAATTCGCATTACTCACGCTGGCGATGGCTCATTACATTTGATTGAAGCCAAGTACCTGGAACCTGAGATTCACAGCTTAATGGAAATCAACTCGGTAGGGATTACGGAAGAACAACTTGGGCGCAAGATTCTTTTGGTGTCGTCCGCTAAAGGGAAGCTGCGTGGGACGCATACGCTCAAGTACATTCAGTGGGGAGAAAAAGAGAAGTTCAATTTGCGATCAACTGTTTCTGCCAGAACAACCAGTGAGCGGCACTGGTACGATGTAACCGATGCTTTGCGCCGGGAGATTATTCTCCCGAAAATCCAGCAATATCGTCATATTGTCAGCCTCAATCCGAAAAAATTTGTTTGCAGTTCCAGCCTTCTGACCGTGCTACCTCCTGATGGTTTAGCTGAAATGACTTGCGCCGTCCTCAACTCAACCGTGGTAGCGATGTTCAAGCAGTATTTTGCTCGTATGCACGGCAGAGAAGGTAGCTTACAGCTCGATGTTTATTCTGCTCAGATGATGCCAATTCCTGACCCACGCCAAGCCACACTTGCCATTCGCAAGCGTCTCACCTCTGCGCTCAATTCGATGCGACAACGCAAAGCCTTGCAATTGGTTGAAGTGGACTCCACCGAATCAAGCTGGACTGGCGAACTGGCGTTGAGCGACCGGCAAGCGTTGGATGACGCAGTGCTTGAATTGCTCGGCGTCAGCGATAAGAAAGAGCGTTTAGCCTTGCGCGATGAGCTTTACGCCGAAATCACGCAGCTTTACCGCCAGATTCGCATCGCCGAAAAGAAGATGCAGCAACACCGTTCGGCTACAACCCGCGCAGGCAAACAAACCGCTCACAGCATTGCTGCTGAAATCTGGGAAGAGGTCTCGCCCAAGCCGCTTTTCCAAACACCGCTCGCCTTCGTCCCGCCCAGAACCAAGACGGAAGAAATCACCTTGCCAGTAGGCCGTGCCAAGCTCGTTGCAGGAAATATGTTCCAACCTGATGGCATACAAATCGGCGACAGCTTCATTGAAACCGGCCATCCCGCCCGTAGCCAATTCGTCAAAGAACTCGCTACGCTGGAACTCGTCGGCAAGCTCAACATCCCAACTGAGCCGGCCGCTTGTGAACAATCGCTCAAGGCTTACGAGCTTGAACGCATCCGGCTCACGGGCGAATTCACCGATTTGGCGGCGGACTATACGGCGGATGAAGCGCTGCAAGAGCGTGTCGTAAGCGAGTTATGGAAGCTGCTCAGAAAGTAGCATGGACTAAAACCAATTACGGGAAGCACAAAATCCAGCCACACATTGTTCTCAATGACCGTGATTAATTCCACCGGATCGCTTGCCCTCCATTGGTCATGCAAGCCATAAAAGCATAGACTGTTTCTGTTCCAAATCTGATTTCCACACTCCAACAACAAGTTCGCCTGCTACCGAAAGGTTTTTTCTGAAAATACTTCTTTACAACCCTGACAATGGGGTGACGCGCAATTTTATGCCGCACCTCTGGATGTTTCTTTTGCAATCGCTCACGCCGCCCGAACACGAAGTCATCCTGATTGATGGCAACGCTCAGGCAATGGATGAAGCCGGGCTGGCGCGGTTCGTGCGCGAAAACAACGTCGGCCTAGTCGGCATCGGCGCGATGACGCGGATGGTGGCGAAGGCTTATCGCATGGCGGATGCCGTGCGCGCGGTGGGCGTACCCGTTGTGATGGGCGGGCCGCACGTGACCGAAGTGCCCGACGAACCGTTGGGGCGCGACGGCGGGCCGCAGCACGCCGACGCGATTGCGCTGGGCGAAGCCGATGAGACGTGGCCGCAAATCGTAGCTGACGCAGCGCGCGGCGAGTTGAAAGACATTTACAAACCGTTGGGCGAAGACGGCAAAGAGCGCAAACCGAGCTTGCAGCCTTATCCGCACATTCCGTGGGAAACCATGAATCTCGAACAGTTCGACATTATCCCGAAATTTCTTTCAGGGATGTTGAGCAAAGTCGGCGGAGGCTGGGGCACGTTTCGCATCACGCCGATTGAGTCGGGGCGCGGCTGTCCTTATGGCTGCGAGTTTTGCACGGTGACCGGATTTTTCGGCGATTCGATTCGCTTTCGCAGCAACGATTGCGTAGTCAAAGAATTGCTGCGGCTGAAAAAACGTTCGCAAAGCGAGAAGGGCCAGACCGCAGTCTTTTTCATTGACGATAACTTTGCGATCAATATCAAGCGTACCAAATCGCTGTTGCGCGACATCATCGCTGCCGATGCACAGGTTTATTGGACGGCGCAAATCAGCGCCAACCTGCTCAAAGACGAAGAACTGGTTGACCTGATCGCCGCAGCCGGTGGCAAGTGGATTTTCATCGGCATGGAGTCGCTCGATCCGGCGAATCTGGCTGACGTGAATAAGAGTTTCAACAAACCGGCTGATTACGCCGCCGTGCTGAACCGGTTGGCGCAACGCAACATCATCGCTATCACTTCGTTTATTTTCGGGTTGGATAACGACACCGTGGGCGTCTCTAACCGTACGTTGGCACAAATGGCTGATTGGCCGCCGGGCTTGCCGGTCTTCGGTCAGTTGACGCCATTTCCTTCGACACCGTTGTATAAGCGTTTGGAAAAAGCCGGACGCTTGACGCGACCCAAACATTGGCTGGATTTCGCGCCTTACAAGTTGGCGCATACGCCGTTGAAAATTACGGTGGAAGACGCGCAAAACGAAGTCTTTCAAGCCTGGACTGATTCATACAGCCCGGAAGCGATTGAACGCGCCGTTGACGCCTTGGCTGACAAACCGCTGTGGTTGCGCATCAGCATGTTTGTCGGGCGTTTGAGTTTTCGCGGCATTTACTTCCCGCAAATGGGGCGCTTTGATTGGATTAAAGTGGTTTGGCTAAACCGCCGCACCATCGCCAAGCTGACGAAAGCCAGTTTCGGCGAAGCCTGGCGCGCGTGGCGCAAACCCGTTGCGATACCGTTGTCAGCGGAACAGGAAGTCTGATTGCTCAAAGCAGTATTGACGGTTTTTGATTAAACACCTGACACTTGCGGTGGCAATGCGCCTGCGTTGCCGCCGCAAGTTTTGTTATCACCCATAAAAAATGAGGCACATAACCATGAATCAAACGGGGAACCATACGCGCCGTAACTTTTTGCAAACCGGAGCCGCTGCACTGGCTTTAACTTCAACAAAATCCCTCGCCGCTTATGCCGCCGCTAAAGGCGTGAAATTCAAATTGGCTGCGCCTGATTGGAGCCTGCAACAGGAAGGCAAGCTTGATGCTGTCGCATTGACCAAACAGATCGGCTTGCCCGGCGTGCAAATCAGCATCGGCCACGCGCCGAAGGGCGAGACGATTACGACCTTGCCGTTGAGTTCGCCCGCGTTACAAAAACAATATCTCGACGAAGCGAAAAAACAGGGCGTAGCGATCACTTCGCTGTGCCTCGAAATCATGCACACCAACGGCTTAAAGTCTGACCCGCTCGGCGAAAAGTGGTTGACCGAGTGCATTCCAATTGCGAAGGCGTTGGGCGTTAAAGTGATTCTGATTCCGTTTTTCGGCAAGTGGGCCATCAAGCAACAGGCCGAACAAGACCGCGTCGCCGACATCATGCGCAACGTAGCTCCTGCTGCCGAAAAGCTCGGTGTCATTCTCGGTTTAGAGAACACGATCTCAGCCAAAGAGAACGTAGCCATTATGGAGCGCAGCAAATCCGTCGCCGTCAAAACCTATTACGACGTAGGCAATTCGTCGAAGGAAGGTTACAACGTCGTCGAAGAGATTCGCTGGCTGGGCAAGAGCCGCATTTGCGAGATGCACTTGAAAGAAACGCCGTGGGAAAAATATCTGGGCGAAGGCGGCATCATCAACTTCCCCGCCGTGATTGATGCGCTGGCTGATATTGGTTTCGATCAATGGGCGCAGCTTGAAACTTCATGCCCCAGCAAAAACATCGCCGCTGATTTCACGCGCAACAAACAGTTTGTCGAAAACTTGATCGGCAAACGCAACCGGCTGGGTTCGGCGGCAAAGGCTTAACTTGCCTGCGCACGAACGTTGCGCGTGAGGCGGTGTCTCAACTACGATTCATGCGGCTTTAGATTTCTTAAAGCTGCGGTATCATCAGAATTCGATTACTTAACATCCGCTACGTTCCTTTGATTTGGAAGATGCTCCCCTGCGTCGCTGCTTTCCGAACAAAGCGAGTCGGGCGGATTGTTTTTTTTGGAGGATTACTTTATGCAACGTAAATTCATCGCTGGTTTATTGCTGACGTTGGCCTTAACCGTCACCGTCGCCGCGCAGGACAAGCGCCGCATTGCCGTGTTCGATTTCGATTACGCGACGGTGTCGGGCAGCGTCCATCAATACTTCGGCAGCAATCAGGACGTAGGCAAAGGCATCGCCGATTTGCTCGTCACCAAGCTCGTGCAAGGCGGGGCTTATAGCGTGATTGAGCGCAAGCAACTCGACAAGATCATGGCTGAACAGAATTTCGGCAAGAGCGGGCGCGTAGACGAAGCGACCGCCGCGAAGATCGGCAAGATACTGGGCGTAGACATCATCATCGTTGGCAGCATCAATACGTTTGGCCGCGACGATAGCTCGAAAGCCGCAGGGGGCGCGGCGGGCGTGCGACTGCCCGGCGGCATCCCCGGCATCGGCGGCATGCGCGTAGGCCGCAACAAAGCCAAAGCCGTCGTCGGCATCAACTATCGAATGATCAACAGCACGACAGCAGAAATCTTTTACGCGGGCGATGCGCGTGGCGAATCGAAACGCGAAAGCGCTTCGGTCTCAGGCGGAGGCGGTCTCATCGGCGAAGCTGTCGGCGCAGGCGCGCGCGATATGAGTTCGAGCAACTTCGCCGAAACGATCATCGGCGAAGCGGTTTATTCGGCTGTCGGACAAATTTCAGCGCAACTTGAAAGCAAGGCTTCTAGCCTGCCTGCCGCCGCGCCCGCCAAAGCCGCCGAAGGTATGGTCGCCGAAGTCGCGGGTTCGTTAATCATTCTGAACATCGGCAAAAACGCAGGCGTAAAGGTCGGTGACAAATTCACGGTCGAACGTCCGATCAAAGAGGTCAAAGACCCTGAAACCGGCAAGGTGTTGCGCGTGCTGTCAGACAAAATCGGCGAAGTCGTCATCACTGAAATTGACGACTTGAGCGCGGTCGGCAAATACACCGGCTCGCAACCGGCGAAGGTGAAAGACAAAGTGAAGAAGTAGTTGCAAAGAATTCAGGAGACAGAATTCAGGAGTCAGAATAGAAGTATCGTGTTTGTGCGTTTGCCTTTAACTTCTGACTCCTGAATTCTCAACCGTTCGGAGGTCGTTATGTTCCGCATACGTTTGGTTTCTTTGTTCATCGTTTTATTAAGTGGCTTGGCTCTAGCACAAGACCGCGCCAACCCGTTGCCGTTGCCGGGTACGGAATTGAAAGGCGCGTTACGTCCGGGTGCGCGCGTTGAGACTTATTACAGCGCCGAGGCTTCGGGCACGTTGGAATTCACCGTGACCGTTTCGAGCGTAGCCGATTTGGCATTGCTCGAAATCGAAGTGCTGGATACGAGTTACGCGCCGTTGTTCAAACTCGATGTGTCATCGGCTACTCCGGGTGGCAGCGAGCGGCGCGAAGCCAAGTGCCGGATTGAAGGCAAGCAAACCGTACTCTTGCGGCTCAACGCGCCTTCGGCCAACAAGAGCGGCTCTTATAACGTCAAGATCAAAGGCAATATCGAAGGCACGAGTTTCAAGCCAACGCCCGTCGCCGCAGCCCCCAGCGACACCAAAGACGCCAAGCCCGCTGAACCCAAAGTCGAAAATTGGTCGGAGTTGTTGAAGCAAAGCGAGCGAAACCGTACGGCTGAATCGCCTGCCAATTCGACGACGATCACGGTTATGCCGCGCGATGGTGATAAGACTGCGGCGGTGGCTTCGGCTGTAACCAGCGCCGCGATCAAAGAAATCGGAGCCGACAAGCGCGTAGCCCTCATCATCGGCAACGGTGCTTATGACGCGCAGCCGCTCAGGAATCCGGTCAATGATGCGCGGGCGATGGCTGATGCGCTGGCCGAGTGCGGCTTTGAAGTGATGATGTTGGAGAACGCCAACAAGCGCCGCATCGAAGAAGCCATTCGCGCATTCGGCGCGAAACTCACGCCGACCAGCGCGGGCGTGTTTTATTTCGCTGGACACGGCGTGCAAGTCGCAGGCGCGAATTACCTGATCCCGCTGGCTGCCAAAATTGATAAAGAGGCCGATGTCGAATACGAAGCCGTTGACGCAGGCCGCGTCCTCAACGAATTCGCTACGTCGCGCGCCGCGTTGAGCATCCTGATTCTCGACGCTTGCCGTGACAATCCTTTTTCAGCCGCGACTCGTTCGCTCACGCGCGGACTCGCCGTGGTTAAGATGCCCAAAGACGTACGCGGAACGTTGATCGCTTACGCCACCTCGCCCGGTGACGTAGCGCGCGACGGCTCCGGCAAAAACGGTTTGTATACCGAAGAACTGCTGCGCCACATGCGTACGCCAGGGCTGCGCCTCGAAGACGTTTTCAAACTCACCCGCGTCAACGTCAAAACCCGCAGCGACGGAAAACAAGTGCCGTGGGAAAACTCTTCGATTGATGGCGACTTTTTCTTTATGCGCAATATCAAGAAGAAGTAACTGAGCGAGTAACCATTGGCAGCAAATCAAAAGGGCAGGCTTTCAGATTCGTTGAATGCCTGCCCTTTTGATTTGCGCAGCTTGCGCGCTTTCCCGCCGATACCTGAAGATTCACGGCAATGTTTGATCACGCCGTGCAATTCATTCAACAACCTGAACAACTCGCTTCGTTGGCCGAACGCTTGCTGCACGCGAAAGCGATGGCGCTCGACATCGAAACCGTCAACTGGTGGGATCGCCAACGCGAGCAGGTCGCGCTGTTGCAACTCGCCTTTCGCCCGCTTGAAAGTGAAGAGGAAAAGATTGAGGTTGTCATCATTGATACGCTGGCCTTGCGCGATCTCGAAGCCTTGCGCCGTCCGCTGGAACTGAGCCTCTCGACCAAGGCAATTCACAATGCGAGTTATGACGCGACGCGCTTGCAGCGACATTACGGCCTAGCGACTTCGCCGATTCACGACACGATGCTGGCGGCGCGCCGCAGCGGCGACAAGAAGTGTTCGTTGCAAGCCCAAGTTGCCGCGCATCTGGGCATCGAACTCGACAAGACCGAACAACGCAGCGATTGGGGCCGCCGTCCATTGAGCGAGGAACAATTGCGTTACGCCTCGCGTGACGCGGTCGTGACGTTGATGCTTTACGAACAGCAACTCGCGCGTGGGCTGCGTGGCGATTACGAATTGCGCGCACGCAATGCGACGGCTTCAGATACGCCGCAATGGCGCGCGGTTCCGTTGATTTCTGAAGACGAACCGACCATTGAAATGCGCGCGCTGCAACTGGAAGAACTCGATCAAGCGGCACTCGCATTGCTCGGCGTCATCGCCGAATTGCACGGACGTTACAGCCCCGAACAACTCGCTGCTTCGGTTGGCAGCGAACGCATCGGCCTCGCCGGTTGGATCATGGATCAAACGCTCGGCACCGAGATTGACGTAGACGAAGCCAGCGCCCGTCAGGTCATCGCCGACTTGTGCGCAACTGGTTTCACGCATATCAGCCTCACCCGTCGCCTCGAAGCCACTGACGCGGGCGCGCAACGCTGGCAACAATACAAAGCGAATTTATAGCTGCCGCTACGTTGCTTCTGGCTTTTCCCCACTAAGAATTCCACTTCTCAAGCCAGCGGCAAGCGCATACACACTGCCGAAGCGCATTGCGTCAGATGCCATTCCAATGAAGCAAAAAGCTTTTCGTCATACTGATTGCGCGCCACGGTTTCAAAGCCGAAGAAGCCTGCAAAAAACTTTTCTGCTGAAGCCGTCAACAACACGACTTCGCGTATCTGTTTCGCGCGGGCGGTGGATAAAACCTCTAACACCAATTCGCGCCCCAAGCCTTTGCCGCGCGCCACTTCGCTCACCGCCAACGAACGCAACAACGCCAAATCGCCGTGATATTCCGCGCCGACGCAGCCGATCAAATCGTCTTCGGCATCACGCGCTACCATAAAGTTGGCGAAGTTTTCCTGTACGCCGTCACTCGGCAAGCCTGCCTGTTTCAACAGCGTTAAGACTTCTGCGTAATCTGCCGCTTGTGCTGCACGCACTGTCGTAGTCATAGATTCACCTCGTTTATATTTGGTCTTTTCGTACGAAAACTATGCCATGCGATGGCTCATCACAAGCCTCAAAAATTTGCGATTGACAGGTTTGCACGTTGCCGCTTAGAGTTCGTGTACTTTCTACACGAAGATACTTATGGAAAATAACAACGCCTCAACGATTCCGTTTCCCGAACCGCTTGCGCCGCGTTTTAGCGGACTCGCCACTGATCTTTATCAACTGACGATGGCGGCGGCTTATCACGCGCATGGGCGCAACGACCGCGCGAGCTTTGAGTTGTTCGTGCGCAAGCTGCCGCCCGAACGTGCTTACTTTGTCGTAGCCGGGTTGCAACAGGCGCTTGAGTACTTGCACACGTTGAGTTTCAACGCGGATGAGATTGCTTACCTGCGCAGCCTGCCCGTCTTCACGCACGTACCTGCGAGCTTTTGGGATTACCTGAAAGACTTTCGCTTCACGGGCGACATCTGGGCGATGCCCGAAGGCACGCTGGCTTTCGGCAACGAACCGTTGTTGCGCGTAACGGCTCCGTTGATTGAAGCCCAACTCGTAGAAACTTTCTTGCTGACCACGCTCAACTTTCAAACGCTGATTGCCAGCAAAGCCGCGCGCATCGTCACGGTTGCACAAAGCCGCAGCATCATCGAATTCGGCGCGCGTCGTTGCCACAGCTTTGGCGCGGCGCTTTATGCAGCACGCGCCGCATACATCGGCGGTTGCGTAGGCACGTCGAACGTCGAAGCCGGACGCATCTTCGGCATTCCGGTTCACGGCACGGCGGCGCACTCGTTCACGATGTCTTACGAACGCGAGATTGACGCCTTTCGCGCCTATCACGAGGTCTTTCCTGAAACGACGACGTTATTGCTCGACACTTACGACACGCTGAATGCCGCGCGAATGGCGACGGAATTCGGTGCGAAGCTGCGCGGCGTGCGCCTAGACAGCGGCGACCTCGTAGCCTTCAGCAAACAAGTCCGCGCCATCTTTGACGAAGCCGGAATGCAACACGTCAAGATCATGGCAAGCAACGATCTCAACGAATTCAAGATTACCGAGTTGCTGGCGGCGGGCGCGCCGATTGATTTATTCGGCATCGGGACCGAGCTTTCCACCTCGCGCGACATGCCCGCGCTGGGCGGCGTATACAAACTGGTCGAGATCGAACGCAACGGCCACGCCCAACCCAAAATGAAACTCAGCCGCGAAAAAGCCACTTACCCTTATCGCAAACAGGTCTGGCGGCAGAGTGCGCAAGGCAAGTTCACTAACGACGTAATCGCGCTGGCGCCCCTCGCTGATGATGACGACGCGCAAGCTGGCGAACCGCTGTTGCAACAAGTGATGCGCGACGGTGAGCTCGCCGCGCCCCTGCCGTCATTGGCTGAAACGCAAGCGCGCGCGCGCCAGCAACTGGCGGCGTTGCCCGATAAATACAAAACGTTGCGCCACGCGCCCGCCTATCCCGTGCGCTTCAGCGAACGGCTTAACGCAGAACGCGAACGCTTGCTCGCCGCAATGACCAATGGAGTTTGAACAACCATGCAAATCGAAATCAGGCAAGGCGACATCACCGAACAACTTGACGTAGACGCCATCGTCAACGCGGCCAACACTTTTCTCGTGTTGGGTTCCGGCGTAGCGGGCGCGATTCATCGCAAAGGCGGCGACATCATTGACGAGGAAGGCCGCGCACAAGCGCCGATTCGCTTGGGCGAAGCCGCCGTGACGACGGCGGGCGCGATGCCTTATCGCTGCGTCATTCACGCAGCGGCGATGGGTTATTCCGAAGCAGACGACGCAGTGCCCAAAGACCCCGGCACGGCGACGAGCGCGGCGATCATTCGTGACGCGACGTGGAACAGTTTGCTGCGCGCCGAAGAACGCCAACTCACGTCCCTCGCCTTTCCCGCCCTGGGCACAGGCGTAGCGCGCTTTCCCGTCAAACGCTGCGCCGAAACGATGATTGGTGCGGTGCGCGATTACGCGGCGCAACACGCTGACAGCACGATTAAGCTCGTTGTCTTTGTGCTTTACACGATGACCGATTACCACATCTTCAAACGCGAAGCTGACCGAGGCGAAGCTCAATGATTTTTTTCGATATAGACACGCAACACGATTTCATGGACGCCGACGGCGCACTGGCCGTACCCGACGCTGACGCAATCAAGCCGAACCTTGAAAGGCTTTTGCGCGCGGCGAGTGAACACAAGCTGCTGACGATTTCTTCGCGTTGCGCGCACGAACCAGGCGATGCTGAGTTTGAAATCTTTCCGCCGCACTGTCTCGAAGGCACGCGCGGTGCCGAACGCATCTTCGATGAATTGCCGCAACTGCCGCGTCACGAATTCGAAGCCGATGCGCAAGCCGACAACACGATGCAACTCAACGCAGGCGAACATTACATCGTGAAAAAGAAAGCCTACGACCTTTTCACCAACGCCTGGCTTGAAGGGCTGCGCATGCGTGGCGCATTCGCCAACCAGGAGTGCATCGTCTTTGGCGTAGCCACTGATTACTGCGTCCGTGCCGCCGCGCTCGGCCTCGCGCAAGCAGGCGCGCGCGTGCTGTTAGTCACGGACGCCATTCGCGGTGTCGCGCCTGATTCGACAGCAAAAGCACTGGATGAATTTCGCGCGGCGGGTGTTGAGTTCACGACGACTGAAGTCGTGTTGAACGCTTTAACCGCTTCATCAATCAATCACTGATGAAGCACTCTCATACTGCCAATCAACAGCATTGGCACAAATCTTAAAACTCGAAATTCTCTCGCGGCTCTGCCGCAGTGATGTGCGGAAAGGCTGTGCCTTTCCGAAAGGGCTTGAATAGATTTTGGGGCTACGCCCCTGGTGGTCATCAATGAAGGTCTTCATTGGTATTGAATGATCGCTCTGCAATTGACCGTTTGGGGCATAGCCCCAGAAAAAGAAAACGATCCCTCGGAAAGGCACAGCCTTTCCGCACATCACTGCGGCAGAGCCGCGAGGAATGTTGATTGGTAAACAACGTTTGCCGAAACAGAACATCAACATGCCTTACACCTACGAATACCCACGCCCCTCCGTCACCGTTGACGTAGTCATCTTCACGATTGCCGATGATGATCTGAAAGTGTTGCTGATTCGGCGCGGCGCGGAACCCTTCAAAGGCAAATGGGCATTACCTGGCGGCTTTGTCGAAATGGAAGAGTCGCTGGAAAAGGCCGCCGCGCGCGAGTTGGAAGAAGAAGTCGGCGTGAGCGATGTTTATCTCGAACAGCTTTTCACGTTCGGCGCACCCAAACGCGACCCGCGCGGGCGCGTCATCAGCGTATGTTATTTCGCGTTGGTGGACGCCACGCGCCAGACGATTCGCGCCGCTTCAGACGCCGCCGATGCGCAATGGCATTCCGTATTCAAACTGCCGCGGCTGGCCTTCGATCATCGGCAAATTTTGGATTACGCAATCTGGCGGCTGCGCAACAAGCTCGAATGGACTACGGTGGGCTATGAATTGCTGCCGCCGAAATTCACGCTCTCAGCCTTGCAGCGCGTTTACGAAATCATCCTGCAAAAGCCCGTAGACAAACGAAACTTCCGCAAGCGCATTCTCGCGCAGGGACAAATCACCGAACTCAACGAAACCCGCCAAGACGGCGCGCATCGTCCTGCGCGGTTGTTCGCGTTCAAAAGCACATGAAAGATTGGAGGGAGCGATGGGTAAAGAATTCACCGCGTTTTTAGAAGATGGTACAACGCGTTTTGCCGCTACGATGAGTGCGCCGCGTGCTGTTTTATTCTATGACTTAGCTGTTTTATTGGAACGATATGTTGGACTTCCGTGCGGCATTGCCCCAGATGATGGAAGCGACGAATATCAAATTAACCCAAAGCAATTTGTCGCATTCTTTGAACGTCTATGGGAAAAGGGCTGGCTTGGCGATTCTCACGGATTTATACACGGCTGGGCTGCACACGCCGCAGGTATGATTGAAAATATTGAGATGAAACCTCGAAATTGGATTGACCGAAACGGTATCTCTTTGGAGGTGCAGCGATACGCGCGCGCTAACGAAATCACACGCTAATTAAGGCTGAATCGTTTTCGTATACACCAACGCCAAAATCCAAATGCCTGTCACCAGCCGATAAACGATGAAGATGCCTAACGAGCGGCGGCGCAGGTAATTCAATAGGAATGCGATGCTCAAATAACCGACGAGGGCGGCAACAATAGTGCCTACGATTAAATTGTTGGTGCCGATGAGGTCGAGGTAATGCACGGCTTCTTTCATTTCGAGCAATCCGCTGGCAGCGATGGCCGGGATTGAAAGCAGGAATGAAAAGCGCGCCGCCGCATCACGTTTGATGCCCGCAAACATGGCGCACGCCATCGTCGTGCCTGAACGTGACGAGCCGGGAATCAAGGCGAAGACTTGGCCGAAGCCTACGATCAAAGCGTCAACGACACTGAGGTCGGCCATGCTCTTGCGCATCGAACCAACCTTTTCAGCCAGCCCTAACAACAACGCCCAAACGATCATGCTGATGCTCATGATGAATAGGTTTTTGACCAGATTGCCTTCGATAATTTTTTTGGCGAGCAAGCCGACCGTGCCGATGGGAATCGAGCCGAGAATGATGAGCCAGCCCAGCTTGCGCGCTTCGGCATATTCAGGTGCAGGCTTCTTTTGTAACCACGCCAGATTACCCATCACAAAACCTTGCGTAATCGTCAAAATATCCGGCAGGAAATAAAGCGTCACCGCTGCCAACGTGCCCAATTGCAAGACCGCATTGAACGCCGTCAACGCTTCGGGCGTGAGTGATTGATCAAGCTTCATCAGCCGTTCGGCCAAGATCATATGCGCGCTGCTGCTGACAGGGATGAATTCGGTCAGTCCCTGTACGATGCCGATGAGGATTGCTTGAATTAGATTCATTTCGAGTGCGGAATGCGGAGTGCGGAGTGCGGAGTGCGGAGTGCGGAATGCCCGAGGTCTTTAAC
>JAYSVR010000078.1:0-7923 GCA_043718445.1 Acidobacteriota bacterium | reverse complement strand
GACCGAAGCGTTCACCACAAATACCGCTCGTCATATTCGACGCCGTATTTTTGCAGGAACTCCAGATACTCATCCTGAAAACTCTTCTGGCGATGATGCTCTTCCTGATTCTCAATGTAGCGTTTCACCGTATCCATTTGCGACGCGCTGACGGTGAATGCGCCGTAACCTTCCTGCCACGCGAACAACGGCTTGTGCAATTCTTCGTGAACCCACAGCGAAGAAGAACCTTTGACCTTCTGCATCACGTCCGACAGGCAATGCGTAGCGCGCAAGCCCACCAACAGATGTACGTGATCTTCTACGCCGCCGATGGTGACGGGTACGCCACCGAGTTCGTTGACGATGCCGCCCAGGTAAGCATGCAAGCGCCAGCGCCAGTCTTTGTGCATGTGCGGGATGCGGTCTTTCGTGCTGAAGACCAAATGATAGTGCAGGCTAACGTGCGTTGACGGCATAAGGTTATCTCCCGTGTTTCAGTCCAGCGCCCCGCCGGGGCGCGGAGGTTATTTCGTCGCCGTTCCGGTGGTTTCACCAGTGTCCGGTGGTTTCTCCACCGGCTACCATCCCAAGCGCCTCCGGCGCAGAAGCGCAAGGTTTTGCGTGTTACCGATTTGTTCAATCCAAATTGAGTTTTAAGAGCGTTTCTAACAGATCAACTCTGATTTGTTTCCCTGCGCCTGAGGCGCGTCAGATGGTAGCCGGTGATGCAATCACCGGAATAACACGCGCCATTTTTCAAGCCCCGGCAGGGGCGTCAGACCGAAGCATTCCTACAAAAAATCGTCACTCAAATTGCGAAGCGCCAACCGTGAATGTGTTAAGGTCTGATTCCTTCTTGGACATCTGTTTGTGTGATTCCAATGTTTCAGTCTAGCGCCCCTGCCGGGGCGCGGTGTTTATTTCGTCGCCGTTCCGGTGGTTTCTCCACCGGCTACCCTCCCAAGCGCCTCCGGCGCAGCAGCGCAAGGTTTTGCGTGTTACCGATTTGTTCAATTCAAATTGAGTTTTATGAGCGTTTCTAACAGATCAAATCTGATTTATTTCCCTGCGCCGGAGGCGCGTCAGATGGTAGCCGGTGGTAGAACCACCGGAATAATTCGCATCAGAGCCACAAGCCCTGAAAGGACGGAAGAATTCGTTTAAGACTGCAACACTGACAATGATGGAGCCGCCGTCAATATACTCATGTAGCTCGGCGAATTATCAACGTTCTCCCACGCAGCTTTGACGTGATCGGTAAGTTTTGGAATATCGTCCTCAATGGTTGATTTCCATAAACAAGAGTCGTACTCCCAAACCCGCATCAGATTATCAACATCAAAAAACGGCCCCATGCCTTTCGCGCGAATAATTGCGACAGGTTTATTCAACGCAATGCGAACACCTAGCTCAAAGGCAACATTTGGGTTGTGATCAGTGAGGTCTGCAATGACCAAGTCCGCCTCGGTCAAATTCTTCATAATAGTGTGGTGAATCAGGTCACTACCGCTGATGTTAGCAGTTGTCACGCGGAAGTTTAGTGAATTACAAGCTGGAATAATTAGGCTATTGAGTACTTCTCTAAAAAAGCCTTTAGGTCTTGGCCTCTCTCCTTTTTCTGAAAAAGGAAGAATAATAAAGGCATGATTTTTATATCCATTCGACTTTTGCCCTATTACAGTAACAGACATGCCCGCGATTGAGTTATCTTTCTGTAATTCCTCAAGCCCTATTGACAATTTCAGGTCGTCATAATTCCTCTTGTAAAGATCAGCAAACGACTTATGATCTTTTTCTGGAACGCCTAATTTCTTTAAACGACTGCTGAGAAACTCCATTTCAGGAAGTGAGCCGCCTTTGTAATGTTCGAAAACCTGCTTAAACAAAATTACTTGAAAAAAGGCTGCAATCTTTTTCTTTTGTTGCTCACTAGAGCTTTCTGGGTAAACAATTTCATGTCCAAGGTCTGTTAGTGAAATTTCCGTGCTGGTTCGGGTTCCTATTGTAAGACCGTAGGATTGCGCTGAAGCTGATAAATAAAAGAAGTTGGGGTTTTTGACTGACATGCCGCAAGCTCTTGCGATCTCGTCAGGTGAAAATGGCTCCCCTCCGTTCTTTTCCTTAATAGCTATAGGAACCTTTAGAGCTTCTTCAACCGTATTTTGAGGAAAAAGTCTTTTTTTGCCACGCCAATCATCATTGCTAGCTTGTCGCGATTTGGCCGCCTTACTCGCCCCTACCCTTTTTTTTGAACCGCCCTTTGAAGGCGTTTTCCCATTTGAAGCCTTCTTCGCGATTACCTTTTTAATTGGCTCTGTACTCCCCTGGTTTTTAGTTTGCTCAGCGCCATCACTGTCTGAAATTGTGTTTTCATTAGTTATTTTCTTTTCCATAATTTCCTTTCGTTTAGACGGCCATCTCTAATTTACAACTGAATAAGTTTCTCACCTTTCGGCGGTTTATCAATCTCCCGCCGCCTGCGCCGCCGCATCAAACGGCGCGAAATGCTTCCCGAAATGAATCTCTAACATCTCTGCATACGTCCCTTCATTCTCACGCAACGTAGCGAAAAACGGTTCGCGGAATTCGGCGTGATGCAATACCGAGCCGAACGTTACGTGCAAAATCTCGCGCGCGTGGAAGTCGTCGAGCAGCGTCATCAATTGGTCGTCAGCCAGTTCAGCCAGCTTGGGCATCTTCTCGACTTGCGCCGAGACGTGATAGGTCGCGCGGTCGGTCGGGTAGCGTTCGACGGCGAATTGCGTAATCGCGCGAAACAGCGGCGCGTTGTGTTTGCCGATGGCGCGCAGGGCTTCGAGATAACTCGTACCGGCGGTCTTGAGGTGTACGAACTCGCCCGCCACGCGCGCGGCGATGGGGTATACGCTGAACTTGTCGGAGCCGGAATGCAGGCTGAGTTTGTATGGGCCGTAAGTTTGCGAGACGGCGAAATGTTGCGCGAAGGAGCGTTCAAATTCGCCGAGGTCGCCGATGTAGTCCACTCCCTTTTCAAAATCGCCGACGTAACGCGGCGCGAGGCTCACCCATTTGACGCCGAGGCGTTTGAGTTCATTGGCGATGTAAATGTGTTCGGCCACGGTGGTGACCGTGTCGCTCTCGTCCACACTCATTTCGAGTTCGAAATCGCGCGCAGACATTGCGCTTTCAAGGTAGCGATACATCTTGACGGTGTGCGCGATGACACGACCGTATTTGGCCGCCGCGCGCAACAGGCTTTCTTCGTCAAGTGTGAATTTGAACGTGCCGAGATCGAAAGTCTTTTGCAGCCGCGCTTGCGTGTCGTCCCACGTCGTAGCGAGTTCAGCCCACGGCAGCGCGGCGCACTTGTCGCGCAATTCGGCGACGGGCGCGGTGTTGGCGGCGTTGTCTACGTGCGCGCTGGGGTCAATCGTGTAAAACGTGTAACCAGCCGCCGCGCATACATCAATGTCTTCGGTGGTCTTGAGGTGGTCGGCGTCGGCTCCGAAACCATCGCGCCAGCCTTCTTGAAGCACGCCCCACAGCGCGTCGTCTTGCACGATTTGCGGATTGCGTCCGGTGCGCGTGTTCTCGCGGATGGATTGTTGCGAAAAGATCGGAGCCATACTCGACTTCCGAATAGCTTGCACATGACCAGGCGTCGCCAATCCCAAACGGTCGCCGCAGCCAGCGGATTTTTTCAGCCCTAAAGTTTTGGGTACGAGAAAGTCGAAAAGCGCGCGCATCGCAGCGGCGTTTTCATGTGTGCATTCGCAAAGCAGCGTGGTCAATTCATCTTGTTTAGTTGCGATGCCGTGAAAGCGCGCAAGCGTTTCGGCATTGGCTGAAATGACGCCGAGCAATTTCGTCGTGCCTTTGCGGCCTAAGAAAAACAGCGCGTTGTGTCCACTGGTGAACGAACGCGGATAGACGTGCAAGCCGTCCGCGGCTCCAATTTGGGTGGCGAGTGCAGCGGCTTCATATTCGTTCAAAGGCGTAGCCAGCGCGGCGCTGCGCGTGAGTGAAAGCAATTCGACGGTCATTGAGTTGTAGCTCCTGAAGGATGGATTTTGATTGCGGCGGCAGCTTATCGCAGATGGCTGGGGATGACTAGACGAGCGGGTGAAGTTGTAGAACAAGATGGCATCTTGTTCTACAACTTCCGAAAGGTGTCAGGCATTCGCGCTGACCAGCATTTCGAGTTCGCGTTTAGATTGTTCCAACATCACGATGCTCTGTTGCATACGTTGTTGCATCGGCTCATCCAAAAACCAAACGCCGTGATCGAATTGCACCTGTTGCAACGCCAGTTCGAGCAGGCGGGGATGTTCAGGGGACGCTTCGCCGCGTTCCCATTGCGCGATGAGCGCGACTGGTAAGCCCAACGCCGCACCGAGTTGCTCTTGCGTCTGGCGCAACGCCAAACGGGTTTGTTTAATTTGTTCGCAAAGCTCCATTGTTTTTCTCCTTATGGATTGTTTATATTGTCTTTGAAAGCGGGCTGGGGATTTCTCCCCAACCCTTTTGAAGTTAGTTTCGACTAGGGCCCTGTTCGAGCAGGGCCTTTACTTCGTCTTCTAACCGTTTCAGCTTTGCTTCAATCAGCCGCTGCTGAATTCTCAGCAGGACGTAATTGTCACAAAGTAGTCGCAGCAAGTCGCCTAAGGTCATCGTAACCACCTCCTTTCTTTCAAAGATGCCAGCAAGCTGGCGCGGTCATTATAAAACCACTGAAAAACATTTTCCTACCGGGGAAGCAGGAAAAAGGAACGCTGCGCGGCTTTTCTTACAGCACGCTGGGAAGCGTGCGCTCCCAGGGTCAAACGCGAAAGTAATCGCCGCGCCAGTTTTTGATGGCCTGTTTGATTTCTTTTGACGAAGTGAATTTGCGGTCTACGACTTGTTGCGCGAGGGCGGGCAGTTCGGCGTCTGAAGCGAAACGCATAGCGATCAGCAAGCGTTCGGGCAAGGCGCTGGCTTTTTCGGCAAGTGCGGCGGGCAAGAGTTTTTGATAGCGCAGTTGTTCTTCCAAACGAATGATCCGGTCTTGCGCTTTGAGCGGATTGATGCGCGTCAGGAGCATCATCAAGATCAAGCCAATTGCCAGCAACAGAGCTTCGACGTGCGCGAAATCAGGTGTTTGGTAAAGCTGATAGATCGTCCAAATCAGATGAATCAGCAAAATTGGGGATAACACAAAATGAAATGGCGGATGCCAGCGCGTATGGTTGGCGATGGTTTGGGTCGGTTCTGACATGGGTGAAAAATTCTCCTGTTAAATTGACGAGATGCCGCCGCGCGCTGCCGGTTTATCCATCGTGACTTTGGGCAGGTCGGGCGTGAAATCTTCGCCGGGGTTGACGAACTGATCTAACTCGAATTTGTACTGCTTGTCGTAAAGCTGTTTGTAACGTCCATCGAGCGCGAGCAATTCGGTGTGTGTGCCACGTTCGACAATCTCGCCGTGTTCCAACACCAAGATTTGATCGGCGCTACGAATCGTCGAAAGCCGGTGCGCGATGACAAACGTAGTCCTTCCCGCACGCAATTGCTTCAGCCCTTCCTGAATCAGCAACTCGCTTTCGCTGTCTAAACTCGAAGTCGCTTCATCCAAAATCAAGATTTTCGGATTTGCCAACAATGCGCGGGCGATGGCGATGCGTTGGCGTTGTCCGCCTGAGAGTTTGACGCCGCGTTCGCCGACGATGGTTTCATAACCCTGCTCAAAACCTGTGATGAATTCGTCGCAATGTGCGATGCGGCTGACGGCTTCGATTTCTTCGCGCGTGGCGTGCGGATGCGAGAAAGCAATGTTCTCAGCCACCGTGCCGTCAAAGAGAAAGTTGTCTTGCAGCACTACGCCGAGGTAATCGCGGTAATCGCGCAACTTGATGGCTTGCAAATCGCGGCCATCCGCTTTGATCGTGCCTGACAGCGGCTGATTGAAATTCATCACGAGGCTGATGAGCGTGCTCTTGCCCGATCCGCTCGAACCCACCAGCGCCGTGGTCGAACCGGCGGGCGCGATGAAAGAAACGTGCTTCAACACAGGCACATCGGCGTTGTATTCAAAACTGACATCGGCGAATTCGATCTCGCCACGCAACTCTTTGACCGCTGCTTTGCTGGCGTCTTCTTCGTCTTCGGTGGTCATGTTCATGATTTCGCGGATGCGGTCGAGTCCGGCGAAGGCTTCGGTAATCTGCGTGCCAATCGAAGCCATTTCGATGATCGGCAACGCCATCAAGCCGGTGAAGAAGATATACATAATCAGTTCGCCGAGCGTCATCTCGCCGCGCAAGATCGCATTGCCGCCGACATAAATAATCACGACGCCGATGGCTCCTACGATGACCGAAGAAAACGCCGACACGGCTGACACGCCGGTCATGGATTGGGCTACGTTGCGCAACAGTTTGTGCGCGCCTTTGGCGAAAACAATCTCTTCGCGCTTTTCGGCGGTATAAGCCTTCACGATGCGAATGCCCCCGAGCGATTCGGCCAACCGTCCAGTAATTTGCGATTGAATCTCGCCGCGTTCCCGAAACAGCGGACGCAGTTTGCGAAAGGCGATGAACAAGACGCTGGCGAAAGCGGCGAGTACGACAATGGTCGCAACGGTCAATTTCCAGTTCAGATAAAACAATACGCCGATGGCGAGGAACGCCGTGAAAATGCTGCCGACGAGTTGAACCAACCCCGTGCCGACGAGGTTACGAATGCCTTCGGCGTCGTTCATGATTCGTGAAATCAGCTTGCCGGTTTGCGTCGAATCGAAATAGCGAATCGGCAAGCGCGCGATTTTTTCCTGCACGCGTTTGCGCATTTCAGTGATGGCGCGTTGCGCGGCTACGCCCAGAATTTGCGAGAGTGCGAACGAAGTCGCCGCCTGCAAAACCGTCGCCGCTGCCGCTGCCGCCGCAATGGGCAAGATCAGTTCGTGGCGTTGCTTGGTCAGCACTTCGTCAATCACATATTTCGACGAAGCGGGCAGGACGAGTCCGACCAGCCGATTGAAAATCATCAGCACGCCGCCCAACGCCAACCGCCAACGCGCAGAGACGATCAGCTTTTTCGCTTCGGCCCAAGCGCCGGGATAATTGATTTTGCTTTTTTTGTTTTCGGCTTTGTTTTCAGCCATAGACGTATTGATAGACGACAGACGCATGGAGTACACGCTTTAGCGTGAGGCGTTTCATTGCGAGGCCTCACGCTAAAGCGTGTACTCCATGCACTTGTAAACTAGAAAATGAAAACTGGCAGGAAAGGGAAAAAAGGAAGGGCGGCTAGTGGGTCTCGAACCCACGACCTCTAGAGCCACAATCTAGCGCTCTAACCAACTGAGCTATAGCCGCCATAAGTCGTTCGCTGTGTTATCAATAAATATCTTGTTGCGACGACGGGCGAGATACTACGGATGAGGTTATACCTCGTCAAGTGTGGCAAAATCCGCAGCGATTATGTACCTGATTGACGGCAACAATGTGATCGGACAACGCGGACGCGGTTACGAAAGCTGGTGGGAAGACAAGCCGAATGCGCGCCAGCAACTGCTGCAAGACCTCGCCGTATTGGCGCGCGTGAAAAAGCTCAAGCTCACCGTGGTCTTTGACGGAGCGCCTGACGCGCGCTTCCCTGATGACGCGCGTTATCGTGGCATACGTATTCTTTACGCCGCGCCGGGCAGCGATGCCGATGCGCGCATTGTTGATTACGCCGAAAACGAAAAGCAGAAACGTGCGCTGACCGTGGTGACCTCTGACAATCAACTCGCGGCGCGCGTGCGCGTGTGCGGCGTGGCAGTGATACGCGCCGGAGCCTTTCGCAGAATGATGGAAGAAGCGATTGAAAGTGAAAGTGCAATCAGCGACGAACCCAAAGCCGCACCCGGCAAGATGAATGAATGGATGCGCTATTTCGGCGTGAGCGAAGACGATGACGAATAAGAGTGTGGTGTGGGCT
>JAYSVR010000077.1:0-2687 GCA_043718445.1 Acidobacteriota bacterium | reverse complement strand
TCCGCACTCCGCACTCCGCACTCCGCACTCCGAGGCGTTTCCCCGCCTGCGTCTTTCTGCCGAAATGATCCGCGATCAGGCGCTGTTGGTGTCGGGCTTGTTGACCGAACGAATCGGCGGGCCTTCGGTGAAGCCTTATCAACCGGCGGGTTTGTTCCGCGATATGACGTTCTCGAATATGACGGCTTACGAACACGCCACGGGCGACGACCTTTATCGGCGCAGTTTGTATAGCTATTGGAAGCGCACAGTTTTCAATCCGGCGATGCTGGTGTTTGACGCAACGGCGCGCGAGCAATGCACGGTGCGCGAGACGCGGACGAATACGCCGTTACAGGCTTTGAATTTGATGAATGATGTGACTTACGTTGAAGCCGCGCGTTTGCTGGCCGAACGCATGCTGAAAGAAGGCGGCGCGACGGTTGACGCACGTGTGGCGTGGGCGTTTCGCGTAGTGACTTCGCGCTGGCCGAAAGAGAGCGAACGCGCGACGTTGCGGGCGAGCTTCGAAGCGCAACGGCAATGGTACGGCGCGAATGTGGCGGAAGCGGAAAAGCTGCTGCGCATGGGCGAACGGCGCAATGACACGGTGTTGCCGGTGGCGGAGTTGGCGGCTTATACGACGGTGGCGAGCTTGTTATTGAATCTGGATGAAGTGATTACCAAGCAATGAAAGGCTTATAGTGATTGCATTTGGGTGCGATCCCGCGCGACTTCAAGGCTTTTACCTTGCAAACAATGGGCAATGCGTAATGGACAATGGGCAATGGGCAATGCGTTAAGTTCGCGCATCAACTAAAAGAATCGTTCAGCAATAAACGAGGCCAATAGCTGAAGTACAAAAGATAACAAGATGAAAAAAATCGGGAAGAACCTTCCGCTGGGGTCAAAGCGGGAAAGCGGCAGGTTGATCAAAGGATAAATAAAAGTACCGGCTCGTTGGGCGGGGCGAGCCAGAATGCCAAAAAAGAAATTAACCACCATGACCAGCATCATCAACAGCAAAAAATAGATGCAAGTTAGTAACAACGTTCCCACTAACGCGGCGACGCCATCGCGCACGCGACCTGCTCCGAAATGTAACAAGGTCGTACTGACGGCCTGTAACATTCCAATCACTGGCCCAATCAAGCTGGGCAACATCAAGTAAACCAGCACTACGCCCGCGCCCATCAACAGCCAGATGGGATCGAAGCCAAAAGCCTTTTTAGCAGCAAAATAAAGTTGAGAATGTTTGAGGTGATAAAACCAGCCGTCAGTCGGTCGGCGCAAATAAAAAGGCACGCGGCCAAAAGGATTGACGTTAAACCGATCGGTTACGTAACGCGCAATCACCAATAACAAAACCACCAGACATAACAAAAACGTGAGGTCGTTGGCGTAACGAAGTAACTGAAATGCGATACGAGAAAGATATTCTCCGGCGGTCGTTAAAGGTGACATAAGTGATGTGTTGAATTAACTGAATGCTAAACGTATTGCCGCGCGCCAAACAGCGCCGAACCTATGCGTATGAAGGTCGCGCCTTCTTCAATCGCTGCTTCAAAATCATTGCTCATTCCCATCGAGAGTTGATTGAACGAAGCGGCGACGATGCCTGCCGCAATTGCCGAATCGCGCAGTTGGCGCAGGCGGCGAAAGTAAGGGCGAACGTCTTCGGGATTATCAAGAAAGGGCGGCACGGCCATCAAGCCTTGCAAGGCGAGATGCGGCAAACGTGCGACCTGCTCACAAAGTGGCAAGACTTCGGCTTCTGTTACACCGGCTTTGCTGGCTTCGTCGCCGACATTGACTTCGATCAGCACGGGCATTTGCTTGCCAAGTTCGCCAGCGGCGGCAGCCAGCCGTTCGGCGAGTTTGAAAGTGTCTACGGTGTGAACGGCGGCGAAACTCTCGACGGCTTTGCGCGCTTTGTTCGATTGCAGGTGTCCGATCAAATGCCATTGCACATCGGCTTGCGCGAACTCAGGGATTTTGGTGAGAGCTTCCTGCACACGGTTTTCGCCGAGGACTTTTATGCCGGCGGCGACAGCGGCGCGAATGCGTTCGGGTTCGACGGTTTTGCTGACGGCGATGAGCGTCACTTCATTGCGCAAACGGCCTGCGCGTTGGCAGGCCGTGGCGATGCGAGCTTCGATGTCGGTTACGTTATGAGCGATCTGGTCAATAACCATCTGAAGTCTTACTTCTTTTCTTTGGCTTCGACGTAAGTTTGGCGATGCTGAATGACAACGAGTTTCGGATCAATCTTGTCGCCGAGGTTGGCCTTGACGACGATCTTGCGGCGCTTGCCTTCTTTGCGCGAATTGGAAGGCGTATAACCCAGGCTGTATTGATTGCGCACCTTGGCCGCGATGTTTTGCAACAAGCTGGGGATTTCGCCCGCGAACGTCATGGGTTGATAGTCGCCGCCCGTCGCGTTGGCAAAGGTCTTCAGCGTATTTTGCGCTTGCAACATACTCATTCGGTCAAACGGGATGCCGCCAGCGATAGTAGTGCCGCGACCGGGATCAAGGGCTTGGTCATTTAATTTCAGAAAGAGATTGCCCGTGCCGATGGCGTAAAAAGGGATACCGGAGTTCTCGACGATCTTGCGCGCTTCGTCGAAGTTGATTTTGCTGAACGTGTCGAGGCCGGAACCGATATACAAAACTGCGGTGCGGGCGTCTACTTCATAAAGCCCGGCG
>JAYSVR010000076.1:0-2695 GCA_043718445.1 Acidobacteriota bacterium | reverse complement strand
TCGAACGCGCCGCCTTTGGTGATTTGCAAGGCTTGCCCGCCTTCGACCGGCAGCTTCCAGATTTCGTAACGCCCGCTGCGGTCAGAAGTGAAATAAATCCATTGGCTATCGTGCGACCAACTCGGTTGCGAATCGAAAGTCGGTTCGGTCGTCAGTTGCCGCGCCGCGCCGCCGTCGGCGCTGATGACGTAAACGTCAGGGCTGCCTTTCGCGCGCGAATCGAACGCGATCCATTTGCCATCGGGCGACCAGTGGGGCGTACCGGCGTTGGGACCGTCGAAGAAGGTCAACTGATTCGACTTCCACTGCTGGCTGTCAGCGCCGAAGATTTCTTCGCTGCCGTTGCGTTGCGAAGTGAATACGAGCCGCGTGCTGTCCGGCGAAAATTGCGGACTCGTGTCTTCGCGCGTCGAAGTCAGAATCGTGCGTGCCGTGCCGAACTTGCCCGGCACGGCGCGTCCCGCGAAGCCCGGCCCTTCATACAAATAAAGATTCGAGTCGCTGTATGCGTCGGTGTAAGCCAGCCGATCACCTTGCCGCGAGATCGCCGGGAAGCTGGGGTTTTGTCCTGTCACAACGATGCGTTCCGGCGCACCGCCTTTGATCGGCACACGCCACAAGCCGCGTCCGCCGCCGCGATTGGCCGAGAATACCAACTCGTTGCTATCGGCTGTCCATGCCAGACCGAAGATGGGGCGTTGGTCATTCGTTAGTTGTTTGGGCGTGCCGCCGCCGATCGGCACGACGAAGATTTCGCGCGCCGAATTGCTGAAGCTGCGCAAGAAAGCCACGTTCTTGCCGTCAGGCGAAATGGCCGGCGTAAGTTCGCGGGCTGCTGGAATCTCCGCCATCAGTCGGCGCGATTCGCCCGTGTTTACGTTAAGCAAGAGAATGCTGCCCGGATCATTCGCCGACGCGAGGCTGGCGCAAGCCAGCCACTTGCTATCGGGCGACCACGACAAGCCAGAAGACGCCTCAGTCAGTTTGCGTTCCGCGCCGCCGCGCGCGGGTACTAGATAGACGCCATACTTGCCACCCGAATCGCGCAGGAAGGCGATGAATACGCCATCGGGCGACCAGGCCGGAATCAATTCGTCTTCGGGCGTATGCGTGAGTTGTTGCGGATCGCCGACGCCAATCTGATTGACGTAAATATCACGCTTGCCATTGAGTTCTTTCTGCGCGCCATCCCACGCAAACACAATCGCATTGCCGTCATTCGAGAAACTGGAATATTCCTTTACGCCGGGCAGGCTGGTAAACGGAATCGTCTTGGGCGGCGGAGCCAAAGGCCGCGCGCCATTCCCGCCCAGCCATTGATAAAGTCCGAAGCCCACCACGCCAGCCAACGCCAATCCCGCTGCTGCCAGCCAGCGCCAACGCGCAGCCGGCGGCGGCGTAACTTCAGACGTGCGCGCCCCCGTCGCCTGAACGGCTGGCCTGAGCGTCGAGCGCCGTTGCCCGCTGCGTCGTGAAGCGTTCGATTCGGTGCCGGTGTTTGAGGCGGCGGGCAAGGTCTGCGCGAGTTCGGCTTCCTGTTCAAAGCGCTGTTTGAGCCGTTCGAGATCGGCGGCGAATTCGCTGATCGTCTGATAGCGCGTCGCGCGGTCTTTCTCTAACGACAGCCCTACGACCTCTTCCAACTCCTCCAACAAATCCAGCGGCAGCCCGCTCAACGCATCCAGGGGCGGCGGATTCTGGTCGAGCAGCGCGGCAAAAACTTCGGCGGTCGAAGCTCCGCCAAACGGCGGCTTGCCAGAAACCATTTCATAAAACACTACGCCCAAACTGAAGATGTCGGTGCGCGCGTCTACCTTGTGGCCGCGCGCCTGTTCGGGCGACATATAACGCGGCGTACCCATCACCGTGCCCGCTTCAGTGCTGTTGCGCGCGTCATGACTTTTCTCATTGGGCGCATTGGGTGCTGCGGTCATGCGCGCCAAGCCGAAATCCAGCACCTTCACCAAACCATCAGGCCGCACCATGATGTTTTCGGGTTTGATGTCGCGGTGAATGATGCCCGCACGATGCGCCGCCGTCAGTGCCGACGCCGCTTGCAACGTCAGCGCCAACGCTTCGCGCAACGGCAAGCGCCCTTTTGCCAACTGGGCCCGCAACGTAGCGCCCTCGATATATTCCGTGACGATGAACGGCGGCTCGCCCGCCGCGCTTTCGCCGATTTCATAAATCGTAATGATGTTCGGATGATTGAGCGCCGAAGCGGCTTTGGCTTCGCGCACGAAGCGTTGCAACCGCGCCTGATCGTGGCTGAATTGCGGCGGCAAGGTTTTGAGCGCGACCTTGCGCTCCAGCTTTTCATCGTGCGCCAGATAAACTTCGCCCATGCCGCCCGCGCCGATTTTTTCCAGAATGCGATAGTGGCTGAGTTGCGTGCCGGTGATTTCTATCAATGGAGCGACGGCTAAGGCTTTCGCTTCGACTTTCCACGCAGGATCAACCAGAAAGCTGCTTGCCGCTTCATTCGACGACAGCAAGTTTTCGACTTCGTGGCGCAAGGCTTCGTCATTCGCACAGGCTTCCGCCAACCACGCGGCGCGTTCGGGCGCAGGGCGTTCCAGCGCGTCGTAATAAAGCGGTTCTATGCGTTGCCAGCGTTCAGGGGACATGAAAGGGACGATTGAAAGGGACGATGTTTATGGGACGAATTCTGCGCGCGCGGCTTCAAGCTGTCAGC
>JAYSVR010000075.1:0-7961 GCA_043718445.1 Acidobacteriota bacterium | reverse complement strand
CACAACGGGTCACAGGCTGAAGCCTGCGCCACGTTTGTCACCGCGCTAATTCCGCAATTACTTCGTAAAAGAATTTCACGCCATCGAGATAAGTTTGTTTGCCGATGCGTTCGTCGTTGCCGTGAACTCCGCCGCCGAGTTGGCGCGGCGCTGCGACGAAAGGCGAAAAGCCATAACTGTGAATGCCCAAGTCTCGAAAGAAGTGGCAATCGGTGAATCCGGCTTGTACCGGATAAGTAATGAGCGCGTCGGCGTATTTGCGTTTGGTGACAGTGGCGATGGCTTTGACCAGCGCAGTGTCAGTCGGTGAAGCGTTCGCGTTGAACGCCAGTATCGGTTCGATCTTGATCTTGTCGTCGTTGATGACGCCTTTGAGTTCGGCGATCCAGCGGTCGAGTTTTTCGCCGGGCACTACGCGGGTGTCAATGTCTGCCGAGGCGGCGGGTGGAATGATATTCACCTTGTTGCTGCCCGCGAGCATCGTGATCGAAATCGTATTGCGCAACAGCGCGTTCGCCATCGGGTCAGCTTCGAGCAATTTGAGAAAGTCAGGGTCTTTCAACGATTCGCGGATGTTCTCAAACTTCGCGCGCATCGTGGCCGGACGTAGCGGCGCGCTGGCTTTGAACATTTGCTCGACGGCGGGCGTCAACTGAATCGGCGGTTTGTAATCAATCAACTTGTTCAACGCGCGAATCAAACGATTGACCGACGAATCGGCGCGCGGAATCGAAGCGTGTCCGGCTGTGCCCGTAGCTGTCAGCCGCAACCACGCGGGCGTTTTTTCTGAAGGCCCGACGCCGATGCTCAACACCTTGCCCGCGTCATCGGCGAAATTGCCGCCGCCTTCGTTCAACAAAAATTCAGCCTTGCCCAAAAGTTCAGGATGGTTTTTGACGAACCAGCCTGCGCCTTGCAATCCGCCCGCTTCTTCGTCGGCGGTCGAAAGAAAAATCACGTCGCGTTTCAACTTGGCTTGGTTGCGATGCAGCGTCAGCAGCGTGACGAATTGCGCCATACCCAGACCTTTCATATCCATTGCGCCGCGCGCATAAATGAATCCGTCTTTTTCGACGGGCGTGAACGGTTCGGTCGTCCAATAGGCTTTGTCGTGCGGAACTACGTCGGAGTGATTGAGCAGGATGATCGGACGTTGCGTGCCGTCGCCTTTGATGCGTGCCCACAACGTCGCACGTCCGGGAAAGGGTTCGAAGACTTGATGCTCAATGCCTTCGCGCTGGCAGAGCGCGGCGAAAAAATTCGCGGCTTTGATTTCATTACCGGGCGGATTGGTCGTGTCGAGCTTAAGGTAATCGAGCAAGAGCGTATGCGCTTCGGTTTGAATCGCGTCCCATTTGAGCGCGCCGTTTTGCGCGTGGCTCGACGGTGACAGGCAAAAACTCAAGAGAGCGACACACAACGCACCGCGAAAAAGATTCATAAAGACAGGCTCCGATGTGAATTGGATTAGTGAAGTGATGATGCGAAAACGCCGCGATGATATTCATTGACCGCATAGCAGGCAAACCTTAACGCAAGGCGTCTAACCGCGCTTTGCATTCAATCTTGCGTTGTTGAGCCGCCGCCGCTGCCGCCGTATGACCGAGGCGCTGTTCGTTCTCTGCCAGGCGCGCGTAACCGGAAAACATATCGGTGTAATTTTCGGCATTGCGTGGATCGCGGGCCGCCAGCTTTTCATAAATCACCAACGCCTGACGCATCGCGCTGGCCGCCGCCGCCCAACGTCCGCCGGTTTGATTGACCGAACAGATGATGTAATGCGTCGTCGCTAGATCGCGTTGGGCTTCGGCGTTTTGTGGTTCGGCGGCAGCGGCCTTTTCAAAAAAAGGAAGCGCGCGCTGGCAATCAGCACTGGCTTGATTCAGGTTGCCGACCTTCGCCAGCACTTCGGCTTGCATCAAGTATTGATCGCTCAGGTCGCGCTGCGCTTTCGTATTCATCGGTTCAGCCGCCGCCACCTCAGCAAATAACGCCGTCGCGCGTTGATGATGAACCAGGGCTTGTGCCGCGCTGGCGGTTCCCGCGTTGCTGCTCGACAGCGTAGTTCCCATGCGTTGCTCGACAGCGGCGATAGCGCGTTGTGCGCCGGTTTTATTGCCAACTTTATCTGATGATTCGAGCAGGATCGTTTCATTCAAGTGCAAGGCTCGTTGATAAATTTCGAGCGCGTTGCTTTGCGTCGTCAGGTTGCCGCGCGTGAGGCAATCACCCATCCGCAAATAAGCCGCTGCGAGCGCCGTTTTCAACGTGAGATCATCGGCGGCGTTTTCCAGCAGCGCGACGGCTTGTTGCAACATCGGCAGCGCTGTTTTGAATTTGCCCGCGCGCGTTTCAGCCGCTCCCAGATTTTGCAGCGCGAGTCCTAACGTACGTCGTGCGGTTGAATCGTTGGGGCGTTGCGCTGAGACGGCTTCTGCCAGTTGTCGAGCTTGCTGATAACTTTTGATGGCTTCGTCGGTGTGGCCTAGATTGGGCGCGTAAGGCTTGCCCAATACGTCGCCGATTTTGATCCAGGCTTGCGCGAGTTCGAGTTGCAAGGCCGCGTCGTTATTGGCGTCTTGCGCCAACCGCGTCAGGTAATCTTTAGCATCGTTCACCATCATTTCGCGCAAGGCGATTGAGCCGGGCAGCTTCGCCACTTCGTCGTGGTATTGAAAGACGAACCTGTTCGCCAACTGCCGCACATCATCAAAGCGGCGTTGGGCGAGTGCGCGTTCGCGTTCGGCGATGCGCGCTTGGCGTAAGGTGAGCGCAATGCCGCCAGTCAAACTCAAGGCGACGGCGAGCGTGGCCGCCGTCAACGTACGATTGCGTTTGACGAACTTGCTGGCGCGATAACGCAACGTGTCAGGCCGCGCGCTCACCGGCAAACCGTTCAGATAACGATGAATGTCTGCGTTGAACTGTTCGACTGAGCCGTAACGCCGCGTCGGTTCTTTGCGCAACGCCATCATCACCAGGTAATCGAGTTCGGCGTTGATCGGTTGGCCGCCCTCAGTGCGCAACGCCCTGACGCTCGGACGCAGGGGTTCGGTCTCGCATACGGCTTTCGAAAAAGCCTGCGTCTCAGTTGGCACAACTTCGTAAGGCGACACGCCCGTCAGCAGTTCATAAAGAATCACGCCCAGCGCGTAAACATCGCTCGCCGTCGTCAGCCGCGCGCCGCGCAACTGTTCAGGGCTGGCGTATGCGGGCGTCAGCATCACCGCTTGCGTAACCGTTGCCGAGTCGTCGGTGGAAAGCACTTTGGCAATGCCGAAGTCCAACAGCTTCGCCATGCCGTCAGCCGTCACTAAAATATTCGAAGGTTTCAAATCGCGGTGAATCACCAATTGTTGATGGGCGTATTGCACCGCCGCGCAAACCTGTTGAAACAACTGCAAGCGTTCAGCAATGGAGAGCGAATGCGTTTTCGCGTAATCATCCAACGCGACGCCTTCGATGTATTCCATCACGTAAAAAGGCCGCCCGTCCGCCGTTTGCCCGCCGTCGAGCAAGCGCGCGATGTGCGGATGATTGAGTTGCGCGAGAATCTGGCGTTCGGCGATGAAGCGGCGCAAGACTTCGTCGCTATCCATGCCGCGCTTGATGACCTTGAGGGCTACGCGTTGCTCGAAACCGGCGGCGGCGCGTTCGGCCAGATAAACCGTACCCATCCCGCCGCGACCGAGTTCGCGCACGATGCGATAAGCGCCGACGCTTTCGCCTTCGGCAAATTGTTCGCGCGCGAAACTATTGATCGGAGCGTTTTCTAAAAAGGCTTCGGCTTGTGCGTCAGCAGCGAGCATCTTTTCGATTTCGGCGCGCAAGGCTGCATCTGTGCCGCAACGTTCGGTGAGCCACGCGGCGCGCGCGACCGTCGGCAGTTCCGCCGCTTCGGCAAATAGCGATTTGATGAGCGCCCAACGGTCAGGCGAAAGCGTCAACGATGCAGCGTGATTCATAGGTGATGATTAAGGCGCGGGCATTTTAGAGAGCGGCTGACTGATCGGCAATGCGCTCGGCGCAGCCTGTGGAGTGCTGCGGCTCGACGCAGCTTTGTTACGCCACTTGATCGCGTGAGCCGTGTTGGGAACCAGACGCCTCGCGTTTCCTGTCATCGTTTGCCAAACCGATGGCAACCAGGGAACGGCGCAGCCTGTGGAGTGCTGGCTTGACGCAGCTTTGTTACGCCACTTGATCGCGTGAGCCGTGTTGGGAACCAGACGCCTCGCGTTTCCTGTCATCGTTTGCCAAACCGAGTGGTGTGGGAAAGCTGCGTCGAGCCGCAGCACTCCACAGGCTCCGCAGTTCGTTTGGCGAGACTTCCGCCCTTGCGTATGATGCCCGCGTCAACTCACGCCACTAAGCAGTAACGGCAAGCCCCGACAAACACCAATCGAAATGCAAAGCCTGTGATGGATTTAGGGCAGAACTTTTTGCAATCAGCGACGAACTTCATCCGCATCATCAAAGGACGGCGGCGCGAACAGAGTGCGGCTGCGTTCGGCGCGCTGTGTTTTCTTGCCGCGACTTTTCTCAAGAGCAATCCCTGGATTCCCAACTGGAAAGGCTACGCCGTAGCCCCCATCGCGCTCACTGCCATCGGAGTCATTGCTTTTGCTTATGCCTTTCGCCGTTTATGGCGCGCGACGCATGCGACTGATTTGCCGCCGGTCAAAGATCGCCCGTTGGTGATTAAGGGGCCGAGTGCGTTTACGCCGGGTGATGGCGAACTCTTTCGGCGCTTGGGGCGCGAGAGCGAATTGCAGGAGTTGATGGGTTACGTGCTCGACAACCAGACGCCGCTCGTAGTGCTGATGGGCGAGTCGGGCGCGGGGAAGACTTCGCTCCTGCGCGCCGGGCTGCCGCACATCTTGAAAGACAAAGGCGTACGCGTGCATTACTGGGAAGCCGTGCCGACCGATTCGGCGGAACGCCTGCTGCGTGCGATTCAGGAAGACTGGTCAGATAACGGCGAAAAGAAACCTGCTAAACTCGAAGACCTCATCAATCCGTCGGCGGAAGCGTTAGGCGCTGAAACGCACGTCATCGTGTTGGATCAGTTCGAGCAGTTGCGCGGACGCAATGCGGTCTTGCAACTGCTGCGTCGCGTAGCCCGTGAGAGCCTGCCGCCGCATCGCCTCACCTGGGTCGTAGCCTTTCGCCGTGAATACCGTGCGGACTGGGCGGATTTCATCATCCCCGAAAACAACAAGCGCGGCTTTTATCCCAAAGAGATGTCGTTGCGCTTGTTCACGAGCGAAGCGGCGCGCGACGTCATCAGCCAACTGATTCAGGAAGCCGGTTTGCAAGTCGAACAGCCCGTCGTCAACAACCTCATCTCAGCCGCCGCCAACGCCGACCACCAGGTCTCCCCCGTAGACCTCGGCATCGGTCTGCTCGTCCTCGCCGAACTGCACGACCGGCTGGGCGGGCGTACGCTGACCGTCAAGGATTACCAGTTCGCGGGCGGAGCCGAAGGCTTGCTGACGCAATACATCAACCGCTGCCTCGAACGCTTCGCTGAAACCGAACGCGAGCCGCTGCTCAAAGCGCTGCTCGCCTTGCGCGACCCCGAAACTAACCAACGCCACGCCGAAGGACTGCCGCTCGAGCAAATCGCTGCCGAAGCCGACACTGACCCGCGCCGCTTGCAACCGCAACTCGAACGCCTCGCACAACGCGACATCCGCTTGCTCGAAACCGTGACGCCCAAAAATGCAGGTAAAGATTCCGTCACGCATTACCGCCTGCCGCACGAACGCCTGATTCCCGCGCTGCACCGGCTGACACGCAAGCTGCTGGGCGAAATCGAACAGGCGCGGCTGCGCTTTGAGAACGCCTTTCTCGCGTGGCAGAAAAACGACAAGCGCGGACATTATTTGCTCAAAGGCAAAGACCTGAAATTGATCGAACGCAACGCCAGCCAAATGCCGTGGGGAAGCGCGGAGCAGGAAAAGCAAAACTATTTGCGGCAGAGTTTGCGGCGGCGCGGCTTTGTGCGAATGGGGGCTGTGGCTGCTGCGATTGCGCTGATAGCGTTAGGATGGATTGGCAACCTGCAATATCAGCGCATCGAAGGCACTCGTTATTTGAGTTATCAAAACTATCCGCCAGAGTTGTATGACTACCAGCATCAGTTGAAGAAGTTAGAGATGACTGAGCCACTTGATTTGGAACGATTTACTTGGCTTTCTTCCGATTCAATCGAAGAACTTTCCCTCAAGGCTTCTGAGTCTTCCAATTCCATTGCAGGGTTGGCTTCGCTGGCAGATTGTCGCTCGCTCAAGAAACTCACCCTTAACCTTCAAAAGAGCCAGGTAAACAGCGTAGACGTATTGGCGCAATTGAGGGAACTGACGCACCTAACACTAGACCTCAGTGAGAGCAGAGTACTCAGCTTGGATGCGTTGGCGAAATTAGATCATTTGACGGGACTGACACTTGACCTCAGCCCCAGCCAAGTGACCGATATTGAAGCGTTGTCAAAACTGAATAGTTTGATGCAGCTATCGCTTGATCTCAGTAACAATCAAGTAAGCAATCTCGAACCGCTATCCAAGTTAAATCGCCTAACTCAATTGACGATTAAGCTTGGCACTCCTTCAAAAAGTAACTTATTTCGAGACAATCAAGGAAAGATGACTCTCATGCTAAAGCCATTAAAATCATCCTCAGTGAACAACCTAAAGTGGGTGTCAACTTTGAGTAAGCTGACGCAATTAGATATTGATGTTAGCAATAGCAGCGTTGGCGATTTAGAACCGCTATCAGAGCTAAACGGTCTGACCCAATTAACGCTTGATTTAAGCGGAAGCGACGTGACTAATTTGGAGCCTCTAGCAAAGTTGAGCAATCTAACTCAACTTAGGCTCAACACCTATGATAGCCAAGCGCAGAACACGGAACCGCTAGCAAAGTTGAGCAAGCTGAAACAATCAATTCAATCGTCGTCCAAGCTGGAGGGCTTGGCATCATTAGCGCGTAATTTCTTTACTAGCGAAGGAAACGACCCTAAGGCTTTGATGAACCTGAATGAATTAACTCAACTTACGCTTGGAGTATATGGGACTGGTGTTAGGAAGTTAGATTCGTTATCTATGTTGAGGAATCTAACACAACTGACTCTTGGACTTAGGCAGAGCGAGATTGTTGATATAGAGCCATTGTCCAAGCTAAGTAATCTAACTCAGTTAAATCTTTTACTTGGAAGTAGTTTTGTGGAAAGCATAGACCCGTTAGCGAAGTTAGGCGGGTTGACACAACTTGCGTTGTACCTGCGCAAAAGCCGTGTGAGCAATCTGCAACCATTGGCGAAGTTGAACAGCCTGACACAACTCACGCTTGATCTCAGCGAAAGCCAAGTGAACGGCTTAAAGTCGCTAGAGCAACTAAAAGGACTGACGCAACTCACGCTCACACTCAATGACAAAGTGGGCAACCTGGAATGGCTAACAAATATGCCGAAAATGCAGAAGCTTTCCATCAGCGATGCTACCAGAGCGCAACGAATGTCCTTACAAAAACTTCCCCCCAGCGTAGTTGAACTGAGCTTTTAGGCCAGCGTGCTTTCTTCGTAGCGTTGGCAAAGCCCCAACGGAGCGCCGGATGACAGCCCGCGTGCCGTCCTGTCTTTACGCAAAACTTTTCCCTTTCTTCCGATACCACCGCCTTGCGCGGTGGAGCGTTACGTTAGCAGCTACACCACGACGGCGCGTTTTTCTTCTGATACCACCGCCTTGCGCGGTGGAGCTTCACGTTGGCAGCTAGCGAGCGCGACCGTAGCTGCCAGAGCCTGAGTCTCCACCGCAGCCTCGCGCAACGGTAGCGCAACTTCGCCAAAGTTGCGTAGCGTGATGAGTTAGCCCTTCGCGTTGATAGACGCCATGTGCAGGCTGATTGCGCGAGGTACGGCGTAGCGGGGAATGCGTCTGATTGCCAGCAGCGCAACTTTGGCG
>JAYSVR010000074.1:0-26796 GCA_043718445.1 Acidobacteriota bacterium | reverse complement strand
TAGTGACGAATTTCATCGCCTCTTTGAACATGCGCTGCGTTTTTTGCAGGTCAATAATGTAAATGCCATTGCGTTCGCCAAAGATGTATTCCTTCATCTTCGGATTCCACCGGCGGACCTGATGCCCGAAGTGTACGCCCGCTTCGAGCAATTCTTTCATCGTAACAGTAGCCAATATATGCCTCCGTCTAAATAAGTTTGGTTTGTGTACTCGCCGCTTCCAAAGAAACCACTCAAAAGAATTGAGGTTCGTTCTTGGTATCAACCAAATAACTGGCAAAACAGGGAAGCGACAATGGATTGAAGCGGAGCCTTGCGACCATAAGGCGAAGGCTCCGCGTAAGAGATTAACGTTTCGAGAACTGGAAGCGCGCGCGCGCGCCTTTCTGACCGTATTTCTTACGCTCTTTCATACGCGGGTCGCGTGTCAGAAAGCCCGCTTTTTTAAGCTTCTTGCGCAATTCGGCGTTGAATTCGAGCAGGGCGCGCGCGATGCCGTGACGCACCGCACCCGCTTGTCCCGTTGAACCCCCGCCGGCAACGTTGACGAGAATGTCGAACTTGCCGAGGGTGTCGGTCAGTTGCAACGGCTGGCGGATAATCATCCGCGAGGTTTCATTTTTGAAATAGGTGTCGAAGCCGACGCGGTTGATCGTGACCTCACCGCTGCCGGGGCGTAAATAAACGCGCGCAGTCGAAGTCTTTCTGCGTCCGGTTCCGTAATACTGAATGTCTGCCACTGGTTAGTTTGCTCCTTATCAATCTGGCGCTCCCGAACGATAGGGGTGACGCCAATTTGCCAACTTGTGAAGTTGTGGGTTACTTGTTTTCTACCGCCAACGGTTGCGGCAACTGAGCGCCGTGCGGATGTTCGGTTCCCGCATAAACTTTCAGCTTGCTGCCCATCGCACGACCAAGTTTGGATTTGGGCAACATGCCTTTGATGGCGGTTTCGATGACTTTTTCAGGACGGCGAGCCAGACGCTTGCGCGCCGTTTCGGCCTTGATGCCGCCCGGAAAACCCGTGTGGTGATAATAGACTTTGTCTTCCGTCTTATTGCCTTTGAATACTACGTTGGCAGCATTGATGACGATGACGTGGTCGCCGGTGTCGAGAAAAGGGGTGTAAGTCGGCTTGTGTTTGCCCATCAAAATATGGGCGACTTCGCTGGCGAGACGGCCTACGGTTTTGCCGTTGCCGTCCACTACGAACCACTGCCGATGTTGTTCCAGTCCCTTACCGCTAGGGAAATATGTACTCATTAGTCTGATCTCCGTGATTAAGCGTGAAAAACGCGAACGTGCAAAATAGCCAATCGGCTTGAATTCTGTCAAGCGCATGTCGGTTGAGGGAAGAAAAATTACTAAGTTTTAGCTGGGCACGAGGAACGCCGCCCGGCTTTATTTTATGGCCCCGCCAGGATGCGGGAGGTTCGCGCGTCCGATTCGAAGGCAGGGGAGTCGAAATCAATCGGCCCTCGCTCTCTTCTCAAATTGTGGATTGCCACAGTCCGCCGCAAGTGACTCGCGCATAGGCTAATTGCGGCTGACGTGACACGTTGACGTAGTTGCACACCTGTTTGACACACGCTGAAAACAGGATGATGCGGTCATGCTCACACGTCCTCGAAAAATCGTAATCGGCGGTACACGCGCGGCAAGCTGTTAGCGCTGCGCGGCGATCTTGATCCTGCCGTAGTTGCCGAACATCCAGACCTCTCGCAACGCGAATGCAAACAAATTGTCGGTACGCCCAACGACGGCGAGTGGCGGTGTGAATACGTCGCGCAGCGCGAATGCGTCGTTGATGGCCTCGTCTTGCAAAGCGGCGAAACGCTGTTGTTGCAAACGCCGAGCGCCGCCAGCTTGCGCGCCAATGCTCGCGCTGCGGGGCAGCAAGGCGGCAAGCTGTTGTTGGGCTTGTGCGTATTTCGTTTGCCGAGTGTTGAAGACACAACGAATCTGAGCGCCGTCGAAATCGCCGCTGCGTTGAAAGATGAAGCGACTTCGCCACAAGTCTCAATGACGGCGCGCTGGCAACGGCAAGGTACGGCTCGCTGGCTTTATCTCGACTTCGCCAACACGGGCGCACAACGCATCGCGCCTATTGCCGGAGCCGTCACGCTCACGTTGCGATTGCCGGTGCAACAACTCGGACGCGCACAAGTCCTCAGCCACCTCAACCACGCTACGCCGCTGTGCGCGGCGGCGAATCAACACACGCCTTGCAGCGCCACACGCGCCGAAGCCCTGCGGTTAGCGGCTACGACTTGGCAGCCGGGTACGCACCTGCAAGCCGTCTGGCCGGTGACAGGCGAATGGCCCACTACATCGTTGGTTGCTTTGCCGGTTACGTTGACGCTGCAAACCGATGACGGACGCACTTGGCAAACCGAACAAGTTCTCGATCTGAAAGGAGCGAACATTCAATGAACTGTCTGGGGAAATATCTGGCAAAAGTATTGCGCGTAACCTTGCTGTTGTGCGGCTTGGCGTTGGTGGCGCTGGCTTGCGGATGGTTCGGGCCGGTGAATTCGGTGCGGTTCAACAGCTATGTGCAAGGGCATGATTTCTTTCGCTTGCCACCTTTGCCTCGCGCCGTAAATGCCGTTACGGGCAAGCCAAGCCGTTGGTACGATCAGTTTAGTGGTGAGTTTGATTACGAGACAGAAGGGGCAAAACAGCGGCAGCTTGAACAGCAAATCGAAACCCATTGGCAAGCGGCGACGGATGCCAAAGCGCAAGGCGATTGGTCGGCGTTACGGCAAAACCTTGTGCAATACCTGCGATTCGATATGGATGCTCAAGCGCTCCGCAACAGCGCGATAGATCGGCTGGATGCGCTGCATTCGCTTCAGCAAGGCGCAAGTAACAAAGGCTTGCGCGCTTATCTGGCAGCTCGCGCGCAATACGACGCGGGCGTGACAGCCGCTAACAGCGAAGGTCATCAACCGTGGCTCCCAGCCGGAGATGAAGCCGGAGCAGATATTGAAAAGACGTTAGCGGCAGTTCCCCGCGAAGCTGCGTTACGCGACAACGTGGCTTATTTGAACGCGGCGTTGCAATACCAGCGGAAAGATTACGAACAAGCCGAACAAGGCTTTCGCCGTTTGCTCAAACAATATCCGGCGAGCGAAAAGCGCGAAGCCGCGCAACTGATGGCGGGCTTGGCGACTTTGAAGCAAAGCAGTTGTTACAGCGCCGAAGCAAACTTTGAGCCCATTGCTGATTGCGGTGATGAAGTGTGGGAACGCGCGCGCGCAACGTTTGCGCAACAACTGACGCACTTTCCCCACGGACGCTTGGCTGCTGACGCACGTGGCTGGTTGGGCTATCTCGCGCGTCGTTCGGGCGACCGTGCGGGTGCGATGATTGAATACTACCGCCAGCTTGCCGCTGCTGATGTTGCGGTGCGGGTGAACGCTGTGCATTCGCTCACCTGGGTGCGCGGCGGAGCGATAGCGGCTGACCTGGCGCGCGTTGAAGCCGAACTCGCCGACGAACCGCCAGCGGCGTTGGCTTACGCCTATCACAATCTTTACAACTACGCTTATGCGGTCGAACCGGGCGCGTTTGCGTGGTCGCGCGAAAACGATAGAGAAAAACAACTCGATACGCAGGCGGCGCTCGACGCGCGCCAACGCATAGTGGATTACGCCGCGCGGATGGCAGAACGTCACGCGGGCGCAAGCGGAGCGTTTCTCTTACGCATTGCGCAAGCCAAGTCTGAACTCGAAGAGCCGCGCGATGCCTTAAAGATTGTGCGTCGCGCGCTGGCAATGAACTTGCCTGAAACGGAACGGCGGCAGGCGCTGTGGGTGAAAGGCGCGGCGGAATACTATCTGGAAGATTTCGCGGCAGCGCGGCATACGCTCAATGCGCTGTTGGCGGCGGATGCGGGCAGGGAACTCAGCGACGGTGCGCACCGCATGCTCGCCATCGTCGCCGAACGCCAAAGCGATTGGGACGCAGCCCTGACGCACTATTACGCGCTGGGTTATGACACCGATGTGGCTTACCTGCTCGACGTAATCATGACGCCTGAACAAATTGCACACTTCATCGAAAAGCGCGCGACGCTGGGAAGCGTGCGTACCCAGGCTTTATTGCACGCTCCACACCGGAATGCGTCCCGGCGTCCACGGAGCGCCCGCGGCTTCCATCGCTTTTTCGAGTTTAGGCCATTCGGTTTCGGCGATGGCTTTCAGCTTTTTCAGCTCAACTTCAAACTCAGTCGAAGCGATGCTGTATTCGCTCACCTGCGTGCCCGTAGGCTTTGCGTTCGCCATGCGTGTCGCCGCCGCAACCGTGCCCGCGCGCTCTGAGATCGAAGGCGGCGGATTGATTTGCCGCGCCGCCAACGCACGGTCGCCGCTCATCGCCTTAATGATTTCAGACAAACGCTTGTCGAGCGCAGCGACTTCTTCGCTCAACTTGTCGCTGGCTGACGGAGTCTCTTGTAACGCACGTTTTGCCATCGCCAGTTTGCCTTTCAGCTCGTTGGCTATGCCTGAAGCGCCCGTGACGGCGCGTTGCAAACGAATCGCCTTTTGCTGGAATTCAAACAGCGTCTTGCGGTCTGCGGCAGCGAGTGTCAGCGAACCTTCGGTGACGACGTTGAATGATTGCGGCGTGCTGAGTTGTGTCCACACGCCATTGACGCGCTTCGCCACACTCACGGTGTATTTGCCCGGCATCACGAGTTGGCCGCCCGGCGGCGGGCCAAACAATTCTTCGAGATCAGTGCCCGGCGGCGTAGTGCGCGGAGGCGCGAGCGTCGCCGCCGGATAGCGCAAGTCCCACGTGATGCGTTGCGTGCCTTGCATCGGAGCCGCATTCAAACGCCGCACGACATTGCCCGCTGCGTCTTTCACCGTGAGCATCAACGCCGGAGCTTCTTCCTCGCCTTCCGCTGTGAGTTCGGCTTGCGTCGGATATTTATAGGTTTTGCCTTCAGCGTCTTTTTCGCGCAGCTTGCGTTCGGCTTCGCGGCGCAACGTGCGCGCGTTCTTGATCGCTTCTTTCAGATAAACCGTGAAGGTTGCACCAAACGCCGGATTGTCGGCGGCATACAAACTCTCGCCTTGAAACGCCTTGCCGCGTCCGCCGTAAGGTTGCGTCAGCACGAACATCAGCGCGTCTTTGACTTCATACAAATGCGCTTCGCTGGCGAGGATTTGCGGCGTCACCTGCCGCAGCGGCGCGTAATTGTCGAGAACGTAAATGCCGCGTCCGAACGTGCCGATGACCAAATCGTTCTCGCGCTTTTGAATCGCCAAGTCGCGCACCGCAATCGTCGGCAAGCCGTCCTTGAGTTGCACCCACTTACCGCCCGCATCATTGCTAAAGAACAAACCGAATTCCGTACCGACAAACAGCAGGTTGGCGTTGACGTGGTCTTCGGCAATCGCCCACGTGGGATGATTCTTCGGCAGGTTGTTCGTAATCGCCGTCCAGGTTTTGCCCGCGTCGGCGGTCTTCAAAACATAAGGCGCGAAGTCGGCGCTCTTGTGATTGTTCATCACCGCGTAAGCCACGTTCGCGTCGTGTTGCGAAGCGAGCAGGCGCGCGACGAAAGTTTTTTCGGGAACAGAGGGAAACGTCTCAGTCTTGCGCCACGTTTTGCCGCCGTCTTCGGTGACTTGAATCAATCCGTCGTCGGTTCCGGCGTAAAGCAAGCCTTCGCGTTTGGGCGATTCGGCCAGCGCGACCAGGTTGCCGTATTGCGACGTAGACTGGTGTTTCGCAATCGCTTCAGGCCCCCAGAGTTTGCCCATCACCGGCAACGCATCACGATCAAGCTGCCGCGTGAGGTCGCCACTGATCGCGCGCCAGTTGTCGCCGCGATCATCGCTGCGAAACAGTTTGTTCGCGGCGAAATAAATGCGCTTGCTGTTGTGCGGACTAATCACCAGCGGCGAATCCCAGTTCCAGCGCAACGCCGCTTCGCCCTTGCCCTCTTTGGGTTGAATGCCGATTCGTTCGCCCGTGCGTTTGTCGAAACGAATCAATACGCCGTATTGCGAAGTCGCATAAATCGTATTCGGCTCTTCAGGGTCGGTGCGCGTATGAAATCCATCGCCGCCGTTGGTGACAAACCAGTCGGCGTTCGTGATGCCGGTCTGGCTCGTGTTGCGCGATGGGCCGCACCACGAATTGTTGTCTTGCGTGCCGCCGCATACGTTGTAAAACGGCAAGCTGTTGTCGGTGGCTACGTCATAGAATTGCGTGATGGGCATGTTCGATTTGAAATGCCAGTTCGCGCCGCGATCAAAGCTCTCATAAATGCCGCCGTCAGAGCCGACCATTTGATAGTCAGTGTTTTTCGGATCAATCCAGATGGCGTGGTTGTCCACATGTTTGTTGCGTTCGCCGAGCGGACGCAGCGTGCGTCCGCCATCGTCACTGACTTGAAAGATCACGTTGGGCAGGTAAATGCGATTGACCTCTTTCGGGTCGCAGATGATCTGGCCGTAATACATCCCTTGCGCAATCGCGCCGCTCATCTTCTCCCAAGTAGCGCCGCGATCAGACGAACGATAAATGCCAGTGCCTTCGTTATCGGCTTCGACCGTCGCATAAACCACGCGCGGGTCTACGGGGGAAACGTCAAGGCCGATGCGTCCCAAATCTCCGCCGGGCAAGCCCGAACGCAACTTGTTGAAGGTCGCTCCCGCGTCAGTGGATTTATACAACGCGCTTTCAGGGCCGCCGTTGATGAGCGTCCAAACGTGGCGACGGCGTTGCCAACTCGCGGCATAAACAATATCAGGGTTCGACGGGTCAATGACGACATCGGTGACGCCGGTGTTCTCGCTAATGCTGAGAATGTTCTTCCACGTCTTGCCGCTGTCGGTTGATTTGAATAAGCCGCGCTCTCCGCCCGCGCCCCACAGCGGGCCTTGCGCCGCGACGTAAACGACTTTTGAATCGCGCGGGTCAACGACAATGCGTCCGATGTGTTCTGACTTGTCGAGACCGACTTTGCGAAAGCTCTTGCCGTTGTCTTCAGATTTATAAACGCCGTCGCCATAAGCCACGCTGCGTTGGCTGTTGCGTTCGCCGGTGCCGACCCAAACGATGGTCGGGTCGTTAGGATCAAGCGTAATCGCGCCAATCGAAAACGATCCGTAATTTTCAAAAACCGGTGTCCACGTAGTGCCATTGTTGACGGTCTTCCAGACGCCACTCGAAGCCACGGCGGCGAAATACTTAGCGCGATCCTGCGGGTTGACAGCAAAGGCCGTGACGCGCCCGCCGGTGACGCCGGGGCCGAGCGAGCGCATACGCAAACCTCCAAACGTAGCGGTAGACATTATGTCTTTGGGGGCGTCAGGTTTCGGCGCTTCGGGTTTGGCGTCTTGCGCAAAGGTGTTGGCAAGACAAAGCGCGGTGAACAGAAAGACACGGAAGGCTTTCATCAGTTTTCTCTCCTTCGAGTGGTAATTGTTTTGCAGAATTTACGGCAGCGGCATCATGCCAGTGACCGCGCGGCGGGCGCAATCAGGCTGAGGATAAAAAGAAAAGGGACGTAAACACGACCAATCCCCCCCGAGTTCGGTCAGCGTTACATCCCTTTCACTCCACAGATGATCGGCAGTTACGTTCATTCCCCCACAGAAAGAACGCATTCACCTTTCATCAATCGCCTTATAGCAAAGTCCAAAAGGCTGATACAAGCCGAGATTTAGATTTAGTCTAACTTTCGTCTAACCGTGATAAATCTCATACGGAAAGCGTCTCTGGTGTGCCACGGCACTCGTCAAGAAGCCCAGATTGCGCTTGTAACGTGTTGTAACGAATTTCTTGCAAACCCGCGATTGACGCGCTCCTAAAGCGCTTTTAGCATAGGCCAACAATGAAGCCGGAACCGTCTGACCATTTACAACAAATCTTCGCGGGGGCTTATCGCCAGGTGACACAACGCCATCGCGCGCCTGTCATCGTGGCGTATTTTTATCCGTTCACTGATCTCACGCATACCATTCGTTCCCGCGACAGTCGCATCACCGTCAAAGTGTCAGACCTCTTGTGCGAAGCTCCGCTGCCGGTGTTGCAAGCCGTAGCGCGTTTGCTCTGGTCGCGTTTGCTCAAACAAAAAAGCTCGGCGGACGATCAACGCCTCTATCAACAATTCGTCGAGCAAGGTGAGGTGCAAGAGACCGTCGCGCAATCACGCCGTCAGCGCGAAGCGAAACCGCCTGACGATTCAGTCGGCGAATTTTATGATCTGCGTCAATTCTTTGCGCGCTTGAATCGTCGCTATTTCAACAACACCTTGCCGCGTCCTTCGCTGGGTTGGAGCCGTCGTCCGACCAAACGTTTGCTGGGGCATTACGATTACGTGCATCAGTCCATCGTCATCAGTTGCGCGCTCGACGATGCCAACGTACCGCCTTATGTCATAGAGTTTTTGCTCTATCACGAAATGCTGCATCTCAAACATCCGCCGCGCACGGTCAACGGACGCCAGCATTATCACACCGCCGCTTTTCGCGCGGAGGAACAATGCTTCGCGCGTTATGACGAAGCCATGAATTGGCTGGAGGCATTTGCCCAGTCACCAACCCAGTCAGCAAAAAGTTAGAGGCGAAAATTTTCGCTCTCAGCGGTTGACAGACCTCGCATGCTGGTTTATTTTCCGGCTTCCTTTTCGGAGCACTTTCCAATGCTCCTCAGTAGCTCAATGGCAGAGCACTCGGCTGTTAACCGAGGGGTTGTAGGTTCGACTCCTACCTGAGGAGCCAATTAAATCAAGCGTTTACGAACGTCTTAAAAAACCGAAAAGTCGCCAACAACACATTGACCAACACAATGGAGTGGCGGCCTTTTTGCTTTTCTGAATCCGTGTTTTCAAAGAATCGGGCAGAGACCACTTCACGCCGCCCTCATTACTAAAAAAAATCTGGTTACGCTGGCTGTAAAGCCTGCACATCCTGTCCGATTGAAAGAACAGCAAGCCCACGGGTGACGGCGCTCGCCAGTGATGCTTTTTCCGTAATGCTTAATTCCAGATCGTCAATGCCGCCACGCGCACGCGCGACATGCTGAAGCGCCACAACCACCGTTGCCGGTTCATCGTCGGCCAACGCATCGCGCAGATAGGTTGCTGCGTACTCCGCCGATTCCTTCAAATCGTTTTCGAGCAGTTCGGCCAGCATTTGTTGTGTGCGCCTGTTTGATTCAGCCAGCGCAGCCGGTGTCATCTTCGCTTCCAATTCCGCAAAGTTTCTTGCCATCTGAATAAATCTGCTTTCCGGCTCAGGCCGCCAAGACTTCAATGCCGCCGTGCGCGCGCTTCTTCGGCTTGGCCTTGATTTGAATCGTAACCACCTGGTCAAGACGGGTTAGCATCCGCAACAGCCGGTCAATCGAAAAGTCGTTGAACTTCCCGCGCATCATCGCCGAAGCATCCGGCAAGGGGATGTCGAGAATACTCGCCGCCTCTTTCGGCTTCAGGCCCCGCTCTTTGATGATGTTGTGAATGCGCAAAGTCAGATTCGCTCGCGTCATCATTTCTTCAGCGTCATCGAAGCCCAAATCCTCAAATACGTTTCCGCTTCCTACAAACACGTCGCTCATTTCGTTACTCCCTTGAAATCTTCCTCTGCCGACTTCAGCCGCTTGCGTATGAGGTCAATCGTTGCTTTCGGCGTAGAGATGCCTTTCTTCGACTTCTTTTGAAAAACGTGCAGCACATAGACGCGCTCCGCAAACTTGACCGTATAGACCGCGCGGTATGTGTCGCCATCGTAATCCTCCACAACCTCTAACACGCCTGCCCCGCCGAAACCTTTCAGTGGTTTTGCATCAAGCGACTTATCGCCCAGCGCGGCTTGATGCAGCGCCAAGCCTATGTTGCGCCGTGCCACTTTGGGGAACTCGCGCAAGTCACTACGGCTTGAGCCGATCCACTGCAAAGGCTTCGGTTTTGGCGCGTCTGCCTTCATCAAACAACCTTCGCTTTCTTCCCTGCCCGTTTCGGCTTCGCAGCCTTCGCCTTGCGGGCGCGCTTCGGCTTCGCTTCGGTCGCGTCGGCCTCTGCCGTGTCAGGCGCAGCCGTCGCCGCCACTTTCGCCGGTTCGTCTTTCGACTTCGGCGGGCGTCCGGGTTTCCGATCCGCAACAAGGGCGAGGTCGTCCTCATTGATCGCGTAAGACCTGCCAACTTTTTCTGCTGGCAATCGCCCATCCCATATAAAGTTTTGAACACGCGGCACACTCAACCCTAACCGTTCAGCCGCCTGCGTTGTGCTTAGTAGTTTCCCCATAGGCTAAGAATAAAAACGAATAAACTATTTGTCAATAGAAACTATTTTCATTGACAAACTATTTCTAATTGCATAGAGTATCGTTTATCAGCCAACAACGGCTGACAAAAACACTTCTCTCGCCGGAGCAAAGCAAATGGAATACGCGAACAGAATGCACAAGGTTGAACGGACGCCGCGAATGATTGCCGCGATTGCGCGCTGCAAAGCCAATCATCCGAAGGTCAAGCGGCTGGCGGTCAATCGGGTGCAAGTCGAAAACGGCAAAGGCAAGTACTACGTCGTGACGTTCGCGCAACCGTGCGCCGACTTGCTGTTAGCCGAATGCAATTGCGCAGCCGGGCTGACTGGTCAAGTCTGCTACCACATCGCGGCGGCGCTCGCTTGCCCGGCTGTGATGCCCAACGCGCTGACGCCTTCGACGATGGAAAGCCGACAGACCGACCGTGACAAGGCCGTGCTGGTTCACCGCTACGAAGGCAAGCGCGAGTTTTACGGCGCAATCGAAATCTAACCACTTCACACAATGAAGCCGCGCGGCATCGGCGAGCGTCGCACGGCTTTGATAACAACGGCTCGCCCTCAACAAAAGGAAACAACCATGAAAAACAAGACAGCACATGCGCTCTATCAACGACTCGCTATCACCTTGACGGCCTTGCTTGCGCATCGCGCCAACGCAGTGAGTTCCGAAGAGATTCAAGAGATTTACCAAGCGGCGAAGTGGAGCAAGCTCAAACAAAAAGCCAACCGCACCGCGCTCGATAAATCCAAAGACTTTTTAACGGTCGCCAGCGAGTTTTCCTTCGCCGTCTCAGACGCACTCGACAGCGGCGAGATTGACCATGAGTTATGGGAATCGCTTTCAGAAATGGCTATCGTAGAAATTCCAGACTTGCTGCGGCCGCAGGGCATAGAGCCAGACGGCATCAAGTTACGCGCTGTCACTTCGGCTTTTTTGAATCATCATCGGGCGGCTGGCAGTTTGGCTTTGGCAGTTTGATGCAGTGGGCTTCCAAAGTGCTTGAACACCCGGAAGCCCTGAACAACAACCACACGCCGAAGCGAACGGCCATTGCCTGCAAAGCAATCCTATCGCTTCGGCCTTCCCTTTTGAAAGAGGTACACAAATGCAAACGAATGATTTCACTTTCGACACGCCCGATGATGCACGGCTTGAGCGCGTGAATGATCGCGGCGACTGGCTGATTAAAGGCATCGTCCTGATGGGCGCACTGTCATCCGGCTCGCTGGTCTGGCAGACCTTCGCCGCCAAACACATCGCCGCACGGTTGCTGATGACCGTGCTGTACATCGCCGTCGTAGACCTTGCCCTGCTCTGGCTGGTGGATGGTTTCACGAACGCCTACAGCACGGACAAGCAACGCAAGGCCGCACTGTTCGGCATCGTGTTTTTCGGCGCGGTCGCGCTCACCAATATCGTCACGCATTTTATGGAGTTCGCCGGTTCGCCGCTGTCCATTTATCAACGCGAGTGGTTGCGCTGGGGATTGATTGCCGTCGTCGGCGTCACTTTCGGCGTGGCACTCTATCTCAAGCTCAACAGCCCGAAAATCGCGCAGATGAGATTGGAGCGGCAATACTCCGCCCTGCGCGACTCGGTGACGATTCAAGCCAAGACGCGCGCCTTGCATTCGCAAGTGGTGCAAGACGCCGTGGCTCAAATTGAGCAGATCGAGGCGCAGGCGATGGCAGCCAAACTCATTGAGGAAGCCCGCCAACGTCACCCCGGACTGAAAGCCGCGCCCGTCCAACCACGGACAGCCGCGCAACCGTCCGCGCCGCTGTGGGTAGCTCCGCCGCCGAAACAAGGCAACGGACTGGGCTGGCCGGAGGAACAACTCCCAAAAGTTTAGGCCGAAGCGTGACAGCGGATGCCCTGCCGCCATCGCCTTCGGCCTTTGCCGACTCAGTCGAAGCCGCCGAAGAAATCGCCGTCAGTGATGCCGTGCGGCTTCCTGAAAATGTGGCGAGCGTTGCGCCTGAAGTTGCACTTGAAAACGTTGTGCAGAAAAGTGGCGGTAGCGGGTCTACGTCAAAACGTGGCGGTAGCGGGTTGCCGAACGTTGCGCACATCCAATGGGAAAAATGCACAGACCGGCCCGGCTTCAAAGCGTGGCACGCACCCGATGGCAACAACGCGCCGCGCAACACGAAAACCTATATCGGCTATGTCGGCAAAAAGTCGCTGTCAGAGTGGGGAGCGATGACATCTGACCAACGCCGCGCCACAGTCGTAGAGTGGATCGGGGAACGAAGGCGAGAGAAGGGCATCACGTAGATGGCCCGACAATCTGAACGCACGAAAGGCCAGCCCGTTGAAGCTGGCCTTTCAATTTTCTACCTTTAGCTTTCTTAAGTCGTTTTCCGGCCTTCACGTGGTCAAGTCTGAGTTACAATCGGCGTATGACAGAACGACTTGGTTACAACGTAAAGCTCATCCCCTGGCCGACTGAAGGCGAAGACGAATCAGTCACGCCGTCCAACCTTGACCAATCCGAACCCGCATCGCATCAAGCGCCGTTGGCTGTCGGCGCATCGGTCAGCTTTGCCGACTTGATAACACCAGTTCACGCCGCCGAATGCCTGGGCGTCTCACGCGAACGGGTCAAACAGTTGCGCGGTGCTGGGCGCTTGCAGACCGTATTCGTTGACGATGTCCCTTTCGTTATCAAGGCCGAAGTGGAAGCCCGCCGCGCTGCGCAGGCCATTGCGTAAAGGCGAAATCTCTTTTTCGTTCTGAGTAATTTAAGCCCAAAACCTTTTTTCTGTTGAAGTAATTCGCAATCCGCCTTTTTTCTGTTGGAGTAATGTATATCAAGCGCCACTTTACGAAGGGAAGTCAGCCCTATGGTTGGGGCAGTTTCCTATCAAGCTGCCACGTTTTCAGCCCCTTCAGCGTCTCCGCCTACACCTGGGTATGAGCTTGTTGAGCGAAGCGACGCGTCAACATACTTATCCCCGAACAAGCCACCGCCACCGCCGTCAAAGATTCCTTTGAGGCCACCCGATATACCTGCTGCCGGGTTCATAAAAGCTCCGGCGATTCCGGCTGCGAGCTTTGCGCCCGCTCCGATTTTGTCCCAGATAGATTTTTTCTTTTCGATGCGTGTGCCATTGCTTTGCACTCTGTACGCATTCGAATCCAAGTCTGAGGCCCCCGCGAGAATGCGGTTCTGACGTTCGAGCAATTGGTTATCCGTATCGGCAAAGATGCCAGCCGTTCGAGTGTAACCAGGCAGCGCCGTGGCGAGCTTGTCCATCGCGCTTTCGTCGTTACGACGCTGCGCCTTGTCCAACATTTTTTGATAGACGACGCCTGAATTAGAACTGCCGTTTCTGGCTAAGGCTGTGGCTCCGAGGCCGTAAGAGTTCTTCAGCCCCTCATTCGCACGCGCAGCTTGGCTCTTGAGCGCGCCGCCCATGAGCGTGTCGCCGAAGCGACCGCCTGCAATAGCATCAAGCTCGCCTTCGCCAATGTCGGTCAGTTTTGAATGTGTTTTGAATTGATCGGCTGATGCGCGGACGCGATCAGCATCGCCCATGATGCGCTTCGAGAGAATATCGGCGGCTGGCGAAACCCAGATGTTGTATTTGCCCATTTCTTTTGGCGAGGTCACAAGGAATGGCTGAAGTTTATCACGAATCGTTACCGACCCACAGGCAAATAGTCTTTCAGTTTCTCTTTCAATTCCGATGTCCACTGTTCGAGCGGCGTCCGACTGAGCATCTCGACCTCTTGCTCGCTCAGATTGCCCAACTCGTCCTTGAGCGCCAACTTCAGCAGCAACGCTGCTCTTTGTGTTTGATCTAAATCCATCGTGTTATTCCTTTGAGAATGCCATCGCTTTCGCGTGACGTTTGCGCCTGTGCGAGTTTACCAAGTCGGCACGAGTCCATCGCCCTGAGCCGTTGAACGCGACTCAGGGCGATAAGAGCTACGGCCATTCATTCGCCGCCATCACTTCGGCTTCGCTGCGCGTGTACCTGGCTTCGAATTCGTAGACCGCCGCGCGTTCGTCGAGCGCGTACGCGTCGGCTTCGCTCAGGCTGTCATGGAGCTTTGCGAATACGCTTTGCTGATGTGCGATTGAGGCTAATAGATAATCAGCCACGTCATAGCCGCTCGCCTTTTCTTCTGGCGTGACGTTAGTTTCGATCAAGTCCGAACATTCAACGTCAAACCCTTGCGCTCTGACTTCGGCAGCGTATTCAGACCATTGCGCGAAGCCATCGGCGTCAGGGAACAAAATCACGCGCCGATTGCGTAGCGTGGCGAGCTTGCTCGGAATGCTGTTCGTCTTGCCACCCGTCGCCAGCCAGGTAAATTCAGGCAAGATCAAACTGGCAATCACGGCAGTCTTTTCGGCTTCGACAACCGCCACGGTCGCGTGCGGTTCGTCCGTCAAAAGCTGCTCGCCAAAAAAACACTGTGACAGTGCAAAGGCTTCGGGCAGTTCGCTACGCCTTTTCAATTCGGCATGCTCCCAACTTGCATTGGATTCTTTGTCGCGCTTGCCGGTCGCGGCATCGTATTTGATGAGCTTGGCGGTGCGAATGCGGCCTTGCCCGTCCACTTGCCAGAAGACCGCACGCCCGTTTTGTGTCGTGCCTATAAAGTAATGTGCAATCGCTTCGGTGACGGCCTCGACAGCAAAGTGCGTCAACAAGAATTGAACGAAGCCGTTGCGGTCGTAGTCACACAGCGTGGCATCAAGGCGGTGTTGCGGGATGGTGTCAAAGTGGTCTGGCCTCGCTTCGGCCTTCGGACGCGGCGCGGCGTGCGATCGCGGAGTGCGTTGTTCGCGGTCGGTCGGATCGTCGGCGAAGTGTTCTTTCGGCGTTCGGTGATAACCGCAGCTTGATTCACGGTTACAGCGCCCAACATCATCCGCGATGTACTTCCCACCGCCGTCAACGTAGCGCGCGAACTGCCACTTTTTGCCGCACACCGGGCAGGTGTGGCGGGTCTTTTTGCTTTTGTATTTTTCGAGTTGAAACATTGCGACGTAAAAAAAAAGGTTGTTTTGAACTTCATTCCCGTCATTCCGTCACGGCGAATCGGTGACGGAATGACGGAAGTGAAGCTGAAAAAAACATTTTTTTTACGGGAATGAAGTATGAGCTAATGGCTTTTTGATAAAAAAGCACGTCCCGTGATTCTTGTGGACGGCATGAAAGTCAAGCTTTTTCAGGCGTTTTGAAAACTTCACCGAGCCAACGGGCGGGTAGCCACAATCCTTAGAGAACGCACTGTAGACTTTATAAATATCTTTGAGCGGGTGCAGGTCTGCTTCGTCATCCGCCTTCACGTATCCCCCCTCGCTGATGAACAAGGCCACCGTGTCCGACTCATACTCAAATTGTTCTTGCGCTTTCTCCGCTACGTCGCAGGGTGAAAAATCTTTTCGCGTTAGAAGCCGCTGAAGTCCAGCCATTACCCAATTGAAAACGCCTGAAAGCTCACTCTGAATTATTTCAAAGTGTAGCGTCTTGTTGCGCTCTGCCTTTGGAATGGTTTCGTTGAAAGGGATAACCAGAAAGCGGCGAAAGAAAGCCGTGCTGTGTTCGGCGTCGCGCGGCAACTCGTTGGCATTAAATGCCAGGCGTGCGTATCGCTTCAGGGTAAAAGGTTGCCCATAAGGTAAACGTGCCTCCACCGGCTCACGGGATGCCAGCTTTTTTAGATATTCGCTCGACACCTTCGCGCCGACTTCGCTGGCGTAATTCAACAACACGTCGGCAATCTTGGCGCGTTGGTAGCCCTTGTCATCCGACAGGCTGGCAAGGCTGTAATGTGTGACGTTGTCTTCACCCAACAAAGCCGTTATGACCTCAAAGAAAACGCTTTTGCCGTTTGCGCCTTCGCCGAAAAGAAACAGCGCCTTTTCGAGCTTCAGGTCAGTGAAACACCACGCGACAAACTCAGCTAAGACCATCTGACGTGACTTAACGCCACTCTCAGACTCGGCAGGTAAAACACGGTCAAGATAAGTCGCCCATTTCGGCGCACAGGCATTCGGTTCGTATGCGAAAGGAAGCTGATACGTCAAAAAATCTTCGTGCCTAAATTCGCGCAGCCGTTGCCCCGTTGCCGTAATTTCATAAGTACCATTGGTGAAGTTGAGAAGCGTCACGCCTTCTTTCCGCTTCGGCGTCGGCATATATGACTTGTAGCGAAACTGATCAACAAGGTTCTGAGCTGTGCGGCAATAACGAGCCGCCATTATCGGCATCCCCATACGTTCAGCAGCTTGGCCCAAAAAGTCGGCTAGTGCGCCATTGTCGCACTGTTGCCAGTATTCCCCGTTGAACAGGTAGATAAAATCAAGGTGTCGGCAAATCCCTGCGTTGATTGACGCAGCCGCCTTGGCGACTCTTTCAATTACGACCACGATGTAGTCGCGTTGCGTTAGACGCTCGCCATCATCAAGTGCCGCTTCTTTCAAAAAGTTCACAGCGTCGTCGGCACCTTTCTCCGGCACAGCTTTCAAGATGGCCTTAAACACGTCGTCATGCTCCATCGTGGCCTTCGGCTTGAGCGTCTTCGCTACGCTCTGCCGGATTGCCGTTGCATCAATTTGTGGCTTCACTGGCTTAGGGGTTGCTGCCAAGCCGTTCAAGTCTTGAGCCGTTGGATTTGAAAGGGGCGCGCGTTGCGCCCCTGTGACCGTTGTTGAGTTACCCATGATTTTCCCTCCGAGGCGCGCGCGCCAATCGCTCAAGGTTGGTCAAAGCGCGTTGGCCGTGAGGCGTTCCAGTCGCCACGCCGAAAACGCAGACGACGCAAATAGCAAGAACCTCGTAATTCCGTCCGCTGGGCGTGATGATCAAAATCAAGGCAGGCGCTGAAACTTCGGCAATCATAGGGCCGCCACAGGCTGGGCATTGAACTACCGATTGTGGTAATCTTAGGTCGTTCGAATCACCAACTGACCCGCCGTTAGATTGGTTGAAAGCCGCAGAGCCCGCCCGCTCTGCGGCTTTCGTGTTTTCAGATCGCATTGCTCACGCCTCCTTTTGCCTTGCGTTCCGCACGCGCCCAAAAATCATCAATATGCGATTGCCCGTAGAGAACGCGATTGCCTACGCGGTAAAAGCCGACTCGCTTCGCCTTGCGCCAGCGGTGCAACGTTATCCGACAGCCAATGCCGAACAGCTTCAGTTGCGCGGCTTCGGCTTCGGTATATCGTTTTTCGGTTGATTTGGTTTCCACGGTAAGAACCTCCAAAATACAAAAATGGTTATGCTGCCACGTTCGCGTGGCCGCGTGATCGTTGAGGGGCAGCCCGGTCTGATTGGCTTTAGGCGGGCTGCCTTTGTTGTTGCGGGTTGTAGCACCGTTTGGCACTGTCGTGCCGAAACCTCAAGATACCGTCTTGACGTTTTTTTGTACTTTCTTTGCCTCTCTACGTTGCTCTTTGAGCATTTCTTTCAAGGACGAGAGTTGGTATTCATACCGCCCCGCCCCGCAGACACGCGCGGCATGCTCAAGCGCAATGTCTTCAGCGTCGCTTGTCCCGCCTTTTTCTGAGCATTTTTCTAATACCGCATCTGACCACTGATTCATTGGCTGTAATCGCTCAACGAGATCATTAGTCGCATCAACCAAGAGAAATGGGTGAGACATCATTACAGCATCGCGCCACTGACCAACTTCGACCGTACCGCCGTCTTCTTTAGGGAGGGAAAATGGTTTGAAATTGCGGCATTGGTTAAACGCATCCAGCCACGTTCCGACAACAACGTCGAAGATGCAGGACAGCTCATGCATGCGGGATGTCACAGTAGATCGCCTACCGCCGTGTGAAGAAGCCATGATCTCTTTATCTATCAGCATCGTTTTAATTACAGATTCCCACACCTCTCTGATTTCTTTTTCCGTTGGAAGTAAGGCTTCAACCCTTGCTTCAGGATTGAGGGAAAAATTGCGTTGCCAAATAAATCGCCCATAGCAATGCATCTCGCCAATCGCCGCTGTCGCCAATGCATCAAGTGCTGCTTGGCAACGTCTTTCCAGCAACGGCCTGGCTTGCGCAATCATTTTGGCTATGAAAATTTCGCGCACGTTTTCTTTGCTCCCAACCAGTTTCGCTATGGCCTCGATTGCCTCCCCTGTTTGATCTTCCGTCGTCATAAGGTCATAGAAAGCCGAGTATTTCTCTTGCAAAAACCGTGACAGCGGCTCCCCTTTGATAGTGAGAACCAACCAATCTTCAGCCGGGAAAGCGATGTACTTTTCATACAACTCCGCCTTGCGTTCTTCATCCATAATTCCGGCCTCCTGTGTGCCGTTTCCTGTTTGTTTCGGCTCGCCCGCACGATCAGGATGCCGTGCTGTCCGCTGGTTCATGAGGCCAGCGTAAGGCGAGCCGATGCCGTGGTCAGTTGATATAAGCACTGACCGTTTCGATTGAATTCTGCTCGTGCCATGCATCAAGCGCATCGGCTCCACGCTTCACGCTTTGCTCTGTCGCGTTGGCGTAAATGGCGAAGGCCGTCAACGTGCTGTGACCGCTCAGGCGCATAATTTCGGGAATTGGCATCCCTGACGATACCCAGCGCGTGATGGCGGTGTGTCGGCAATCGTGAAATACGAAATCTTCCAAGCCCGCCGCTTTGCATGCGGATCGCCAGCCGTTTTTGAAATTGTCGTTGATGCCGAAAACCAAGTCGCCATCATCTTTCGGTGAGACTTCCCAAAGGCGCGTCAGTTCAGCGTGCAAGCGTGACGTAAGGCCAACCACGCGCGGCTTGGCGGTTTTGCTGTTCAGGGCGATGACGCCAATCGTTCGCCCATCCAAGTCAACATCACGCCAGCGCAGCTTGAGCAGTTCGCCTTTGCGCATCGCCGTATCGAGCGCGGCCATAATGATCGGCCGAATGTGCGCGCGCCCCTCCGTACAAGCATCAAGCAGACGGTCTTCTTCGGCCTTGCTCAAGACGCGCGTGCGTTTCACTTCATCGGCCTTGCTGATGATCTTTTCGAGCCGTTCAAAGGGATTGACCAGCAGCCAGCCTTCGCGCTTGGCGAAAGCGAAGATCGTGCGCAGCGTTTCGAGTTCCCTATTCACAGCGGCAATGCTGCGCGGCTTCCCGTGAATCGTTTCCGTTTTCAGGCGCACGGCTTTGAAGGCTTCGATGTCAGAGGGCGCGACATCCTTTGCGCGCTTTTTGCCGAAGTAGGTTTTGATCGTTTCGGCGTAATAGGCCGGTGACTTCCAATTGCGCATCCCGGCAACCTTGCGGTCGTTGTGATATTCGGCGGGTTTCACTTTGGCTTTGACGTAAGCCTCTACGAGGTCTGACATCTTGAGCCGTTCGCCGTCAATCGGCTTCGGCCCATAGTCTTTGAGCTTCTGACGCAAGGTGTCGAGCAATTCGGTCGCTTCGGTTTTGGTGGCCGCGTTGCGGGTGACGTTGCGCCGCGCCCCTTCGGGTGTGGAATAGGTGATGCGGGCAACCCAGACTTTTCCTTGTTTGAAAACGTATCCTTTTCGAGCTTTCATTCGTTATGACTCCGTTGGTGAACAACACATTGAAACAACACATTGAACTGTAACACAGAGTCAGAAAAAGCTACGATTAGACGCTGAAGTTTGGCTGCAACCGATTGAAGGGTAACGGTTTAATGGTCTAGGGTGTTACCGATGGTGAATGCAGCGCAACGCTGTGGCTCTTGGCTGTTAACCGAGGGGTTGTAGGTTCGACTCCTACCTGAGGAGCCAAAATTTTTATGAATGGACAATAAGCCGCTTGACGCGGCTTTTTCGTTTTCCAGGGTTTCTAAGTTTGCCATCAAAATCATTCTGGTGTTTTGGTTTCAAAATCGCCTGCAAACTGGCCTTTTTGAATATTCTATATGCCTAAATGATTTTGCCTTCTAACTTACTATTTACCTTTCAGCTTGCCAGCTAAAAGCAGTCACGGCTTTCGGCTGCGGTCCCACTTGCCTGAGTGTCTCGCCTTCAAAAGAACTCCCCATTTTTTTCTCGCATACCTTCGGGCGCGGCATTAGGTGACGATCTGGCTATGGCGAAAAAACTGAGAGTACTTGGTTTTGCCCTCACCATTTATCCGCACTATTTATCCGATCTTTAGGGCAGCAAGGCCGTAAAATAAAGGCGGTTGCGGCATTTTGTAGCCGTGGGCTATGATGCCTTTACCGAGTGCAATCTGAGTTCAATCCAAGTGTAATCCAAATTGCAAGCTGGGTTCCCCGACCAATTCAAGATTAAAATCTTTTGCAATAGAGCAACCAACAAGTTTAAGGGCGGCATCACAGGCGCGCTTCGTTACAGAACGATCTTTAAGCGGTATTGGAAGAGCGGTTTAACTCAAGCGAGTTAGGCCAGCGTAACGAAGTTTCTTGCCAGAGTCCGTGGTGCCCGCTTCACATCAGGAGCAGGCTAAAGCGTGATAGCGAATCCGAGTAATACTGCCACTTCAGATTATGAGCTGGCACAGGCATCGTCGCGCGGCGATATGAGCGCGTTCGAGCAGATCTACGAACGCCATCATCGGCGCGTATACAGTCTGTGCCTGCGTATGGTGGCGAATGCGACGGAAGCCGAGGACTTGACGCAGGAAGTTTACATTCAACTCTTCCGCAAGATCGGCAGTTTTCGCGGTGAGTCGGCTTTTACGACGTGGTTGCACCGCCTCACGGTCAACCATGTGTTGATGCACTTTCGCAAGAAAGGCGTCAAATTTGAAAAGACGACGGAAGAAGGCGAAATCGGCGAGATTCAAGACCTGATCCAGGGCGGCACAGAACGTCCGAGATATGTGGATCGGCTCGCGCTCGAGAAAGCCATCGCGGAACTGCCCCCAGGGTATCGTACCGTTTTCATCCTGCACGACATCGAAGGTTACGAGCACGAAGAAATCGGTAAGATTCTGGGGGTCAGCACGGGGACTTCCAAGTCCCAATTGCACAAGGCGCGCATGAAATTGCGCGTCCTATTGAATAAAAAGACGTAAATTAACTGTCGGTTGTCCGCCAGAGCGATTCTTCAAGAATACGCCCTACGTGATGTCAACAGACTTGACCACAAACCTCACACACAGTTGGGTAGGAACAGAGGAACGCAGTATGGAATGTCTCATCGTCAGAAATACGTTGTCTGATTATCTGGACAACGGCTTGCCAGAAACGGAAGCACATCAATTTGCCGCACATTTGACGGGTTGCGAACACTGCCAGAAGTTGGAATTACAACTGGCAGAAATTCGTATGGCCGCGCGCGATTTGCCGCTGCATACGCCGTCGAAGGCCTTGTGGGCGCGCATCAGCAACACCATCGAAGCCGAAGGTATGCTGACGGATCCGCGCACTACGCGACCGATGAAAAAAGAAACCTGGCTCGACGCATTGCGCGAACGCTGGGCTGCGCTCAGTTTTTCGCAACTCGCAGGCGCGGGTGCGTTGGCAGCTTTGTTAGTCGCGTTTGGCAGCATCGGCATCTATCGCCAGTTCAATGGCCTGATCAATATGGGTGCGATGCAAACCAACGTATTGACAGAAGAGTCCAATCTGAAAGCTGAGTTTGACGTGAAGTTCAACGCTTTCAAGGCGAAGATGTCCGGTTGGGATGCGCAACGCCGCACGGCTTTTGAGTCTGATTTGAGCCGGTTGGAGCAATCCATTGATACGTGCCGTCAGCAATTGGCGGCGCATCCGCAAGACGCGCAATTGAGTGAGCAGATGCGCAAACTTTATGCGCAAAAATCGGCTTTGCTCGATCAGGCGAAATAATTCTTCCTCCTTCAACTCGCTTCTTAATACTGGCGTTGCTGATGAATTTTCACCGGCAACGCCAGTGGTTTTTTACGGATGAGCAAACCTTATTTTCGCGGCGTTGCCACAGTCGGTTTCATCGTTTAGCCTCTGCGTCCGCATGAGCATGCACGCCGTTTCACTAAAAAAAGCGCCGGTTCAAGAGGATGTTCTCGCCAGCAGGGAAGTGCCTTTGCCGGAGCCTGAGCTAACGCATCTGTTGTCGAGGTCGATGTGGGAGCAATGGTTGCGCGTGCAGCCTGATTCCGCCGCCGCGCGTTGGGCCAATCGCGTAGTGTTGATGGGCGTCGCGCTTTTCGCCTTGAGCTTGCCGCATTCGATTGCGGCGGCGCACGTCAGTTTGATTTTGAGTGCGTTGGCCTGGATTACGCGCGACGTGCTGATGCGACGCTTTCATTTTCAACGGACTCCGCTGGATGTGCCGCTCTTGGCATTTGCCGCGCTCACCTTGCTCTCGGCGTTATTTTCAGCCGAACCTGCCTTGAGCTTTCCTAAACTGAAATCGTTGTTGTTGTTTGGTGTGCTGTACGTGCTGGCTACGAATTTAAGTGTTCGCGCGCTCAAGTCGCTGTTGGCGTTGTTGCTGTTGTCGGGCTTGTGCGGCGTGCTGTTCAGCATCGGCGACCGAGTGTATGGACGCGGCGTCATCATCAAAACCATTGCGGCGGATAGCCCTTTGTTGCGCGATCAGGCGCTGGAAGCGCGGCTGCAACCCGGCGATGCGATATGGATGATCGGACGGTTGCGGGTTTATAGCTTGTCTGCGATTCGCGGCGTCATTCGGCGCGCGCCGGTGGGAACCAGACTCGACCTTGAAGCTTTGCATCGTGGCGATCCGGTTCCGGCGTCGGTGACGGTGACAGAAGCCTTGAAAGCACAGGCGAATCCGTTGGGGCTCACGGTCGGCAAGCGCACACACCGGTTTCGTGTGACGGGTTTTGGGCGGCAATTTCAAACTTACGCCGAGCAGATGCAATTGTTCGCGCTGTTGTGTTACGGCTTGTTGTTGGTGGGCTGGCGCAAGGGCTGGCGTTCCAAGTTGATGCTCGGCGTGGGGCTGTTGTTTTTGTTGTTTTCAGTCGGGCTGATGTTGACCTTTACGCGTGCGGTGTTGGTGTCGTTTTCGCTGACGCTGTTGCTCGTGCCGCTGTGCGTGCGCGGAAAGCGCGCGGCGCTGATTGGTGTGGCGCTGGTTTTATTGTTGGGAGGCACGGCGTTCACTTGGCTGGGGAAAGCGCGTTCGGTTGAAGTGATGCGCGACAGCACGCTGCGGCGGTTTGAATACATGCAAGCCGGACTGCGCGTGATTCCGCAGCATCCGCTGCTCGGCACGGGAATGGATGCGACGAAGCGGCATTGGCAGGAATGGGGTTTCCCTGGCGTTTATGTGACGCATACGCACTCGACGCCGATTCAAATTGCGATGGAACGCGGACTGTTCGCGCTGGGCGTGTTGCTGTGGTTGTGGTTCGCAGCTTGTCGTATGTCATGGGGAAGTTATGCGAGCGCGTTTAGCTCGCCGCTCACGAAAGGTTTAGCGTTGAGCGCGTTAGGCGGATTGCTTGGGTTCGCGGCGAGTTCGTTGGTGAATTACAACTTTGGCGATGCAGAAGTGCTGTTGTTGTTGCTGACGATGGTCGGATGTTTGGTGGTGGCAGGGCAGGAAGCAGAGGCGAATGACGCCACGGTCAACATTGCACCGGGTCGCGGTTGACTAAGGCGGCTGGACGTAAACCCTGAGCATTTTTGATCTGGTCAGCGATTTCGTCGAGAGTGCGTTGAATCTCTTCGCATTCTGTTTTGATGCGTGTGATGTCGCTGGCTGAACGCAAGACTACGTCGTCCAGGTTCTTTGTCGCTTTGCGCAACTTGTCCTGCAACGATTCGCGTTTGTCTTTTGCGACTTTAGCGCTTCCGTCGAGTTCGCGCGTACGCTCGGCGATTTTGTCACGCAAGCCGGAAATCAAGGTGCGCTTTTCTTCTTCGTTAGCTTGCATCTGAGCTGCTTCAGCTTGCGCGCGTGCATCGCGTTCTTTGGCCTGTTGGTTGAAATACCAAAAGATGCCGGTACTCAGCCCGGTCAGCAATAACAAAACAAGTGTGATGGGCAGGGCGTAACCGCCGCGTGTCGCTTTGCCTTCCGACTCAGAGCGAAAGGTTTCGTCTCCGGTGTGACCGGGGGCGGTTTGCGCGAGCAGGTCGGCCTGGGCTTCGCGCAATGAAACCATTTCGGGGTCAGGCTCAGGGATGGGCGAACTGTTGAGCGCGTCCTGAAACTGGCTTACGTCATAAACCGCCGTGATAGGGCCACGGCGACCTGAAGATTCTTCGGTGCGTTCGAGCGACTCGGTGCGCTGTTTGAGCGGCGCGGTCATAGCAGGCGGCGGCGGTATCGGCGCGGTAGTCAGCGGCGTCGTAGCTTTTGACCGCAAGCTGCCCGTGCTGCCTGAAGTAGCAAAGGCGGGTGCATCAGGTACACCCGCCTCGTTAGCAATAGCTTCAAGTTGGTCAGTATCGCCGCCTTGTGCCCAATTGATTTCGGTTGGCGTGTCCGGTGAACGCGCTATGCCTACGGGTTCGATGGCATCATTGATGGGGCTGGCGGGGCTGGCAGTTAAGCCTTCGCCGAAGAATTGTGCGATGACGACCGTGATGTTGTCTTCGCCGCCGCGTTGATTGGCGAGCGCGATCAGGGTTTGGCAGGCCGTTTGAAAGTCGCCCGCGTGATTAACGATTTCGGCGATTTCGTGCGTGCTAACTTTGCCCGAAAGTCCATCGCTGCACAGCACGACGATGTCGCGGTCGGCCAGCGGCAGCGCATTGACTTCGACATTGACCAGATTTTGCGCGCCCAGGGCTTGCAGGATGACGTTGCGGTAACTATGCGTTTCGGCTTCTTCTTCGGTGATTTGTCCGGCGTCAATCAGTTGTTGGACGAGCGACTGGTCTTTGGTGATGCGTCCGATTTTGCCTTGACGAATCAGATGCCCGCGGCTGTCTCCGACTTGCGCGAAGTAAGCCATATTGCCCGCAATACCTACGCCGGTGAAAGTCGCGCCTAAGCCTTTGTGCATCGGGTTGCCAAGTCCGTCGGCGTGGATGAGGCCGTTGGCCTCTTCGACCGCGAGGCGCAACCGTTCGTGAAAGGGTATGGCTTGACCGTAATTGCCGTGCGCTTGCAGTTGCAGCATACGATCACGGACGGTTTCGACCGCGAGGCGCGAAGCGACTTCGCCCGCTAGCGCGCCGCCCATTCCGTCGGATACGGCCAGAATGGAACCGTAATAGCCTTGCTGGTATTGCAGCAGTTCGGCAGGTTCGTCTTCGCCTGCCGACCAGCTCGTACCGGTCGAAAGGTCAAGCACGAGGAAGTTGTCTTCGTTTCCTTGCCGCACCATGCCGACATCGGTCTGGGCGTAAAGTGCGACTTGGATGGTTGGAATCTCCGCCATAAATCGAGGGTGATGGTTCGTACTGAAACTAAATCAGTTCAATAAGTTCTTATCAGTCAGTTTGTGAGCGTTTGGGGATAATACGGCAAGGAAGTGAAACGCCCGTTTTCAATTATTATGCTTTTGACAGCGCGTGATCTAAATCCGCCAAAATGTCTTCGATGTCTTCAACTCCGACTGAGATGCGCACCAGCCCGTCGGTCAATCCGAGGCGTGCGCGTTGTTCAGTGGGTACGGACGCATGCGTCATTGAGGCAGGGTGGGAAATCAGTGTTTCAACACCGCCCAGGCTTTCAGCCAACGCACAGAGGCGCGCATTATCCAACACAGCCTTAGCAGCCGCAAGAGAACCCGTCTCAAATGCAATCATGCCGCCAAATCCGCTCATTTGCTGCTTCGCGCGTTCGTGTTGCGGATGTTGCGGCAGTCCGGGGTAATAAACTTTTTGTACTTTCGGATGCTCGGCGAGAAAGCTCGCTACGCGGCGACCGTTGAGGTCGTGCTGTTGCATGCGAAGGGCGAGCGTCTTGGTTCCGCGCATAATCAGAAACGAATCAAACGGCGAAAGAATCGCGCCGACCGCGTTTTGCAGGAAGCCGATACGCTCGGCGTCTTCCGGGCGATTGGTGACGACCACGCCGCCGATGCTGTCGCTGTGGCCGTTCAGATATTTCGTGGTCGAATGCACCACGATGTCGGCACCGTGTTCGATAGGACGCAGGAAGTAAGGCGACATAAACGTATTGTCCACGACCAAGCGCCAGTCATTGTCTTTTGCCAGCGCTGCGATGCCGTTCAAATCGGCAATCGTCATCATCGGATTCGTCGGCGTCTCGACGTAAACCATTTTCGTATTCGGTCGCGCCGCCGTTTCGACGTTGGCGGCTTCGGTCGTGTCAACGTAACTGAACTCCAATCCGAAGCCTGTCAGCACTCGTTCAAACAGCCGATAGGTTCCGCCATAGGTATTGTCAGAAACGATGACATGATCGCCCGCCTTGAGCAGCCGCATCGTCGTGTCAATCGCCGCCATGCCCGAAGCGAAGCAATGTGCCGCGTTGCCGCCTTCCAATGCCGCCAGGTTGCGTTCGCACGCCAGCCGCGTAGGGTTTTGCGTCCGCGCATACTCATAACCCAAGTGTCGCCCCAATTCGGGTTGAACGTAAGTCGAAGTCTGGTAAATCGGAACGGCAACGGCTCCCGTGGTCGGGTCGGGTTCCTGTCCGGCGTGAATGGCAGTCGTGGCAAAGCCC
>JAYSVR010000073.1:0-2705 GCA_043718445.1 Acidobacteriota bacterium | reverse complement strand
TAATAGCGAATCGTCAAAGAGAATTTGAAAACCTCATTTCTCGGAACGCTAAACTCTTTGGCATCAACGCTCAAAAACTTGTGTAGTGACTAATGGCTTTAGCGTCCTTCCCTCGACGGGCTTTAGCCGCCAAGCCGTTGGCTAAAGCCGCTGCAAAAGCCCGTTAAAACGGGCTATGAAACGAATCACAATCCTTACCAGCCGTAAATCGGCTGGCCTAACTGCCCTGCGGGAAAGGCCGATGAATCGGCCTAAAGAAATTGCCACCGACTTGTGTGATGACTAATGGCTGATGTTCCCCGTACTGCCACCATCTGCCGCGTTTAGTTTTCGTAGCTGTAAACCATCAGCGGTTCTTTGCCCGCGAGCCGGGCGTAAGTGTAAAGCTGTCCGCGATGATGCCAGTGTTCGTCATACATAAACGCGAAGACTTGCCAACGGGGAAAAGTGCCGTAGGGCAATTCGACCGATTGTTGTAATTGTTCGTCGCTCAGGTTGGCTAACAAATCATCCATTGCCAGGTGGGCTGCGCTGGCAAAAGCCTGCAATTGCGCCACGGTTTTGATTTCAGCCACCAGTGCTTTGCCTGCGTCCGTTTCGGGGATGGCTATGTTTTCTTCCTCTTGCGAAACCTTGTCGCCTCGCAAGTGTTCGGCATTGACCTTTTCCATCGCGTAAATATGCACGAACAATTCACGCGCCGAACGCATGTTCGCTTGCGGACGAAAGTCCAAACCGTCGTCGCCGAAGTTTTCCATCAGCTTTAAGGTGACGCCGTGTACCAGCGCAAAATAACCGCGTTGTCCTAACAGTGCTTCTTTGTTCATAGAGTTTTTCTCCCTCCTTATGATGCCTTGATTGCTCAGGCTTGGGTTGATGGTTTCGCTTTCCGGGGCTTTAGCTTTTGGGGCTTTTTGGGCTTCGGCTCCGGCAGCGCTTGGGCGGTGACGCGAATCAGATTCGTGATCCAATCGTGATCTTCGAATTGCGTTTCGATTAAAAACCACGGCTTCGCTACCGGGTACGGCGGCGCTTCGATAACGTTGCCGATAAAACTGCGCCCGGCTTCCGTGGGTTTCACGAAAAGCCGGTTATCGCTGACCAAGGCCACGACTTTTTCGGCGCAATAAATCGTGTAATCGCCAAACATCTTTTGATATCTGACTTGCCCTGCGTCATTGATTTGATCGCAAATGTATTCGACAAATTTCACATCGGAAGCCATCGGTTCTCCTCAAGCGGCGAGCTTTTCTTTCGCGCGTTGTTCGAGCAAAAACTCCGAACCGAAACTCAGTTTCTTGGCGGTCGGCGATTGCGAATCAATCACCCGCCAGAACGGTGCGAGGTCTTTGAGCGGCTTGCCTGCTTGATATTGTTCGTAAGCCGCTTCGGCAATGATGCGCAGGAAGATGCCCGTCGTTAGCGGGCATGTGCCTTCAGCCTTGTATTCATTTGCCAAATCCTTGCGCAGCGTTTGTACGCTCACGCTCACGCCTTTCGGAATCTTGCGAATATAAGCCTCAACGATGCGCGGCGTAGGTACAAACAAATCGCCGCCGGTCGAAACGCCTGCGAAATCTTTGTCGAGTTGTACGATCTTCGCTGGGGTTTTTTGGTCGAGCTTTTGCGTCCAAGTTTTTTTCATATTTGTTTTTCCTGTGATTGCGATGTGGTGAAGATACGACAGGCAAGTGACAACCCTATGTCAGCAGCCTTTCAGTAAAGCGAAAATATTTTGCGCGCTTCTTCGGCAAGCTGTTCACGCAGGCTTGCGGGTTCAAGCACGCGCGCGTGGCTGCCCCACGAGAGCAGCCATTGCAGCAAGTCGCGCGCTTCGTGAACGCGATAAGTCACGAGCAAGCCGTCCGCTTGTTTAGCAATCGCATCCACCACATAAGCGCGCGCCTCGCGCACCCACGGTGCGACTTCGTCGTCAAACAGCACGCGGGCAATGAATCGGCGTCTGTCGTCTTCTTCCTGTTCCATCTTGAAATCGGCGGGTAGGTCAAAGGTTTGTTCGCGCAATTGCAACTGGCTCAGGCGGTCAAGGCGAAAGCTGCGCACGGATTGGCGCAGGTGGCAATACGCGACCAGATACCAGGCGTCGCCGTGGTGATACATGCCATAAGGGTCGGCCTCGCGCGTTTTTTTCGCAGGCTCGCCGTCTTGCGCGTAGCGCGTGTGATAGTGAAAGCGAATCGTGCGGCGTTCGAGCAAGGCGCGGCGCAAGGCGGGCAACAAGGCGACGACCGATTCGCTCGCCAATGTTTCAGGCACGATGAACACAATGCTTTTGCGTAAGTATTCAACTTGTTCGCGCTGTTTGGCGGGCAAGATCGTTTCGAGTTTGGCCGCCGCCGATTCAGCCGCCGCGCGGTATTGAGCGTCGAAATGCTGCGCCATCAAATCGCTGCCCAACGCCAGCATCGTGGCCTCTTCGCTGGTGAACGAAAGCGGCGGCAGAAAATAACCCGCGACTAGCGAATAGCCCTTGCCCGCTTCGGCGATGATGGGTACGCCGGTTTCGCCGAGGGCTTGCATATCGCGGTAAATGGTTCGCTTGCTGGTTTCGTATTTCGCCGCGAGGTCTTCGGCGCGCACGTGCTTGCGGCGTTGCAACTCCAGCACGATGCCGAGTAGCCTGTCCATTCGGTTCATAGGGGATGCTTTATGCGCTACATCTTATTGCCCGTCAAAGACCTGAC
>JAYSVR010000072.1:0-2708 GCA_043718445.1 Acidobacteriota bacterium | reverse complement strand
CTGAAAGCCGCTCTCAGCGACGAAGTGCGCGCCGTATGCCTGCCCGTCATCATCGGTGACGCAACGTATCTCAACGAATGGGCAGCGCGTTTCGGACTGCCGCAACTTGCCGCCACGCAATCGCTGTCCGGCGAATTGAAAGCGCCGTTGATTTACGACTTGAACAACCTTGCGGCTCCGATTGAGATGGGCACGGAACAAGCCATTGCCGGACGCGCGGCGGCTGATTACATCGAGACAGCCGTGCGGCTTTGCCAATCCGGCGAACTCGATGCGATGACGACGGCTCCGATCAACAAAAAGGCCTTGCATATGGCTGGCGTCCCCTTCCCCGGCCACACTGAATTTCTCGCGCACCTGACCAACACGAATGATTTTGCGATGACCTTCATCGCGCCTAACCTGCGCGTAGCCCTGCTCACCACCCACATTCCGCTCAATCAGGTTGCGAGCCAGGTCAAGCAAGCCGATCTCGAAAAACTGATTCGGCTGATTCATCGGGAGCTCGCGCATTATGGCTTTGCCGAACCGCGCATTGCAGTCGCCGCGCTCAATCCGCACGGCGGCGAAAGCGGTTTGTTCGGCGTCGAAGAAGCCGCCGAGATGCTGCCCGCCATCACGGCCTGTCGCGCGCCCCACGGCATCAACGCTGGCATCAACGTCACGGGGCCGCATTCGGGCGACACGATTTTCCTGCGTGCGGCGCGCGGCGAATTCGACATCGTGCTGTCGTGTTATCACGATCAAGGACTCATCCCCATCAAGTGCATGGCCTTTGGCGAAGCCGTCAACGTCACCTTGGGCTTGCCCTTTCTGCGCACTTCAGTTGACCACGGAACCGCGTTCGACATTGCGGGCAAGGGCGTAGCGGAATTCGGCAGCATGATCGCCGCCATCAAACTCGCAGCGGAATTTTGCCAGCGCGCACGCTCCAATGGTTGAAAACGCGTCGTCTTGCGCGTCGTCTTGCGCCTCTGGTCAATTCGTTGTAGCTTCCCGGCTCGACACAATATCTTGTGGTAAGCCCCATTCAGTGCGTGGCATTCGTCGCCCGCCAGCTTTATCTGCTCGCTTATCTGGCCGCTTATCCGAACTGAGTTATCACGGTGAAAAACTATCTGAAACCCGCCCTCGTTTTGTTAATCGGCGGAGCGTTGGCTTACTGGTTCATTGCTCGCACCGATTGGAGCGTCGTCGGCGAAAAGATGCGCCACGTTAATCTGTGGGCGTTATTCGCCAGCCTGGTCTGCATCAATCTGACGATGGTGGCGCGCGGATTCCGCTGGCAGGTGTTGCTCGCTCCGATTGCTCCAGTCAGCGTACGCAATGCTTTCGCGGCAACGGCCATTGGCTTCGGCGCGATTTTCGTCATCGGACGCGCAGGCGAAGTCGTCCGTCCCATTGCCTTGAGTTTGCGCGAACGGTTACGACCCAGTGCCACGCTGGCGTCCATCCTGATCGAACGCATCTTCGACACGGCAGCGGTGGTGGGATTGTTTTCAGTCAACCTGCTGTTCTTTCAAATGCCCGAACAAACAGCCGACGCGCAAAATACGTTAAGGCTGTTGCGCACGTTGGGCGCGCTGCTTTCGCTCGGCGTCATTATCGGCATTGGCGTATTGATTCTTTTGCGCCTGCGGTCTGAACCATTGTTGCAATGGCTCGAAACGCGCACGGCGGCCTTGCCACAAAAACTGATGCGTCCGTTGTTGAATCTGCTGCGTTCGCTCGCCGAAGGCTTGGCGGTACTCACGGGCGTGCGTTCCCTGTTGCTGGCGGTGTTCTATTCGGCGTGCGTCTGGGCTTTAGTGACCGGCGCGACGTGGCTGGTGGTGTATGCGTTCGGCTTATATCTGCCTCTCACTTACATCATATTCGTATTAGGTTTCGGGCTGGTCGGTTCGATTGTGCCCACGCCGGGCGGAGGCGCAGGAGCCTTTCACGCAGCGGCGGCCAAAGGGCTTGAATTCTTAGGCATCGAAACCAATCTCGCCGCCGCCATCGCGGTGGTCTATCACCTGATTGCTTTCGGCGCTCCGTTTATTTTGGGGTTGTACTACCTGATCCGCGATGACCTCAGCGTGCAACAGATACGCGACGCGCTCAACGAAGAAATGACGACTCACAACTAGAAGAAAGAAGCGATTTATGAAATGTCCGTTCTGCACGCATATGGAAGATAAAGTAGTGGATTCGCGCGAGTCGCGCGAAGGCGACGTGATTCGCCGTCGCCGCGAATGCCTCAAGTGCAAACGCCGCTTCACCAGCTATGAGCGCATTGATGAAATCCCCTATATGGTCGTCAAGAAAGACGAGCGCCGCGAACCCTTCAGCCGCGAAAAAATCATGACAGGACTGATGCGCGCTTGCGAAAAACGCCCCATCGCCATCACCAAACTCGAATCCATCGTGGATGCCGTCGAGACTTACGTGCAAAACTCGCCCGAACGCGAACGGCCTACGTCAAAGATCGGCGAGATGATTATGCGCAAACTCAAAGAACTCGATAAGGTCGCTTACGTTCGCTTCGCTTCGGTCTATCTTGAGTTTCAGGACGTGTCAGAATTTTTTGGCGAACTCAAAGGCCTGATTCGCGCCAGAAAGTGAAAGGTAGCGCAGGCTTCAGCCTGTGACCCGTATTGTGGACTTTAGTCCGCGCGTAAGTGATAGCAATGAAATGACGCGCGGACTAAAGTCCACAATACGGG
>JAYSVR010000071.1:0-8014 GCA_043718445.1 Acidobacteriota bacterium | reverse complement strand
TCGCCGCCGAACCGCATCCGGGCATGCCAACGCGCCAGCGTTGTGCCTTGCCGCTCCGCCGGGATGAAATCGTTTTTGAGAAAGTCTTCGTAGGCTTTTGTCTGGCCGGGCGCGAGTTCGGCGATATTCAAAATCGCCCAGTCCGGCTTGCCCTGAAACTTCGCGCTGGTGAAGCTGAGCGTCGGTTCGTAGCGCACGATGTATGTCAGCCGCTCTTCGTAAAAGCGCGAGAAGCGGGCGAACAACGCACCCGCGCCGTCGCCCAACGCCTTTCTGATGGCGGGGGGCTGGCCGATCTCAGCATAGCCGCCCGGCATCGGCTCGATGGCAATGAGTTCGCTCGTATTACCGTAAACGGTCGTCCAATAATCCAGCCGTTTCATTCCGCCCTTGAGGCGCGCGGGATTCATCTCGTGTTTAATGAAGTTGGTGAAGTCGGCCATGTTCGCTGACTTCACGCGGTAAATCTGAATTTGCCAAAGCTCCGTCTTGTCGGGTGATGGCGCGAAGCTGTTGCCGCTTTGCGCTGAAACCTGCGGGAACGCCTTGCGCATCAGCGCAGGCGTGGCGAGCGCGAGCAACAGCGTCAGCGCGATGAAAAGGATGCGAGTCAAGTGAAGGGGTTTCATGTTCGTGTCTCCTGGTATTGGGGTTGGGGTTATTGATCTTCACCGCCGCCGCCGGGGTTTGGCAGGGTCGGAAGGTTTTCGTCAATGCGCGCGGTGGCGAGTGCAATTCCCTGCATCGGCCCTGCGCTAAAGACATCCACAAAGAAAAGGTAAACGCCGGGCTTGACGGGCGGGTCATCGTCGAAGCGCGCGAGCCTGAGCCGCACCAGCCCGGCCTCTTCCACTGCCACTTCGCGCACGAAGACGCGCGCGTCAGAGGGCGTGAGCAAGCGGGCGGTAGCTTCGCCGGGGCGCACAAACGCTTTTACTCCGGTCACCGGATTGTGCGCCGTCAGAATGATTTCGTTGGCCTGCCGATTTTCGACACAGCCATTTTGATCGCCGGTGAAGGCATTGATGATGAGTCCGTTTGCCATAATTTTTTTCTCCGTAAGAGGGTGACAAGGGGGAGGTAGCGCAGGTTACCAACCTGCGCTACCTCCCCAGATGCGGCACTCGCCACTGAAAACCGATCTAGGGTTTATCCGTCTCGACTCGTTCGAGCGGCGGTTCGAGTTGCGTAGCCGGGTTGTCGCGCAGCGTCAGGCTGCGGTTGAAATCGGCTTCGGCTTCGAAGCCTTTGCCGCGCGCTTTCCAGACGGCGCTGCGGTTGAAATAGGCGAGGCCGAAGTTGGGCCGCAGCTTGATGGCCTGGTTGTAATCATTCAGCGCGCCCGACAAGTCGCCCAGCTTCTTGCGCGTGACGCCGCGATTGTTGAACACAAACGCCAGCGTCGCATCCAGCGCAATCGCCTGATCGTAATCAGCCAGCGCGCCTTTCAAATCGCCCCGGTCGTGTTTGATGCCCGCGCGATTGTTGAGCGCGACGGGCAGGCGCGGATTGAGTTGCAGCGCGCGGTGGTAATCGGCCAGCGCCCCATCGGCGTCGCCTCGCTGTTGGCGCGCCAGACCGCGATTGTTCACGGCGATGACGTTGCGTTCGTCGCATCGCAAGGCGCTGTCATACGCGGCAATGGCGGCGTCATATTCGGCGCGGTTCAGATGCAGGTTGCCGCGTTTGACCCAGGCCGCGACGTAACGCGGATCGCGCGCGAGGGCTTCGTTAAAATCGCTGAGCGCGGCGTCGTAATCGCCCTTGTCGTAACGCACGACGCCGCGGTTGTAATAGATGGCCGAGGCCTGGGGGTTGATGATGCCGAGGTGATTGGCCGCCGCCGCGCCGGGTGAAAGCGACTCGGCCAGCTCAATCGCATGGTTGAAATCGGCGAAGGCTCCGTCGAGGTCGCCCTGTTGATAACGGACGACACCGCGTTTGAAAAAGTCTTCGGTCGAATGCGTGCGCGGCGTTTGCGCGGCGGCGTTCGCCACGGCGCACGTGAAAATTACGACGCAGAGAAAATGTTTCATGGTGCGACCTCCTTGAATGAAGTGGAAAAGCGCGAGCGTGGCACGGGCCAGTGCGACGCCGGTTGTCGTCGTTAGCGGATAGTTGCGTTTCATAATTGATCTCCTTTGCCTTGAAGTTTTGTCTGCTGCGTATTGCCTTTGCCGGAACCTGCTCTCGTTCTGACATGACGACGGGTACGCGTTTCTTACAGTCTCTCGTCAAATTTCCTGTGGCAGCCCTACGATTGCGCGTGATGGCAGGCACACCGCCGCCCAACGTAGCGCGGTCTCTGCCGAGCTACGTGGTGGCAGTCGAATGCCGTCGAATGGTTGATTAAGAGTGCGGGGCTGGCTTGGCCCTTCACTCAATGTTTAAGGCGTAAAGTACGATTCAAACTGGATAGATGAAGCCGTTGTGGAAATCAGCGTTTGCAACGAATGATCTCAACCTCTTATTTGCCAGTAGGGGGTTGGTGTTTAACGAACCATTCTATCGTTTTCGACCGGGAGTCAACGTCGGCAAGGCCGCCCGGCTTGAAGGAATGATTCACTTGCAGCCATTGCTCATCGTAGGAAACGAATTGGTGATCGGTCGTACTCGGTAAAAGCCGGTTGAGATCCTTCGAATCCAGGACGGGCACGATCTGATCATTCTTGTTATGCAGGATGATAGTCGGAGGAAACTTTCCAACCCCAGCCCGAATCGTCGGAGTGAGGAAACCAAAGAAGTCGGCAAACGCCTTGACCGTTCCGGTTGGATTGGCAGCGATGTAAGTCATCGCAGTCGCGGCACCCAGCGAAAAGCCGATTAGACCAAGCCGGTTCCGGTCGGCGTCTGGGCGGGCGGCTACCGCCGCGATCGCATCGGTGAGTGTCTGAACGTGTGGCTCTCTGTCTAACAGGTGAGGATTGTCGTCCTGATAATATTGCGGAACCGCCGTCAAATAACCCCGGCCCGCGAGTTCCTTGGCAAAGCCGTGAATTTGGTCGCCGAAGGGCGCGCCTAGTCCGAAATTCCCGTGAACCAGGAGGATCATAGGGAACCTCTTGCCGCCGGACGGAGCGGGGTACACCGTGATTTTGTAGACGTTTTTTTCGCTCGTAAAAGTTTTGTTGGACATTACTCTTTCCTCCAAAGTTCGTGTGATTTGGGGTTCTTCTTCAGACCCTATGAATGACTCCATGATGCGTTAGCCGATTCACCGCCTAACTCTTGCTTGCAGACAACCCGCCTACGCCTGCGGCTCGGCGAGCGGATGAAGCGGTGCGTTAGGCGTTTTTGGTGTGTCTGCTTCGCTTTTGCCCACCCTACCAAGCTTAAATCACCTGGGACTCACCGAACCGGCTTACATCTAATGATCTTCCATCTTTTCCGATTCTCACCAAGATATCACCCAGCCGCGCGCTACCAACAACCCACGGTGCCTGAGCGAAGCTGGCCGTCTCCTCAAGCTCACTTCCTGCTACGCGCAGCAACCGCGCGGATCCATCTTCTAGCGAGGCAAGGATTGTTCCAGGTTCATATCCTAGCGGCCGCATAACTGCTCTTACACCGATTCCCTCCAAAGATGGCCCGCACTTGGGGCGAAGTGCCTCTTTGGTGTCATAAACAAAAAGTCCTCTGCGCCCGCCAACAACCAGCTTTCCTGCCGTGCGCGCAAGGCATCTACCGCCATCGAAGGCGATCACGTCTGCTTTGCACAGGCGTGTTGAATAAATTTCCAGGCTTTTGTTCGTGACCGCATAAAGGACATGTGTAGCGGCTGTCGCATCGAGAATCGGATTCGCATGACATTCTGCCGCCCCCGGCCTGCGCTCGCCTTGACCATCGATCCAGCCAAAGCCGTCCTCGCCGAAAAAGAGCAGCGCTCCCTGCCAGGTCAGGGCACCTCGTACACCAGGTATCTCCCACGACCGAATGAGCGTCGGCCTCATGGGGTTGCCGAAATCGTACGCCTTGATCCCATTGCGCAACACGGCGAGGACGCACCGGCCCGCGAGGAATGTCGTCACTTGCACGGATTGACACTCCTCGTTGAGCGATATCGATCCGAGCTGTACAAGCAGATGCTGGCCGACTTGAATTCCACGGGCTTCATTACCAGACTCGTCCTGTGGGCTCCTTTGCGTTGAACTTTTTGCCTTGCTGACCTGTGGCCCTGCTCCAGGCGATCCGCCCCCGCGCATCACTGCCAGTTCGTTTGCGCCCCCTGGTGGCAGCAGCGCCGACAATCGAAGCGGCGTGCCAGCCTGTGCGGTGGCGCGCACCAATTCCCGGTTGGCGGAACTAACTAGAGATGCTATTTCACCGGTCTGAAGTCCCGTTATCTCCACCTGCCACAAATGATCAACGCGTGCGTCGCCTGGAGGACGAGGCCCCCAGGCTGGATTGTATCCGCTGTGATGGTTGAACCATGGGTCCACCAGTTGCTTACAGTTTCCGACCTTGACCAACAATTCAGTCGCGAGTTTGTCGATGTCAGCCTGCGTTATCTTCGGTGGCGGCGCAATTCGCAGCAGCCGCGTGCCAGCCGTAGTCTTGACGAGCAAATCGCAAGGATACCGATTGCCGTCCTTATAGTAATCGTCTCCGGGAATAGGTATATCCAAAGAAAACTTGATCGCCGCCGGCCCGGAATCGACGCTAATGCGAGAGGCTGGGAATGCACCGAGCAGGTCTTTCTCGACACTCCAGCCGCACAGATAGATCGGTGTCGTCCCTTGGTTATCGACGACGGCTTCCGCGTGCAGCACGGCAAAGTCGGAAGGTGACTGCTGGAACGCAGCGACCAGCGCGAGGCTGGCCGCGCTGCATGATATTTTTGGCGGCTGCCACTTGAACTCTCGAACGATCGTGCTGAGCAGTGTCGGTGTGAGGGCCAAAGACTTCATCGTGCCCACGAAGGAAATTCCGTCGTCGAGCGCCAGCAGGTTGGTCATGATCGAGAAACTTCCGCTCGTAGGCTGCGGCATCTGCACCGTCTTTTTACACTCAACGACAGTGGAGGAAATCTTTTTGCAGTAAGGCGCGTCTTCGGTCTTGTTCAAGTCTGACAGTGCTGACCCGATCATGGCTTGCAAGATCCCTTCGATTCCGTTACTCAGCGATGGAAGAAAGAACTCAACGATGTCGAAACTATGGATGAGGCTGAGGATATCTGAATAGTCGACGAGCAGCTTCAAGGTACTCGGTTCGCTGACGGAAATTTCCATCGGCAGTTTCAGGTCGCGGATTTCAGTTCCAAGCGGATCCGGCAGATCGTAAATTCCTTTCACGTCGAGCGTAAAAACAGCTTTGCCGCCGTCGTTCGAATAGTTGGTACCGACGAACGTTTGCAGATGGTCAATGTCGGCTTCAAGCAGAGCCTGATTTACTCTCGCCTTCACCCACTCGGTGATGAGGCCCTTGTCGATGAAGAACGCCCAATCGGTGCCCCCGAGCCGGTCGCCGAAAGAGCCTTTCAGGAAAGATGACCAAGGCCCAGTCACACCAGGATGTGAACCGCCAATTTGTGCGCGGAAAGCAATACGTTGGAGCTGACCATCCACGCTCACGCCAGCGTTGAGGAACTTCGCCCAGATCGAAGTGAGTTTCGATAGACCTGCGGGAATAAACTGCTGCGGGATCAAAGATCGCAGAACCTTCTGAACCGCATCCAAAAGCTGACCAATGTTGACCGACCATGCGGGAGGCAAAGACGGAAGCGGCCCTGGTTCGAGAAGTTCGAAATCGGTCCTGATAAAGCAGTCTTCTTCGTTCGTGTAAAAATCCAGATTGAACACCAAGGTGCCCTGCAATGCGACGGTAGTTGCGGGCGGCTGGTTTGGACGTGAGAGGATGTCGTTTAGGGTTGTGACATAAATCTTGACATCTTGCGCGATTTGGGTTTGATAACCCTCTACATCTCTACCAGGTGCGTAGGAGGTGAGAGAGCTAAAAAAGATGGGAAAGTCTGCCAGTACATTGTGTCGGATAGCGTTGTTTCCGAATTCGATCTTGTCGATGATGATTTGGATCGGCCCGACCGCCATTGGTCGCGGCGGGCAGAACTGCTGGGAACGAAGCGCGGTTCGCTGCGCCGCAAGAAACTTGGAAGTGCTAACTTGGAACTCGATCATAGACATATGGAACCTCTTATAAGAATTCACCCGACAGCCTTCGATATGCTGGCTTGTTTTGCCAAACCGACGCGCCAAAGGCAGTCAGTGAGAACGACTGTGACGTGCAAGATAAGCCAAGCCGATTCGAGATGAGCGAGTGCTCAGCCCCGACTGGCTCCCAAATCAACTCAAGCACCTTTTCCGGGATCACGTGATTTTGGGTGCTCATGTGTTGGAGTGCGAATGCCGAGCGAGTGAGGAGGCTGACATTGCTGCCGCCCCCTACCCGAAGAACCGTGCGTGCGACTTTCACTGATCACGGGTCAAGCCTTGACTGTCGTAGGCGGTCCAGTGCAATGAAAGGTTAGAGGTCGTACTCAATCGTGCCGCTGAGGACCAGAACACCAGCGCGAGAGCGAGGGCTGCCAAGATCACTTGGATGAAGAGTGTCCCGATTTTGACCTTTCGACTGTCGGCAGTGGCAGCGCCAAACAAGCCCGCGATCAACACACAACACAGAAAGAAAACTATGACACTCCTTCCTTGCGCGTTAAGTATGTCCCCCCTTTCTGGCGAGCTAAGGCTGAGGCCCCAGAACAAGCCCGCCGCCAGAAAGCCGTTGTAAAGTCCTTGATTCTTCGCGAGTGACTTTGAGGCAGTGGCGTACTCCTGCTTTATGTCGAACTTATCCAGTCCGAAAGGCTTGTCCCAGAGAAACATCTCAGCGATCAGGATCAAGACATGCGCTACCGCGACGAGACCAACGGTGAAGTATGCGACTTTTGACATAGAACCTCCTTATGACCCTCTTGAGGGCTAATCGGTTGAAGTTGAACTGCTGTGTATATTTCTTGCTCCGCTTGGCTAAGGCGTCAACGGCGGATAAAACCGGACAAGCAAAATAAAAATGTCGGGCTAGAAAACCCGGCGACATAGTGCGCGTGCTACGGCCATGCTAGAGTGCGCGCCGGTTCGAGCATTACCTTTCAGCTTTTTTATCTACAAATTTAGTGACTGACTTAACGACCGGCAGGGAATTTCGGCCCAGAGATTTTCGATATGGAGGCAGCGCCTTTACATGAAGTGACGCAGTTGCTCATCGCCTGGCGCAACGGCGATCGCGCGGCTTTCGATCAACTCATTCCTTTAGTTGAAGCCGACTTGCGCCGCCTCGCGCGTGTGCGGCTCAAGGGCGAGCGGCGTGATCACACCTTGCAACCGGCGGCGCTGGTCAATGAAACCTATCTGCGGCTGATCAACGAAAAGGCCGTAGACTGGCAGGATCGCGCGCACTTTTTCGCCATCGCCTCCGACCGCATGCGCGACATTCTGGTGGACTATGCGCGCCGCCGCGCCCGCGCCAAACGCGGCGGTCAGACGATCAGAGTCTCGTTCGCCGAAGCCGACCACTTCGCGCCTGAACCGCTGCCCGAAATCATCGCCGTGGACGAAGCCCTCAAAACTTTGGCCGCCGCCGATGCGCGCCAAAGCCGCATCGTCGTGCTGCGTTATTTCGGCGGTCTCACTGAAGACGAGATCGCTGCCGTACTCAATCTCTCTACGCGGACGGTGCGGCGCGAATGGAAATCGGCGCGCGCCTGGCTTTATAGCCAACTGCGCGCGCCGATGGGTTAAAGCTGTTTTCGAATGTATGACGCTTGAACTGCTATGACGCCTGAACGTTGGCAACACATCAAATCACTTTACGAAGAAGCGGCGGAACTCCCCGGCGCAGCGCGTGAGGCTTGGCTCGTTCGTCTTGAAGCCGAAGACGCCGCCTTGCGCCGCGAGGTCGAAGCCATGCTCGCCGCCGATCAGGATTCGCGTTTTCTCAATGAGCCAGCGTTGATACAAACCGAGCGCGTGGCTGAGTCGGAATGCCGCGCCCCATTGATCGG
>JAYSVR010000008.1:0-2935 GCA_043718445.1 Acidobacteriota bacterium | reverse complement strand
TTATTCAGAACTCCGCACTCCGCACTCCGCACTCCGCACTCATCTGAGCATCCCAAGCATGAAAAAGTTTCTCCATCTCAACGAATGGCTCGCCGATGAAGGCGAGCGGCAGCGCGCTTTTCCGGTGACGCTGTGGCAAACCTATCTGGCGCACGCCAACGTAGCGCCACTGCCCGCCGGGGCCGCCGAAGCAATGAAGGCGTATCTCGCGCAAACAACGCAACACGGACAACTCGATCTGCTGCATTACGAAGTAGACACTGAAACGCGCAGCCTGTTGGCGACGCTGCTTGATGTGCGCAGCGATGAAGTTGCGTTCATGCCTTCGGGCCTGGCCGGACTCGCCACCATCGCCGCCGGGATGGACTGGCAAGCAGGCGATAGCGTCGTCATTGCCGAAAACGATCTGTTCGCACAAGCACCGGTGTGGCAAACGCTGATGCGGCAGGGCGTCAAAGTGCGCTTGATTCCGTCGCACAAAGACGAGGCCGTCACTGTTCACGACGTAGCCCAACAACTCGAATCGCGTACGCGCCTCGTGATTCTTTCGACCGCGCATCCGCAAACCGGTGCGCCGCTTGATGTAGCCGAGATCGGCGGATTCCTGCGCGACCGAGGCGTAATTTTTGGCGTTGACGCCACCAACACGCTGGGCACGGCACATTTCTCGACCACGCCGATAGACTTTCTCGCGGCTGATACGCACAAGTGGTTGATGGCTCCGCAAGGTACGGGCTTGCTGTGGGTGCGGCGCGAACTGGCAGTGCAACTGCGTCCGGCCTGGCTGGGGCAATACGCAGTACCGATGGCGTATGCGAACCTCGCGCCGCATTTCATCACCTCTGATTCAGCGCGTCGCTTCGAGTTCGGAAATTTCAATGTCGTAGGGCTGGTTGGCTTGCATACGTCACTGACGATGATTACCGAAATTGGCGTGTTGCAAATCGGCGCGCGGCTGGCTGACTTGCGGCGCTTCCTGCTGGCCGGACTGACTTCGCTCAACATCGAACCGCTCGACGATCCTTTCAATGAAATGCCGCGCGCCATCACGACGATTCGTTTGTGCGAACGCGACGCGCTCTCGTTAGTCGAACGCCTCAACGAAGCGAGCATCATCGTTTCGCTGTGCGCCGATCATCGAGATCAACACGGCAAAACCTGTCTGGTGCGCATCGCGCCGCACTTTTACAACAGCTTCGGCGAGTTGCAGCGGCTGCTCGAAATGCTCGACCGCTGCGACGCGTCGCACCAGCGCCGCGCAGTAGCGCGTCACGCGCTTTTGAGCTAACCTGACAATTCCCTGCTAAAAGCTGTTCGTCAGGTAAATGTTTATGGTTCGTGTCGTTGAGTCGTTGATAAATTCGCAGCAAAAACCGTATCGCAACCTGCCAGGTTACGGAGCCTTCGCGTCGCATTCATTGGGCGTAAGTGGAAGACTTCGCAACCTAACAGGTTGCGATACGGTTTTGTCGCGCGTCGCGCTTTCCTGCTTGTTTGTGCTGATCTCAGCCTGTGCGGCTTACGCGCAAGACGATCCCAACGCGCAATACCTCGCGCTGGTTACGCAATCGCTCAACGACGAAACGCGCGACATACCCGTCACCGTCGAAGCCACGACGCTGCGGCTTTTCTTTACCGTACAAACCTCAGCTCAAAATGATGACGCCATCACCTGGGAATTGATCGCGCCGCCGGGACGCACCTTCAACGCCAAAGCAGGCAACGTACTCATCACCGATACGACTAACAAAGATACGGCTAACAAAGATACGGCTAACAAAAAAGTCATTGCGATTTGGGATCCGCGACCAGGCGAATGGCAGGTGCGACTGAAAGGCAAAGGCACTTTCACGCTGACGGCTTCGGCGCAAAGCGAACTCTATGGCTGTTGTTTGAACCTGCTCGGACGCAACGCCGTGCCGACTGAACGTTCGCCCATCGCGGTCGGCAGCCGTCCGCAGGCGACGGTTTATCTATCGGGCAACAACGCCGAGACCGTGAACTTTCAACTCATCAACGAACGCGGCGAAGTGATCGCGCCCATCGCGTTTCGGCAAAACGATTTCTCGAATCCCTATAATTTCTTTTTGCAATGGGAGATGCCGAACCAACCCTGTCGAGTACGCGCCATTGGTCGCAGCATTCACGGGCTGCCTTATCAGCGCGTTTATCCCAACGTATTCCAACCGCAAACGAACCCGCCCATCGCTGAAAACGCGCCGCCAGTCATAGCGCCAACTGTCGCACCCGCGAATGACGGCTTGATGCCTTACGTGCAAGGCGAGTTTCGCATCGTGCGTGCCGAAGTTGTGAAATACCGCGATGAACAGTTGCTGTCAGCGCAAGGCAATCCGATTGGCGTGCGGTTCACTTACACAATGGTCTTTCCGCGCGCTGGCGTTTATCTGCCACAACCCAACCTTTATCCCGAACGCATCACGTCGGGTTATACCGGCGCGTTGAGTTTGCGCCTGGCGCACAGCACCGTCGCGCCTTTGCCCGAAAACGCCGACCAGCCGAATCAAATCCTGTTCAACGGACGCGCGCGTTATCAAAGCAACGTGCCTTATACCTTTACCGTAGACCTCGTACCCAACTTCGCCATGTGGCGCGAAGACAAAAAAGACTATTGTCTGATGACGCGCTCTTACAACGGGCCGGGTTTGAAAGAACGCTTCGAGCGCGAACTCAACGGCGACGAACGGCTGCGCTATCGCCTGACGATTGGCGGCACTGATCTGGACGGACGCCAGTCAAATATGACGGAAAAAGGTTACTCGCCTCGGCTGTGGCTTCAGAGCTTCACGAAAGAAAACGTCGGCGAATGCCAGTGAAATGTGGAGTGCTGCGGCTTCGACGCAGCTTTTCATTTGCCGCGAACAGTTTTCGGTTCCCCCAATCTCATGATTACCGAACGAAAAGCTGCGTCGAGCCG
>JAYSVR010000070.1:0-2716 GCA_043718445.1 Acidobacteriota bacterium | reverse complement strand
CGGCGTCCGCCGGGACTGGAGCCAACGGAAGGCGGTAAGGTCGCCCACCAAATCTCGCCACGTTTCATTACCATTCCTCCGGGTCTAGGGCGGTCATTTGCAATTGCATGACGAAAGGATCGAGCGAAGAATCAACACGAGAATAGAGTTCATTTAGTTCGAGCGTAATCTCGGCTTTTTCCGCTGGGGAGAGCTTCTTCCGTCGCGGGTGTGGAGTTGAATGAATATCAACCGCTTGCCCGTTTTCCTTTTCACCCAAAGCGTCGCGCTCTGATTCCGGTTCGAGCGACATCATTTGCATCTGCATCAGCACGGGATCGAGCGAAGAATCCACCTCGTCATAAAACTTTTTCCATTGCCGGTGATTCTCAGCATCGCGCTTATGTTTCATCCACTCTTCCAGTGCCTCGGCATAAGCCTCGTTGCGCGTCAGGCCGAGTGTTTTCGCTAAGTCTTCAGCCTGCTGAAAAATGTCAGACGGAATCGCCACTGCCGTTTCGACCGCTGTTAGTTGTAACGTTCCTGTTTCCATAGCCGCAGTATATGCCTCGTGCTAAAACCGCGCCAAGCAATGCGGCCTGCTTTTCATCAAGCGCTAACGCGAGTAAGATCGCGCCGCTTCACAAACCGTAATCATCCCAAACCACAAACACGACTTTCACTGGCAGCGCGACTGCCTTCACTTGAGAGGACTTGAATGATGAGCAAAAAAACTTCACGCAGAAATTTCGTTAAACAGAGCGTCACCGCCGCGGGCGTAGCCGTGACGTTTGGCAAAGCGCCTGATTACATCAAAGCGAGCGTCTTCGGCGCGAACGACAAGATGCAGTTGGGTTTTATTGGCGTAGGCGGGCGCGGGAATTGGCTGTTGCGCGATTTCGCTACGGCTTCGCAAACGCATCCGTTGAATATTGTTGCGGTGTGCGACACCTATAAAAAACGCCTGACGCAAGCCAGCGAAACGGTTACTAAATCCATGGGCGAAGCGCCGGGTTTGCAGACGCTGGATTACCGCGAAGTCATCGCGCGCAAAGACATTGATGCGATCATAGTGGCTACGCCCGATCATTGGCACGCGCCGATTTCGATTGCCGCGATGCAAGCGGGCAAGGATGTCTATTGCGAAAAGCCGATGACCAAGACTGTCGAAGAAGCCAAGAAGTTTGCCGAAGTGGCGAAGGCGACCAAACGCATCGTGCAAATCGGTTCGCAAACGACTTCGAGCGATCAATGGTGGAAGGCGCGCAAGGCGATTCAAGACGGCATGATCGGACAGTTGTTGATGAGCCAGGGCAGCTATCATCGCAACTCCATCGAAGGCGAATGGAATTACACGATTGATCCGAACGCGGGGCCGAACGGCAAGGGCGAAGATTACATTGACTGGAATATGTGGCTGGGCGGCGCGCCCAAACGCGCTTATAACGCCGACCGTTTCTTCCGCTTCCGCAAGTATTGGGATTACAGCGGCGGCATCGCCACCGACCTTTTCTATCACGTCGTAGCGCCGCTCAACCTGTGTTGGGGCGAAGCGCAATTCCCGCACAAGGTCATGGCTTCGGGCGGCACTTATGTATTCAAAGACGAACGCGAAGTGCCCGACACCTTCCATCTGATTGCCGAATTCCCGAAAGGCCATTCGCTGGTGTTGTCGTCTTCGATGGCGAACAGCACGCACATCCCCGGCCTGTTACGCGGACACGAAGGCACGATCATGATGGTTCCCGAAGGCGCATTCGAAGGCCGCGTAGATCACATCACCGTCACGCCTGAAAAACTTTTCAAACAGAAGTTCACTGAAAAATACGGCAGCGCCGAGGTCAAGCTGATGACCGAAAAACGCGAGTCGCATTACGAAAACTTTTTGCGTTGCGTCAAAACGCGCGAGCAAAATGTGTTGGATGCGCAAACCGCTTATCGCGCGATGACGACCATCGGCATGGCCGTCGAATCTTATCGTCAAGGCCGCGTGCTTTATTTTGACGAAGTGTCGCAACGCGTGACTGACAAGCCAGTCGCTGCGCAACAAGCGGCGCGGTCGTAACGATAAACCTGTAGGGCAGGTTCAGAACCTGCCCTACCTTTCTAGAGAATATCAATGACCAACCTATCGCGGCGCACAGCCGTCCAATCAATCTTAACTGGCGGCGCTGCCTTGGCGCTGCCCGTTGAAATCGCGGCGCAACAAACTTCCGCAGCCGTCCCCGCCTTTCGCGCGATGCATGCGCCAAAGCCGTTGCCGTTTGATCCCGCGAAACTCAAAGGCATTTCTGAGAAGCTGATTCGTTCGCATCACGAGAACAATTACACCGGCGCGGTCGGCGCGTTGAACGTGATCGAAAAGCGTTTGGCCGCGATGGTGAATGACAAAGACACGCCGGGTTATGTTTATGCCGACCTCAAGCGCGAAGAGTTGGTGCGTACCGGTTCCGTCGTTTTGCACGAAACCTATTTCGCCAACTTGGGCGGCGACGGCAAAGCGGGCGGCGACATTTTGACGGCGCTCAAAGATCATTTCGGCAGCTTCGAAGCGTGGGAAGCCGAGTTCAAAAAGACCGCGCAAGGATTGGCCGGAGGTTCGGGCTGGGTAATTCTGGCGCACAATTTTCACACGGGCGCGCTGCACAATTATTGGGCGTGGGATCACATGCACAACGCGCCGTTCTCGCGTCCGCTGTTGGCGCTCGATATGTACGAACACGCTTATCACATGGAT
>JAYSVR010000069.1:0-8028 GCA_043718445.1 Acidobacteriota bacterium | reverse complement strand
TATGCTTGGGCAGGGGAAGTTTATTATGAAGCGAGTATTTCAAATTTTTGCGTTTTCTCTTTTATTGAGTTTGACCGGTGCGGCCAACGGAATGGCTGACTCTCAAGATTGGCAAAAGCGGGACAAGCCGCCGGAAAAGCCGGTTGAAAAACCGAAAGACGACAAACGTAACGATCCGCCCAAAGATCGCGGTGGCGATAAGAAAAAGCCGAACGAAAGCTAACCTCCCGCTCAGTGAAAAGTGAAAAGTGAAAAGTGAAAAGTGAAAAGTGAACGAACTCTGCTTCACTTTTCACTTTTCACTTTTCACTTTTACTGATTTGCTGAAAGAGCCAAGCCTTGGCGCTGCGCCATTCACGCTTAATCGTAGCCGGTGAAAGATCCAGCAGCGCCGCGATTTCTTCGATGCTCAGTCCGGCAAAAAATTTCAGTTCGACAATGCGGGATTGTTGCGGGTCGAGCGCCGCGAGTCGTTGCAACGCTTCGTCGAGCGCAACGAGATCGAATTCCTGTGGCGCGGCTACGTCAAGCGCGTCGTCGAGGCTGATGCGGGTTTCGTGGCCGCCGCGCTTTTCGGCCTGGTGCGCAAGCGCGTGGTTCACGAGGATGCGCCGCATCATTTCCGCCGCGAGTCCGAAAAATTGCGCTCGATTGCGCCAGTCGGCGGAATGCTGATCTATCAGTCGCATATACGCCTCATGCACCAGCGCCGTCGGTTGCAACGTATGGTCAGCGCGTTCGCGTTGTAACTGATAAGCCGCCAGCCGCCTGAGTTCGTCATAAACCAACGGCAGCAATTCATCCAACGCCGCGCGGTCTCCGGTTTGGGCGTCTCTCAGCAATAGGGTTGGACTGCGCAAATTGCTCATTGGCTCAAGCTTTGTGTATTTGAACCCAGTGACGAAACTGCTCTGCCATCGTGATGGCGTCGGTCAGTGCGCCTTGCTGAAGCGCGTTTTGCACAGTTTCCGGCGTGAGAAAAGGAAACAGGTCACTGTGTTCGATCTCAACGTAACCATCTACTTCCAACCGAAAGAAGTGCATGCGTTGCCCCGTATGCCGCCACAATTCGGCAACGCCAATGGCTGCGTAAATCGGAGCTTTGCTCAACGAAGGACTGGTGATGTCAATTTCCAGCGCCAAATCAGGCGGAGGCGTGACGGACAAATCTATGCGCTTGATTTGTGCGACAGCGGCCAAGTTGTTGAAGTAGTAACAATCATCTGGCTCCAGCCCTTTCGATCTCTTGCGTAAGCGCATCGTGGTCGAACGCAGACTCAGAAAGCGCATTCCGCAAACCTGCGCCAATACGAAAATTAAATGTGGAAACAGACCACCAATGCGTTCGTGTTCGGGTGACAACGACATGATTTCCAATCTCCCTTCGTCATAGCTGAGGCGTACGCGCACTTTGCCTTCGATTTGCTTTAAGTAGGATTCGTATTCATCCCAACTTACGTCTTGCAAAAACATTGTTGAACCGGGCTGCATTTCGGAGACAAAGTTTTCGATCACATTGATCTGACTCATACTCACTGCTGCTGTCATAAGTACCTCCTATTCTTCATCCTCTCTCAGTTTCGCCAGCACCGAATAATCTTCGAGCGTAGTCGTATCGCCCACCGTTTCTTTGCCCGCCGCGATGTCGCGCAACAAGCGACGCATGATTTTGCCGGAGCGCGTCTTAGGCAACGAATCGGTAAAACGAATGTCATCTGGTTTCGCCATCGGGCCGATCTCTTTGGCGACGTGCAAACGCAATGCTTCTTTCAATTCGTCTGTCGCCTTTTGTCCTGATTCGAGCGTGACGAAAGCCGAAATGGCTTGGCCTTTGAGTTCGTCGGCGCGGCCTACGCAGGCGGCTTCGGCGACGGACGGATGCGAGACGAGCGCGCTTTCGACTTCCATCGTACCGAGGCGATGGCCGCTGACGTTGATCACGTCGTCTACGCGCCCCATCAGCCAGAAGTATCCGTCGTCGTCGCGGCGCGCTCCGTCGCCCGTGAAATAAGTGCCGGGAATGTCGCTCCAATACTGTTGTTTGAAACGTTCGTCGTCGCCATAAATCGTCCGCAACATGCCCGGCCACGGTTTGGTGATGACGAGGAAGCCGCCTTGATTCGCACCAACCGAAACGCCTTCGCGCGTTTGAATGTCAGGCACGATGCCGGGGAAAGGCAACGTCGCCGAACCCGGCTTTGTGGCAATCGCCCCTGGAATCGGCGCGATCAAGATGCCGCCGGTTTCGGTCTGCCACCACGTATCCACAATCGGGCAGCGTTCTTTGCCGATGACTTTGTGATACCACATCCACGCTTCGGGATTGATGGGTTCGCCTACGGAACCGAGCAAGCGCAGCGAAGACAAATCGTATTTCATCGGCCACTGTTCGCCCCACTTGATGAAGGTACGAATCGCGGTCGGCGCGGTATACAAGATATTGACCTTGTGCTTTTCGATGATTTGCCAGAAGCGTCCGAAGTCCGGCGTATTCGGCGCGCCTTCATACATCACGACGCTCGCGCCGTTTTGCAGCGGGCCGTAAACAATATAGCTGTGTCCCGTCACCCAGCCGATGTCAGCCGTACACCAATAAGTGTCTTCATCGCGCAAATCGAAAACCCATTTTGCGGTCAGATAAGTGTGAACCGCATAGCCGCCGGTTGTGTGTACGATGCCTTTCGGCTTGCCCGTCGTGCCGGACGTGTAAAGGATGTAAAGCGGATGTTCGCTGTCGAGCGGCGCGGCTTCGTGCTTATCGCTGACGCCTTGCATGAGTTCGTGATACCAGTGATCGCGCCCGGCGTGCATCGTGATTTCGTTCTTGCAGCGTTCGACGACGACGACGGCTTCAACCGAAGGGCAATCCACCAAAGCCGCGTCTACAGCAGGTTTGAGCGTAGTCACCGCGCCGCGCCGGAATCCACCATCCGCCGTAATCACGGCTTTGCATTGCGCGTCGTTGATGCGGTCTTTCAGGGCTTCGGCTGAGAACCCGCCAAAGATGATCGAATGCGCCGCGCCGATGCGTGCGCAGGCCAGCATCGCCACTGGCAACTCAACAATCATCGGCATGTAAATGGCTACGCGGTCGCCTTTGGTGACGCCGAGCGCGGTGAGTGCATTGGCGAACTTGCAAACCTCTTGATGCAATTGCTGATAGGTCAGCGTACGCGTATCGCCCGGTTCGCCTTCCCAAATAATTGCAGCTTTGTTCTTGCGCCACGAACTCAAATGACGATCAAGGCAGTTGTAAGAGATGTTCAGTTCGCCTCCGACAAACCATTGCGCGTGCGGTTCTTCCCACTTCATCACCTGATGCCACGGCTTGAACCAATGCAATTCGCGCGCGATGTCGGCCCAAAAGCCTTCAGGGTCTTTGACCGAACGTTGATAAACCTCGTCGTAATGCGCGCGGCTCTTGAGGTGCGCGCTCGCGCTGAATTCCGCCGACGGCGTAAAGACGCGCGTCTCTTTCAACGACGAGTTGATGTCAGGTTGCGACATGAAAATCCTCCGAAACGATGTTTAGTTGTTGAATTGAATGAGTGGGTGAAACGGCAGGCTTCAACTCTGACCAATCGTGCAAAGTGGCGGGGTCAAAGTCGGCTCCATTCGACCAGACCAGCGTATGCACTTCGCGGTCGAGTTGCACCTGATTGAAAAAGGCTACTTCGCGCAAAGGCAAAAACAGTTCGCCACGCAGCATCGGTTCAAAATTGATAACTTGTTGCGTCTGGTCATCGAAATTCACTCGCAAGGTGTAAGGCGCAACGATGTCGAAATCGGTGACACGAAAAATCTTGTGTTGCATATTGCGCTTGCATGATTTTGGTTGCTGGTTGAATTGAATGTGTGCGTGAAAGCGCAGGCATCATAAAGCAATCATGATAATCGGCAAACATCACGATTGACGCAACGCCGTTGGCACGGTAAAAGAAAAGTCCGCCGAAAAATGTGTGGTAAAAATTGAAATGCCAGCAACTTCGACTTCGGATAACCGGAGGGCGGTGTGAAGGCGAAAGTTGCTGGCACAAATAGGTGGGCTAACAACTTGAAGAAACGAGAGCCATCCTTGCGGGAGAAGCAGTTTATGGATGAACTCTCTGTAGAAGCGAGGCGGATTATACACGCGAAGCCTATATGCGCAACCCTGTCGCATAGGATTTAAGTATTACTTTATGGCGAAAAGATTGACTGAAATGGTCGCTTGTGCCGGTTGAGCGTCAAAGCTCGCGCCCGGCGCACTCGCTCAGGTTCTGAGCGGGCTTCCATCACAACCTTACAATTCGAATGTATTAGTTGGCTTCGACAACGCCGATGATGCGGGAGTCTATCGTTTGCGCGACGATCTCGCGTTGGTGCAGACCCTCGATTTCTTCACGCCAATTGTTGATGACCCGTTTGATTACGGACGCATTGCTGCGCTCAATTCGATCAACGACGTATGGGCGATGGGCGGCACACCGGTGACGGCGCTGGCGATTACGTGCTTTCCCAAAAAAGGCGTACCGTTCGAGATTCTCGGCGAAATCATGCGCGGCGGACTTTCGATTCTGAATGAACACGGCGTCACGCTCATCGGCGGACATTCAGTGCAAAGCGAAGAAATCATGTTCGGCTATTCGGTCACAGGCTTGGTACATCCCGATCAAGTGGCGACGAACACGGGCGCGAAAGCGGGCGACGCCTTGATTCTGACCAAAGCCTTAGGCACAGGCATTATCTCGACCGGCATCAAGTTCAAGAAGGCTTCGGCTGAAGTCATGGCCGGGTCGGTGGCGACGATGCTGACCGCAGGCAACAAGGCGGCAGAAGCGATGCGCGAATTTGGCGTACGTGGCGCGACCGACATCACGGGTTTCGGCTTGCTCGGCCACGCCTGGGAAATCGCCAAAGGCAGCCGCGTTACGTTTGAGCTCGAAGCCGCCGCGTTGCCGATTCTGCCGGGCGCACTCGAACTCGCCGCGCGCAAGATGCTCACGCAAGGCGACAAGACCAATCGTGAATACGTCGGCAATGGCGTGACGTTCGAGACCGATGTGACTCAGCCCGTAGCCAGCGTAATGTTCGATCCGCAAACCGCAGGCGGAATGTTGATCGCCATTGCCGAAGACAAAGCCGACGCGATGCTCGCGCGCTTGCGGGAAAACTATTCAGACGCGGCCATCATTGGTCGCGTGAAAACCTTTGATCGCTATTTCGTCAGTGTGCAATGAACACGATGAAGTTGACCAAACTGCTCATCATTGTTGGCTTCGTTCTGATTTGCTCGCAGCCTCTCAGTCAGGCGCAAAAACTTCCGCCCACCCAACAACGTCCGCCCGTCTCGCCGCAAGCCGCACCCAGCGTAACTTTCACTGATGTAACGCAAACCGCCGGACTGGCGAAGCTGCGTCATACGTCAGGCACGCAGGCCGAATACATCATCGAAGCCAGCGGCTCCGGCGTAGCGTGGTTCGATTATGACAACGACGGATGGCAAGACATCTATTGGGTCAACGGCGGTACGATGGAGGTGCTGAAAGGCAAAGCCCCTGCGCCCTCGGCAGCCTTGTTGCATAACAATCACGACGGCACGTTTAGCGATGTCACGGCGAAAGCGGGCGTTGCCAACGAACGCTTCGGACAAGGCGTATGCGCGGGCGATTTCGATAACGACGGCTGGACGGATTTCGTCGTGACCAATTACGGCAAGAACCGGCTTTATCGAAACAACACCAACGGCACGTTTACTGACATCGCCGAGCAAGCGGGCATCAATATCAGCCAGTGGTCAACCGGTTGCGCGTTTGGCGATTACGACGCCGACGGCAAGCTGGATTTATTCATCGCGGGCTATCTCAAACTCGACCTGCAAAATCTGCCACCGCCAGGCAAGGACAGAGAGACTCAGCAAAACAATCCGCAATCTGAAATCCGCAATCCGCAATCGAAAGGCACAATGGGTGCGACTTACCAAACCGGACAGCCCTGCACTTATCGCAACACCCAAGTGATGTGCGGCCCGCGCGGCTTGGTCGGTGCGCCAGACTATCTCTTCCACAATGACGGCAACGGCAAGTTCAGCGACGTGAGCGTCAAGGCGGGCGTAAGCGACAAGGCCGGTTATTACGGCTTCGGCGTGGCCTGGTTCGATATGGATGACGACGGGCGGCTCGACTTGATCGTAGCCAATGACTCGACGCCGAACGGCGTTTACCGCAATCTCGGTAACGGCGCGTTTGAAGACGTGAGCTATGCCTCAGGCGCTGCGCTCAACGAACACGGACGCGAACAAGCTCATATGGGTGTGGACATTGGCGATTACAACGGCGACGGACGCGCAGACATTCACATCACGAATTTTGCTGACGACACCAACGTGCTTTATCGCAATGACGGCGGGGCGAGCTTCAGTGATGTGACGGCGGCGGCGGGCTTGGGCGAAGTGACGATTCCGTTTTTGGGTTGGGGCACGAACTGGCTCGATTACGACAACGACGGCTGGCTTGATTTGCTCGTCGCCAACGGCCACGTATATCCGTCCGCCGATCAAGCTGACTGGAACACTTCTTATCGCCAGCGCCTTTTGCTTTTCCGCAACGTGAAAAATCGTTTGGTTGACGTGCCTGCGGGCGGAGCCACTGCCGTGCCGCGACCGACGCGCGGTTCTGCCGTCGCCGATTACGACAACGACGGCGACCAGGATATTTTGCTTAACAACATTGGCGAAGCTCCCACGTTATTGCGCAATGACGGCGGCAATAAGCCGAATCACTGGTTGACGCTCAAACTCGTAGGCGACCCTGCGTTGAAAACGCCGCGCGATGCCATCGGGACGGTCGTGCAAACAGCTATAACCCAAACCACGGGCAACAATCGCAAGCTGCGCGGCGAAGTCGCCAGCGGGCGTAGCTATGTTTCGCAATCCGACCTGCGCGTACATTTCGGTTTAGGCGCGGCTACTGCGCCTGTGCGGTTGAGCATTCGTTGGGCAAACGGCAAGGCGCAAGAAGTCGTGGTTCCCAATCTGGATCGTGAAGTTACGATTACGCAGGGCCAGGGGTTGAAGATCGCGCCCTAAGTTTTTCCCGCAGGCGCAACCGCGAAGTTGCTTTCAGCCAGTTCGCTGAGTAATCTGCGCGCGTTGTTTGCAGAAACAAACACTTCCCCCCGCCGGTTTAATTTGCCGAGCCGGTTACTGATTTACACCAAGCCTGATTTTCCAAAGGGCTGGCTTTGCTGAGATTTTCTTTTGCAACTACAGGCTGACTTTCACGCAGGTTATTGATCTGTGTGCGGTTGGTTTTCTATTCGATTGATTGGGCAACCGCCCACCACTTCAAAACTAAGGAGATTCGTATGCAGACAAATAGCTCCACACTGCATGCCAGATTCAGCATTTCTTTGCGGATGTTTGTATTCGCTTGCCTGGCTTCACTCACAGTTTTCGCGCAAAGCTCGAACGCTACGTTGAACGGTCTCGTGACCGATCCCAACGGCGCGGTCGTGGCGGCGGCGGAACTGGTGCTGACCAACGCGGCGACCACTTACGAAGCGAAATTCACCAGCAATGATCGCGGTGAATTCAGCTTCCGCAATCTGACCCCTGGCACGTATGACTTGAAGGTCTCGAAAGCCGGTTTTCAATCGGCGCTTCAGAAAGGGATCATCTTAACTATCAACTCCATCGGGCGCGTCGAAGTCACGCTGAAGGTCGGCGCGGCAGAAGACACCGTGACGATTATCGGCGATACGTCGCTGATTAACTTCGAGAATGCCACGCAACAGGGCGGCATTGATCCAGGTACGCTCAACGACCTGCCCATCGTGGTTGGCGGTGCGCCGCGCTCTTCGATGGGTTTGGCGACGTTGTTGCCCGGCGTTTCGACCGGCAGTTCGGGCAACGCCTTTGACGCACGCATCAACGGCGGCTTGCAAATGGGTGACGAAGCCGTACTCGACGGCGCGTCCATGCAACAGGGCTTTATGAATCAGAGCGGCATGGTTTCGCTGCAAGGCGACTTTCAGATGTCGCCCGACATG
>JAYSVR010000068.1:0-8036 GCA_043718445.1 Acidobacteriota bacterium | reverse complement strand
TGCGAAGCCGCGCTCCACCCCAGGCTTTATGCTGCCGCCCGCGTTCGCGGGCTGAAAACCAACCGCACGTTTCGTGAAAAGTTTTGGGTAATGACAAGCCGTTAGCGAGGGCTACCTTGAGGGTGCGCCTGATGATGCCGAAGGGTGCAACGTCGAGGTAGCCCTCGCTAACGGTCGGGCTACGGACACGAGGGCGCATCCAATTACAAAGGGCTATCAGGCCCGCGCCGGGCGAGGAAGAGGGAATTTGGGACGCTTCCCCGCCCGTGCGAGCTTGCTGTGGGGAGCAAGCTATTGGCCATTCGTGCCTGGCAAGGGCGAGACGAATACGCCTGTCGGTGTGCCGGCATAAATCCGTGAACCCACGATCAATAAAGACACTGCGCTTGGCACCGATGCGCCCGTCATTGGCGACCACGCCGCGCCATCATTGGCCGAAAAATAAATCGCTTGATTGCCTGCGGCAAAAACGAAACTGTCGTTGGCAGCCATCGCGTGGTAAGCCGTCGCGACGGGCAAAAGGTTGCTGCCCGAACCATTCGACGCCGCCCAGCTTGTGCCGTTGTTGGTGCTGCGATAAACGCCGTTGGCAGCTCCGCCCGCAAACAGGTCTGTGCCTTTTAGGGCCAGCGCGAACGGACCAGCCGCCGTCAGTCCCGTGCCCGCCGATACCCACGAAGCGCCGCTGTTGTCAGAACGCATTACGCCTTCAGTGACGTTGTTGGAAAAGCTGTAACCCCCGACGAAGATGCTGCTGCCTTTTAGCAAGATGTTGTTATAAACCCCAGTCGGCAAGTTCGTCGCAGGCAACGTCCACGTTTGCCCGTTGTTGGTTGAAACAAAAACACGCGCACTCGTCGCCGAGAGCGAACCATCGCCCAAAGCCACCAGCGTATTGCCTACGCCCACGACCCCGACAATCGTCAAAAAGATTTGCTGCTGCGCGCCCAGGGTTGTCCACGATTCTCCGCCGTTGGTCGAGGCTAACAAGAAAGACCGGCTGCCCGCATAAAGCGTATCGCCGACGAGTGAGATCGAATAGAAATTGGTTTCGGTCACACTGCCAGTCGAAACTTGCGTCCAGTTCGCGCCGTTATTCGCAGTCTTAAAAAGGCCCAGGCTGCTGGCGGCGAATACCTCATTGCCCCGCGCTACGAAATCGCGCACTAACGCATTCGCGGGAAGCCCCGAATTGGCGCTCGTCCAGTTGCCCGTCGGCGAAGCAGGCACAGGGGGCAGCGGCGAAACCGCTACGTTGCCGGTATTCAACGCCACGGCGACGAACGTATTGCTCGCTGCAATCGCTGTCGCGCCCGTCACGATGGCTCCCGTATTCATTGCCGTCCACGACGTGCCGTTGTTCACAGAAAAATACACGCCGGTCGTCGTGCGTGTGTAAAGCACGCCGTTGCCGACAACGAATGAGCCGAAGCCTGTCCCTGCGGGAAAGCCCGACGGGGTGATCAAACCGAAGCTCGTGCCGCTGTTGGTGGAAAGATAAAACCCAGCCGTGGTGAGTACGAAAAGATTCGTGCCGTTCACGCCTAAGCCGAGAATTTGAAAGTTGGCGTTAATGCCGTTGTAAGTGCCGTTATCAATGCCTAGATACGTCCAGTTCGCGCCGAAATCGGTCGAACGATAGTGGGCATAACCGTTGGCGTTGTTCGCGGCAATCGCAATGACCGTTGAACCGAGGACGCCGAGCGGGAAGGTGCGCGCGTTCGCCAAGTTGCCCGTGAAACCCGCCGCCGTCCACGTTGCGCCGTTGTCGGTCGAACGATAAGCGTCGAAATCATTCGTCAACAACAAGGCCGATCCGTTGCCATAGACCGCGCGAATCTGGCGACTGGCGGGCAAGCCTGTCGCGTTCACGGCGACCCAGGTGGCTCCGCTGTCGGTCGAGCGATAAAGCCCGGCAAAGGTTCCGGCATAAACAGTTGTGCCTACGACCGAAAGGCTGGCGATGCGCACCGCGTTAGCCGTAGTCAATCCGTCGCTCGAATCAGCCCAGGCCACGCCACCATTGGTCGAACGAAAGACGCCGCTATCGCCTCCGCCAATGACGATGTTCCCCAGCGTCACCAACGAAGTGAAAGCGCCGCCGCCGGCATTCGTGTAACTTGTCCATTGCCCGTTGGTCGAAGGCGTGTTGACCGTCACGGTGACAGTGCGTGTGTGAGTCAAAGCAGGGGTGCCGTTGTCAGTCGCCGTGAACGTCAGGGTGAACGTGCCAGTCGCGCCGGGCGTCCACGCAAAAGCGCCCGTCGCGGCATTGAACGTAGCGCCTGATGGTAAGCCCGTCGCACTCAGCGTTACGGTTTGTCCCGCATCAGGGTCAGTCGCCGAAACCGTAAAACTCAAAAGTTGTCCGGTCGTCACCGTTTGCGCGGCGGGTACGGTCAGCACCGGCGCGCGATTGACGGGCGGCGCATTGACCGTGACCGAAACCGTGCGCGTATTGGTTAATGCAGGGGTGCCGTTGTCAGTCGCCGTGAACGTCAGCGTGTAACTGCCTGCGACGGTCGGCGTCCAACTGAATTGCCCCGTTGCTGCGGTAAACGTAGCGCCTGACGGCAAGCCCGTCGCCGACAGCGTAACGGTTTGCCCCGCGTCGGGGTCAGTCGCTGAGACCGTAAAGTTCAGCGCCTGCCCCGTCGTCACCGTTTGCGCGGCGGGTACGGTTAAGACCGGTGGGCGATTGGCGCTCACGCCGCTTAACGGTCGCGTATAAACAATGTTCACGCCGCCCAACAACAACCGATTGCCATCACGTATCAAGCCAAGCGTGGTGTTGGGCGCAGCGCCTTGCTGAATGTTCGTCCAGGTCGCGCCGTTGTTGTTGGTGAAATACACCAAGCCAACAACGCCTGAGCAATAAGCGCCCTCTTCGGTTACGACGAAATCCCAGAACTCCCCAGTGCCTGGCACCCGCGCAGCCGAACGCTCCCACGTCAAGCCGCTATCGGTCGAGAGATAAAGATATCCGTTGCCGCCCGCATACAACGTGTTGTTTACCAGTTGAAAAGAGGCGGGAACATCCAGACCGAAGCTGTTCATATACGTCCAGTTCGGGCTGCTGATGAACGAGCGGTAAAGCCCCTGATTTGGAAAGTCGTAACCGCCCGCCAACACATAATCGCCAATGATGAACAAAGCTCCGGCTTCCGAAGACGCGCCAAACGCCTGGCTGCTAAACAGGGTGAACGTTGCTCCCCCGTCCGTCGAGCGATAAGTGCCTGCGGCGCGCGTACCGACAAAGAGCGTCGCGCCCGTGCCGGCAATCGAGAGTACCTGTGCAGTGGGCAAGCCGTTGTTGATCTTCGTCCAACTGGTCGCGGCGTCATTCAGCACGTAAAGTCCGCCCGTCGTCGCGGCGTAAAGCTTGTCGCTGATGAAAGCCAGGCGATAGATCAGCCTGTTTGTGGCATTCAATCCCGAAGAGAAATCCGCCCAGTTGGCCCCGCTGTTGGTCGAGCGATAAATGCCGGAACCACCGCCCGCGTATATCGTTGCGCCTGCGGCGTGCAACGCCCACACCTGACCGATGCCGCTCAAACCAGTGCCCAGCGGTTGCCACGTAGTCACTGCTCCATTGACGGTCACTGAAACCGTCCGCGTATTCGTCAATGCAGGCGTGCCGTTATCGGTCGCCGTGAACGTCAGCGTAAAGCCGCCCGCAACAGTTGGCGTCCACGCAAACGCGCCCGTCGCGGCATTGAACGTAGCGCCTGACGGCAAGCCCGTTGCGCTCAGCGTTACGGTTTGTCCGGCATCCGGGTCAGTCGCCGAAACCGTGAACGTCAGCGGTTGATTGACCGTGACGGTTTGCGCGCCGGGCACTGTCAGCACTGGCGCATCATTGATCGGGCTTCCTTCTAAACTGATGGTCGCGGTGTTGCTGTTTTGCCGTCCGTCATTGACGCGGAAGGTGAACGCAGTGCGTCCGTTGAAATTGATGTCGGGCGTATAAGTGATATTCGGCAGTGTGCCATTGAGCGAACCGCGTGCTGGCCCCGCGACGATGGAATAAGTCAGCGGGTCAAGGTCGGCATCAAAGCCACTCAAGCTGATGACGATGGGCGTGTCTTCGGTGAAGCTCACCGTTTGGTCATAGGCAATCGGCGCGCGATTGGTTGCGCCTGCCGCCAGCGCCGAACCGTATACGCCGCAACCCGTGCTGCCCGTAAGCAAGCGACTCGCAAAGGCAAAGACCGCGTTCGTATTGTTCGCGCCGCTGCAACCCGAAAGGCCGTTGCTCAACAGATTCCAACTCACGCCGCTATCGTTCGTCACATAAACGCCTGACGAAGTGCCGACGTAACAGCGCGGGCCGTCTACCCAAATCGAATTGACGACCGCGCTGCCGGGCAAACCGCCTGCGACTTGCGTCCAACTCGTGCCGCCGTTGCGCGAAATGCAAAGCCCGCCGCCGTTCAAGCCCGCATAAACTGCTCCGCCGGCGCTGACCAACGACAGCACTTGCGCGCCGGTGGGCAAGCCGTTGCTGATCGAACCCCAACTGCTGTTGCCGCTGGCGAATAAAAAGATGCCGCCGCCGCGCGTGCCTACGCACAAGCGCCCGCCCGCAATCACCAACGTCGTCGCGTCAACATTCGTCAGTCCGGTGTTGAGCGCCACCCACGCGCCGCTGACATAGCGGCACACGCCGCCTTGCGTCGCGGCATAAATGCTACCGCCAAAAAACAGCAGGTTGCTGATATTCAATGTCGAGCCGACTAGCCCGTTGTTCAGCGCCGTCCAGCTACCGCCGTTGTTGGTCGAAACGCATACGCCACCGCCGCCATAAAGCCCGGCATAGAGCGTCGTACCGTCCACTAAAAACGTGCGAACGTCAGCATTGGTGGGAAGTCCGTTGCTGGCGTTGATCCAGGTCGCGCCGCTATCGGACGAACACCATACGCCTTGATCGGTCGCGGCAAACAGATAAGACCCAATCGTCGTGAACGCGCGAATCGTGCGCGTAGGCAAACCCAGCGGACGGAAGCTCAAGCCCGTCACCGGCGGCGCAACCAATTCGACACCCGTCGTATTCGATAGCCCGAAACCGGTGACGACGATTTGCACGTCAAGCGCGCCGCTGCCCAACAGCGTGCGCGGAATTTCGACGTTCACCTGATCGAGTCCGACTAAAGACCCTTGCGGCCCGGCATAAGCCGGTACGACCGAAAGGCCGTTGATAATGACGCGCGTGAATTCGTTGCGATTGCCGTCGTTGTTCGGGTCGGGTACGCGGCGCAAACCGGTGGGATAAAGAATGATAAAAACTTTTTCGCCTTCGGGGCCGAGATTGATCGGCGTCGCCAAAATGCGATCCGCCGCCTGATTAAAGGCCGAAAGGGTCTCAAAGGTTTGCGTGCCGTTCGCCGCCACGCGCAAGAGTTGCGCAGCCGGTACGCCGCGCCCGTCGGCATTCGCCGCAAAAATCGCAGGGGCAACCAGCCGCACGTTGATCGTACCGGCGGCAGTGGCTCCGCTCGCCGTCGTGACCGTAACCGGCACATCGCCCAGCGGCGTCACCGCCGGAATCAAGTAATTGATCTGCCCCGGCGAAACGTAAAACAACGGCGCAGCAACGCCATTCACGCGCACCGTCGTACCCACCAACGTCGTCGGCAACTGTATGCCCGGCGTCGTCGTGTCGGTATCCGTGCCCGATGCCGATTGCGTAGAAAGGTTCACCCCAAAGCCCGCGACGATGGATTCTGGTGCGATGCTGTCAAAGCGATAGCTCGCGGCTGAGGCCGTGACAAAGAGCGTGGCCTGTTGCGCGGCGACTGACCGCCACGCAGTCCAGCCGCCCAAAGCCAACACCAGACTCAAAACCAATAAACGACGCGACGATGAGAGAGCGAGATTAAGCACAAATGACATAAGTGAATTTCCTGAAGAGCAGACACACAACCACGAATGTGAGGGATGCGAGGCTTTTGAGATACGTTTACGAATGGGACGCGGCGAAGTGGGGACAAGCGGCGCATCTATTAACGCAGGATTGGCGGGCAAAAAGGCTCAGGCGAAAAAAAAATATGGAGTGCTGCGGCTCGCCGCAGCTTTTCGTTCGCGGCGAATCGCTCCCGGTTCACCTGTAACCCTCGCCGACGTTCGTTCGCGGCAAATCGCTTCCGGTTCACCCGTAACCCTCGCCGCAGCTTTTCGTTCGCGGCGAATCGCTTCCGGTTCACCCGTAACCCTCGCCGACATTCGTTCGCGGCGCATCGCTTCCGGTTCCTCTGATGTCGTCACTTGCGAACGAAAAGCTGCGGCAAGCCGCAGCACTCCATAGACTCAGCGCGCTTCCTGTTGCTGCAAAAAGTAATCAAGCAACTCATCGGCGGAGTTATGCATTTCGACCGAAAAACCGTGCAAGCGATTGGTGAAATAGTTGAACATCCAGACGGCGGGGATGGCTACGACCAGGCCGAAAGCCGTGGTCACGAGCGCCTCTGAAATGCCGCCCGCAATCGCGGCAAAGCCTGAACCGTCAGCCACGCGCATCATCTGAAACGAATTGATGATGCCGACGACCGTGCCGAACAACCCTACGAACGGAGCCGTCGAACCCACCGTCGCCAACGCCGACAGCCCGCGTTGCAATTCCGCCGTCTTCAACGCCGTCGCGCGCCTCAAAGCGCGCTTCGCCTTACGCATCTGGCGTTCAGGCGCTTGCGTTATAGCTTGCCCAGGCACGGCAGCCAAGGCTTGCAAGCCTGAATTGACGACCATTGCCAAATGGCTGCGGCGATAGCTTTGCGAAAGTTTCAACGCCTCATCCAATTGCGCCGTACGCAAATGTTCAGCGACGCGCGGGACGAATTCGCGCGATTGCCGCGCCGCCGCCTTGAACGTCAAATAGCGTTCGAGCATCACGGCAATCGAATAGATAGACATCAGCAACAACGTGACGACGACGCCTACGCCGGGCCAGCTTAAACTCGCCCAGATGTCTCTGGGCGTAAGCGAAAGACCTTGCTGTGGCGACAAAAAAAGACACAACGACACCTCGTATGCGAAACCGAAAATTTCCATAACAGACTCCCTTCAAAATCGAATTGTTTTGCGAATTCAACGGGCGCGGCCCGCTGGTGACGATGCGCATCGGATTGAGTAACGCGCGCATAGACGCCTGATTGGCTGAGAAGTTCCCTATGGAATGCTGCGGCTCGACGCAGCTTTTCGTTCGTTACGAATCGTTTCCGGTTTCCCCAACGTCGTCACTTGCGAACGAAAAGCTGCGTCGAGCCGCAGCACTCCATATTTATCGCACCGTAATTTCGTCTTCCCAAAAGCGCCACTTGCTGAAACCTGCGCGCGAACCCGTACCGTCGAGTTGCAACCCAAACGTACTCGGCATGGCTTCCATGATCGCTTGTGAGCCGAACAAGATTTTGGTCATCGTCGCCGCGCCGTAACGCAACTGATTGCCGGTGCGCGCGGCGAACAGATAAGAAGTATCCGTTTCAAACTCGCCGTATTTCACTTTGCCTAACTCATAAAGATAACGCGGCCCGACGGGTTCGCGCGCCAAATCCATATTCAAATCGAGCTTGATGCAAAGATAAGACTTGCGCGCGCCGTCCGTGATTTCGAGGCCGATAGCGCGTCCGGGTTTATCAACGTTGAGCAATTTGATTTGCGGATAAGCAATGTCGCCGATGAGTGCGTGCGGGATTAACACGGTGACGAAGGTTTCCCAATCGCCCGCGTGATAAAGCTGCGAGTTGGTTTGATAGATCGCTGTCTCTTCCTGGTAATGGCGCGAAATAGGAAACGTACCGATTTGCATGCCTGCGCGATTGACCGGGAATTGAATCGTCAACGCTTTGTTTTGCGGCAACTCATCCACATAAATTTTGTCGTAGCGCGTCACGAATTGATTCGCGCTTTGCCCTGTGACCTGCCGCGTATGCCACAAGTTCGTGAAGACACAGAAAATTGACTTCCTGAAATTCAAAGACGTTGACGCGAGCCGTTCGCGCGTCATTGACGACGAACTCGGCTATGAATGGGATCGTGTC
>JAYSVR010000067.1:0-27068 GCA_043718445.1 Acidobacteriota bacterium | reverse complement strand
CGGCAAGCGTGACCTCCGTTAGATTGACCACCAGTAAAACAAAACGGGAGCGTAAGCGACCTGCGCTTCGGCAATGCGTCGCTTGCCGAAGCGCAGGTCGCTTACGCTCCCCGTACTGCCTAATCCTTCAATTGCCGTCTTACCGCGCGATGGTTCGTCCGCCCGTGCCGCGTCCCGTGGTGGGTTCGCGGCGACCGAACGAGCGTCCGAAGAGTTCCGTCACCGGATACCACGCGCCCTCTGAAGCGAAGGGTACGTATTCAAACCCGCGTCCGAACGGGTCGTCGCGGCGCGTGGTCGTGTAATCAATGCCGAGCGCCGAATAGATCGTCGCGGCGATGTCTTCGTTGGCGACGGCGCGATTTTGCGACCAACCGGGTTCTTTGATGTTGAGCGCCGTTGCGTCGGTTTCGCCGATGACACGGCCTCCGACGACGCCGCCGCCCGCCATCACGGCAAAGTGTTGGAAGTAATGATCGCGTCCATCGCGGTCGGTGAGATTGCTGACGGTGCGACCGAATTCACCCATCACGCAAATCAGCGTTTCATCCAGCAACGTACCGCCGTTCTGCCCCGGCGCAGCAGCCAGATCGTCCATCAAACGCGCCAGCCCCTCGTCGAGGTTCCCAGCCATCGAATAAATCCCCGGCACGTCTGCGCCATTTAGTCCTTTCGCGTAAATTTCCTGATGGTGATCCCAACTGCCGAAATTGATTTGAATGTAACGCGTGCCCAAATCGGCTTTCAGCAAGTTGCGCGCGACCAGGCACGAGTCGCCGAAATTCGATGCGCCAAAGCGCGTACGTTCGTCCGCCGTGTATTTGAACGCCGCGTCAATCGCCGGATCGTACATCATCGCTTTGCCGCGTTCGTAAAAGCCGCCCATCGTGTTGGGGTCTTCGCCGAGCGGCGAATTCTTGCGCAGGTTGCCGTCGAGCATTTGCAATACGTTATAGCGCGTATCGAATTTCGCCTGCCCGTCGGCGTTCGCCAACGTCGGAATGCCAGTCGCGGCGGGCTGCACGTCAAACGGCGTATAGATGCCGTTGAAATAACCCGCGCCGACTACGCTGCCGCCGGTGTTGAGCGAAACGAACGAAGGCAGTTTGTAACTGGGCTTGCGCTGCTTCTCGAATTCGAGCGCGACCACGCTGCCGATGTTCGGCGCGATCTTGCCGAGCGCCGACGAAGGACTGCGCGAAATTTGCACCCAGGTCTGTTGCAACGGATGCACCAGCGCCGGCGCGCGCAACGAACGGATGATCGAAAAACGATTCGTCTGTTTTGCCAACTCAGGCATCAGCCCTTGCGGAAACATCATTCCGTTGTAATTCGTCGGATTGAAATCAGTCGGCGTCCAGGCGCCGACTTTCAAATCGAACGTATCGCTGTGGCTCGGTGCGCCGGTCAGCAACACAAAGATGCAATTGCGCGCCGTGCCTTTGAGAATCGGCGTGATGCCAGCGGTCGTGGCTTCGCTTTCCAGCGCATAAGCATTGCCGGTCAAATAAGGCGTCAGGAAAAAACCTGAGACGCCAGTGCCGGCCAGTTTGAAAAATTCGCGGCGTCCGACCGACGGACCAATCGTCGGCGTAATCGCAGGACGCGCTGCGGCTTGTCCCTTGTGATTGGGACGCGGTTGCCATTCAGGTACGAGAGCTTTTTGTTTTGCCATGTCTGTTTACCTCCTTTGCTTAATAGTTAAAGACGAAATCAATCTTGTTCAACAACGCCCACTGAATCGCTTCGGTCGCATCGCGGCGCGTTTGCGAAGAGAACAACGGGGTCAGCGTGTTCAATTCGTCGGCTGACGGATTGCGCGAAAGCGTTGCCAGATAGAGTTGCGTGATTATCTGTTCAGGCGTGAGCGCGGCGTTTGCCAGCAAGCGCGCGACGTTGGAACCCGCGTTAGTTTGGTGAATGCGGGTCATCACGAACTGATTGTTCATCAGGTTCAACGCCTGCAAAATCGAAGGTTCGTTTGAGCGCGGTTTCACGTCGCGGTCGCCGCGAATGAAGGCGTTCAGGAAACCGCCGATGGCGTTGTTCGGCCCAATCGTGTCAGGCAATTGCATCGCCGACGTGACCGTATAACTCGTGTTATCTAGCCGGTTCCTGACGATGGTGTAAGTCGCGCCGATGTTCGTCGCTTTCATGATTGAGTCGTGTACTTCTTCGGCGTCGAGGCGGCGCACATATTTGCGCGCGTAATAAGGAATCATCGAGAGATTCCACGAACCCGGATATTGAGCCGACAACTGATAGGCGCTCGATTTGGTAATCGCCGCCATCAGCTTGCGCAAGTCATATCCGTTGCGAATGAAATCGTCAGCCAACGCTTCGAGCAAAGCGGGGTTGGCGGGTTGCGGTGTCCAGCCGTCGGGCAATTTCGCCGAGGCGCTCAAGCGCGCCGGATCGAAAGCGTTCGACGGCGAGACCAACGCCTCGACCATGATTTTTTCCCAAATGTAATTCACCGCCGCGCGCGCAAACTGTTTGTCCGCCGTCATCAAACGCGCGAAGGCTTCGCGGCGATTTTCGCCTGCGTTGGGCTTGCCCGCGCCGAACAGATAAATCGGTTCGGCGTTGTTCTTGCCCGCTTGCGGTTCGCGTTCGGGGCGATTGCCCGAAGTCGTGTTGAGCGCGTATTCGCCGTTGGGCGCTTCGCTCACCGTGCGCTTGATGTAAAGCGGATTCTGCGACAGCACCGTGCCGACGCGCCGCGTGCGCGCAAAGAACGCAGCCATGTTCCAGCCGCCCATGCGCGTCGCTTGCGATCCCCACAGATTGACTTGATCGAGATGGCCTGCGCCGTCGTGGCACAACAGGCAATCAACCGCGCTGATGCCGAGGAACATGCTGGCGGCGTTGACCGCCGTGCCGTCCATCGTGTCTTGCGTCGGCCCCATGGGCACGGTGCCGCCGATAATCCAATTGGCTTCGCCTACGACAAAGTTGTCGCCGTTGGAGGTAATCAGTTCGCGCGCAAGCTGGTTATAAGGGCGATTCTCGCTGATGGCCTTTTTGATGTATTCGTAAAACGCCGTGCGCCCAGCTTCATAGCGCACCACGTTGGTCGAACGCGCGGTGTTCTTGTAAAGATCGTTGAAGAACATCGTCCATTTATCAACGTATTCTGGCGAGCCGATCAGGCGGTCTACCAGAGCGGCGCGCTTGTTGGCGGCCTGGTCGTTCAAAAATGCCGTGACCACATCAGCCGTCGGAATCTGTCCGGCGAGGTCTAAATAAGCGCGGCGCACGAATTCAGCATCGGTACACATAGGAGCCGACGCGATGCTGTCAGCCGCCATCTTGTCGAACAGAATGTTGTCAATGAAGTTGTTGCGCGGGATGTCGTTGGGCGGCACGGTCGTCAATTCGCTGACCGAGAAATTCGTATTGCGCGCCAGATAATTCGTCGCCAGCGCGACTTCTTCGCGGTGACGGGACATCGCGCCTTTGACGCCTTCGGGGTCTTGCAAATATCCGCAATCGTCACGCTTGACCTTGCTGTACTGTTCTTCCTGATCGCCAGATGAACCTGACGATGAACCTGACACCGGTGAAAACGCTGCGAACGAAGCGGTCAGCCAGTTGCCCTGCGCGGCAATCAAACCAACCACGCCAAAAACAAAAGCCGCCGCAATCATTCTTTTTAGCGATTGCGACGACCAACTCATTTTTATCTTCTTACCTGTCTTGGCACGAATCGGCATAAAGCGGTTTGCCATAATTTCCTCCCGTGAAATCCAGCGACGAAATAGTCCTGGACAAGTGGATCAATAATTCTTCTGCTAGCAAGTGAAGCTGACTCAAAGGTGCGAGCGTCAGCCAGTATTGAGCGAAACGCGAGCTTAGACGAATGTGCCGGGGGTTTGGACGAGAAGATTTTCCAGTTTAATTCGACTGGGAGCGCAACTGACCGAGCGCCGCGTTTTTCGGGTTCACTTTTTCAAGCTGCTGCAAGATTGTGCGCGCTGCGGCTTTATCGCCTTTGCTCAAAAGCGCCGCTGTCAAAAGCTGCAACAAGTCTTCGTCTTTGGGTTTGAGCTTACGCGCTTGCTCGAAAAAAACTACGGCCTGATCGAAGCGACTGATTTGTGCGTAAAGGCGACCGGCTTCGACTTGTGCTTCAAAGTTTTCAGGTTCTTTGCGGGCGCGTTCGAGCGTCGCCGTCACATCGCCTTGCGGATCGCCCGCAGGACTTTCAGGCGCAGCCATATTATTCGCCGCCGTGGGCGTCGCGGTGACGGTCGCGTATTTTTGATTCAGCGCATCCGTACCCAAATAACCAATGATCGCGCCGAGCAATACGCCAATCAGGGCATAGAGCAACTTCTCTTTTTGCATTCGTAACAGCCTTTATTTTCAGGGATGGGGTCAACGAGCTGGCAGGGTAAACTGAGGTCTAGGCAGGGTCAAACTCGAAGTAAAAAGTAGCGCAGACTTCAGTCCAATACCAGTGAATGAATTGGTCGCATTTAGAAATTCTCCAGAAAAATCGCGGAATACGCTGAAAAGCACAGAAAGAAGCGGAAAAGACTTGGGTGGAAAATAAGACCGGAAACTGCGAACGAATGGCTGATGGAATAATTTCCGTGTCCTTCTGCGCTTTTCTGCGTATTCCGCGATTTTTCTGGGTGATTTAAACTCAGACTATTTTATTCACTGGTATTGGACTTCAGTCTGCGCGACTGACTCGTTATTCCTATCCATCACCTTTCACCTATTCCTTTAGTTATGGGGATTTCCCTGCGGTCAGAGGCGGTAATTCTGCAAGCGAGCTTATAGTCCCCAATCTTTAAGGCTTGATGTCGTTGGCCAGCCATTTTGTAAAGATTCAGTAAAGGGGGCTGAATCCAGTTTGACTTGCCGTTACACTAGCCGTGCGATGACTGAGATTAGCGCTACGACAATTCTCATGATTGACGATGACATCAAGCTGTGCCGCTTGGTGAAAGACTATCTCGAACCGCATGGCTACGCGGTGACGCTGGCGCATACGGGACCTAGCGGTTTGGAGCAGGCGCAAGCGCAAACCTTTCACGCGATCATCCTCGACCTAATGCTGCCCGGCATGGACGGCTTTGAAGTGCTGCGACAGTTGCGCCGCGTATGCGCTACGCCGGTGTTGATGTTGACGGCGCTCGGCGATGAATCAGATCGCATCGTCGGTCTCGAACTCGGCGCAGATGATTACTTGCCCAAAACGTTTTCGACGCGCGAACTGCTTGCACGCTTACGTGCCGTCACGCGCCGCGCGACGCTGACAACGAGCCAGTCGCTCAAAGTCGAACCCGACGAACTCACGCTGGGCGAGTTGCGCATCAATTTCGCCGCGCGCCGTGCGCTCTTGCGTGGTGAGCCGCTCAATCTCACGCCGCTCGAATTCGATTTGCTGATGTGTCTGGCGCGCGCCACTGACCGCGTATTGAGCCGCGACCAATTGCTCGACGCCATCAGCGGACGCAGTTACGAAGTCTTTGATCGTTCGATTGACGTGCATATATCTTCGTTGCGGCGCAAGTTGGGCGATGATCTCAAACAGCCTAAATACATTCGCACGATACGCTCGGCGGGCTATCTGCTGATTCAACGTGAGGAGGATTGATCGTGTTGTCGTTGCGCATCTCGCTTTTCACCCGCATCGTCGTCTGGTCGTTTCTCAATCTGATATTCGTCCTCACCGTGTTGTGGCTGCTTTCGTTGAATGCCTCGTTGGTGGCCTGGTTACGCCTGCCCAATACGCCGCGCCTCGACGCCAACCAGCGCATCAAATCGGTCGCTACGTTGCTGGTGCAGGAGCTCGCCGATAAAACCGCCGCCAAACGCGATGCGATTTTGGAGCGTTACAGCCGCGCTTATCAGGTGAGTTTTAGCGTATACGACAACGACAAGCATGAACGCTTGGGCGGCGACCCGACACCGTTGCCTGCCCCGGTTTTTGAGCATCTGCGAGCGCCGCCGCCCGGTCTCGGACGGTCAGGCCCGCCCCTCACTCGCAACGAAGCGAAGTACTCAATTTTTGCATAACGATAGCTTGCCTATTCTTCGCCGCTACTGTTTCCGTTTGGCGGCGATGGCTTCAACTTCTACGAACCACGCCGGGTCTACCAACTCTGACACGAAAACAGCCGTGGAGGCAGGGCGATGCGAACCCAAATACTTAAGTCTGGCAGCGCGAACAGCATCGCCATCCTGTCCGGCAACCATAAACGTAGTGAGTTTGATGATGTCAGTTGGCTCAAGCTCATGCGCGCGGAGCAATGACACGATGTTAAAAAAAACCTGATCGGCTTGCTCGGCCATAGTTGCGGGAGTGGCTCCATCCGGGCGAACGCCAAGTTGCCCCGAAATAAAAAGTAACTCAGTGCCCTCAGGTACAGAAACAGTATGGCTATAAAGTCCCAGCGGAGCATGTACGTTAGGCGGATTTGCGAAGCTCAGACTCATTGCTTGATCTCAGACAAATGGTGCGGTGGTTACGGAGGCGCAAGACGATTGATTTGCATGATGGTTCCCTGCTCATCAATGGGTATGAGCCAACCGTCGTCGAATGGATAGGCGCTATACCAACGCACTCGCGCGCACGGCCTTACCGTGCTGGGCTGAATTTTGCGACGGCCTTCGTCACAACGCAGCGTGCGGGTCGGCGTGCCTACGACTTTCAACAATTTCTCTTCGGTTTCGTCAACATAGATTTGGCTGAAACGCGAAGGCAATGAAACCCTTTGCCAGGCAAACCAAACGACGCCCACGGCTGCCACGAACCCCAAAGCGACCAAGCCGCGCAGCATCCAGTTCGTCCTACCAGTTCGCATGCAATCTCACACCAACTCAGCCAAACGAGTATCAGCATCGCCGAAACGTTCAAGCTGGACGCCCATCAAATCCATCAGCGAAAGGAACAGGCTGCACGCCTTGCGGTTGTCGTTGCCTTTTTCGAGGTAATCAAGAATGCGTCCGGTCTTGAGCGCGCCGCCCGCTTTGCCTGCCAGCACGATGGGCAGTTGGTCGGCTCCGTGCGCGTCGCCGTCAAACAAACTCGAAGCCAACATCAGCACTGAGTTATCGAGCAAGGTCGAACCGCCTTCGTCAATGGCTTTCATTTTTTCGACGAGGTAAGTGAACTGCGAGGCGTGGAACTGATTGGTTTTGAGATACATCGCTTCGAGTTCGGGCGCTTTGCCGTTGTGCGTGAGGTCAAGATGCAACGCGCCGCGTACGCCTTCGAGAAAGCGGAAGTTCATTTGCGATAGATCGTTGTTGAGCATCAACGTCACGAGGCGCGTCTTGTCCATTTGCAGCGCCAGCACCACCAGATCAAGCATCAAGCGGATGTGTTCGGGTACGTTTTGTGGAAGCTGTTCGCCCGGACGCGCCATCGTCGGCTTCGTCAACGAAGGCCGCCAGCCATCTGACAGATCATCTTTGGCCCGTTCGTCTTTGGCCGCGCGATCAAGGCGTTTCTCGATGTCGCGGATGGATTCCATGTATTCATCCAGCTTGCGGCGATCACTCGCCGTTACTTTGGTTTGCAACGTATTCGCTTCGGCCAGCACGGCGTCGAGAATGCTGCGGTCGAGTTGGCGGCCTTTGCCGTCGCCAAAGAGTTGATCGAATACGCGCGCCGGATAAATCTCTTTCGTCGCCGGTTTCGTCGGCGTAACCCACGACACGTTCGAGCCGTAAATCATCGAAAGCCCGTCTTCCAGCCTTAGCTCGTTCGGTTCGATGCCCAACACCAGACTCGGCACGGCGGTGCGATTGCCGATGCGTTGCGCCAAGACCTGATCGAACGAAGTGCCTACGCGAATCTCTTTCGGATCCATACTGACCTGCGCGCCCGACAGCAAATTCATACGACCGAGATGCGGACTGGTCGAGACAAACGCCTTGGCGTGATAAAGCCCGCGCACGAACACGATGTCGTTGCTAATCGGCGCGAGCGGTTGCGCGCCCTGCCCGAATTCCCCAATTTTATTGGATGCGCCCGCGCCTTTGGCCCACCAGTGCGAAGGCTCTACGCCGTTAGAAAAGTAAAGATGCGCAAACCGCAGCGGCGGCTTGTTCGCTTTGTCCTGCGCAAACACAGGAAGCGATTCGAGCCACGGCAAGGTGAGCGCGACGCTGGCACCGCGTAAGAAATTCCGTCGTGATGCGTTAGTTGAGTTTTCCATAAGCTGTCATCCGTTACTTGATTTGCTGCAAGAGTTTTTCTAATTCGTTAGCCAATGATTCCGCCGTTTGAAAGCTGCGCAACTGTCGCACGATGGTTCCATCGGGCAAGGCCAATCGAATGTCGGGCAAGCCTTCGACGCCGAGCCGTTGCGCGAGGTCGGGAAACTTGTCGGTATCAATCCGTAAAAAGATCGTTCGTTCGAGCAAGGCTTTTACCGCTGGTGCAGGAAACGTCACGCGCTCTAACTGGCGGCACGGCGCGCACCATTCGGCAAACAGGTCAAGCACGATGGGTTTGTTTTCAGCTTTCGCCTTTGCCAACGCTTCATCCAAAACCGCGAAGCCGGTCGGTAAAACTTGCGCGACCGCTGTCGCCGTTGCCGTATCGCCGGTCACCACTTGCGCGGTGTAACCCGACGCCTTGACCGCACGCAATAACAATTTCGTATCGGCTTTCGCCGCGTCATACGTGACAAGAAATTCGTCGCGGTCGAGCAACATCTTGATCTGTTTCACTGCGGCAAGCTCTGCCAGAGCCTGTTTGACCGTTTCCGGTCAAGCCATTCAGACCGCGCCGCTTTTGCTCTTGATGAATCCGTCAAGGTGCAGCCGCACCGTTTTCATTTGGACTTTTCCGCTGGGTTTGGATTGCGCAAAAACTGCGTTTGTCATCAAACAAAACGCGGCAAAAAGTAAAACTGTCTTAGTCATCAGCATAAACTCAATAATCAGATGGCGGGAATTTGCCACCTTCTACCCAAACCTCGCGCGCCGTTGTTTGATAGACGCTATTCATATGCAAGCGCTTGACGGTCACGCGTCCGCAGGCCGTGATGCCAATGATTTTGGTGCCATCTTCACTGAACTCAAAATGTTCGTGCCAGTTTTGTTTACGTGGGTTGAACAACTTGGTCATTTTTCCCGTCAGCGCATCTATAGCTTGAACTATCGCCGCTTTGTGAGAATTACACTCGCGGCACGCCAGACACAAATTTCTCTTGTTCGTTTTGCCACCCAGTGATCGAGGGTGATGGTGCTCAAGTTCAAGCCCGAATGGAATCAGCGCCTGCGGATTCAAACAATACTCGCATCGCTGACGAGCGCGCTGGCGCACAAACTCATCCAGTTCCAAACTGATTTTGCTCATGCAAACCTCGCCGTGTGATTTCGCGTAACGCAATGGCCTTCTTTAGCGTGGCAAGCCGACTCACATGCATCAACTCCCACATTTCATTCTCTTCTTTCCCGGTCAACTTGCCCGCGTTTTGCTTTTGCAACAGCAGGCTGAGTCGGCGGCTTTGCTTGGCGGGCATCTGCATTTGAGCAAGTTCTAAAACTTCAGGGTCAGCACAACGGGAAATTTGCTGGTCTAGCGTTTCGGCCTCTTTCACAAATTGCTGTTCAATGCTTTCGACAATCAGTTCGTTTACCGGGCGGCGTGATTGCTTGGCGGAAGCCGATAAGGCACCAAAAACGTTCGTCGGTAAATTGATCGTGATTTCCATACGCTTAATTCCTCGCCTGCGATCTTACTTCATCGCCGTATTGACCGCACTCTTCACATTCGCCGGACGCTCTTCGCCACTCCGTCGAAAGCGAAACTGCTTGCTCGTCGCCACTGCCGTCGCCAGTTGCGCCATCGTAGCCTCGTTGCCCGTGTTCACCATGCGTTCAATCAACAACTGATCAGAAGCCAGCACGGTGCGTCCCAGCGCGTAGCCAACCAATTTATAAGCCATCGTCTTGCGCACCTGCGCGTCTTTGCTTTGCAGGTAGTTGAGCAAGCCCGTCACGCCCGCGACTTCGGTTTTGTCGGACAGCGTGGCGCTGTCTTCAATCGCATTGCCGTCGGCGTATTTCTCGCGCCAGCGTCCGGTCGAATCGTAACGCTCTAACGAAAAGCCCAGCGGATCAATGCGCGTGTGGCAGTTCGCGCACGTAGCGTTGCGCTTGTGCTGTTCGAGTTTCGCCTTGAGCGAAAGTCCGCCGAACATCTTGTCGTCAGCAGGCAGCGAACCCGCATCAGCCGGCGGCGGCGGCGTAGGTGTGCCTAAAATCCTCCGCAAAATCCAGTCGCCGCGTTTGACCGGACTCGTGCGCAACGGCGCTGACGTAGCCGTCAACACTGCGCCTAATCGCAACAAGCCGCCACGCTGAAAGGCGTTTGCGCCCGTAACGAGTTCGGCTTGTTCAGCAGATTTCACTTCCTGCTTCACGCCATAAAACTTGGCGAGGTCTTTGTTCAAAAACGTGTAATCAGCCGTCAGCATTTCGCCCAACGGACGTTCCTTGCGCACGATGTACTCAAAAAACGACACGGCTTCGTCATACATCGCGGCGCGCACGTCATCGGTGAACTCGGTGAAACGCGAAGTGTCTACGCCTTTGAATTCGTCGAAGTGATAAAAGCCCAACCACTGACCGAAGAATTCCGTTGAGAGCCGCCGCGCTTTCGGGTCAGCCAGCATACGTTTGACTTGCCGCTTGATGCCTTCATCCGTAACCAATTCGCCCGCGTTCGCCGCGCGCCGCAATTCGTCATCAGGCAACGAAGCCCAGAGAAAAAAACTCAAGCGGCTCGCCATTTCCCAATTGGTGAGCGGCGTTTCACTGGGTACGCCCGCGCCCTCGCGGGCTTGCTCGGCGTCACGCGCACTGGCGGGAACGAAACCCATTGGCTCATTGTCTCGCAAGCCAAAACCTGCCCGCGAGGGCGCGGGCGCACCCAGTTCGACTCGATAGAGGAATTGCGGCGCGACGAGTACGCGCGCAATTAAGGCGCGCAGGGCTTTGCGATGATCTAATTCGGCTTTGAGCGTCTTGTCGTAAAAGCCGCGCAGCGCGAGCTTTTCGCTTTCGGTCAACGGACGCCGCCACGCCTTCGCGGCAAAGTCTATCGCGTCGTTCACGTGTCGCGGACGCGCCACCGCTTGCGCCGTCATCACGTTGTCATAATGCCGCCGCAATTCAGCCGCATACTTTTGCATTTCAGACGGCAACGCTGCGATAGCGGCTTTGTCGAGCTTCGTGATGTCTTTGCCCTTCAGATCGTAAGAATAATGCTTCGCCAGCAACCGCAAATAACTGTCGTGATATTCAAACGAAGCGAACAAATCATTCCACGCCTGATTGAGTTGCGTGCGCGTCGCGTCGTCAATCAAGTGCGCCGCGAAAAACTTATCGTCACGAATGTATTTGATGCGCTGCACGAATTCATCGTGTTCGGGTACGTTGTAAGTGTTGTCGAACGGATCAGGCACAGGGTCTTTGTCAGCGGGCGTAGGTTCGCCATGCGAGTTGGGCGGCAGCAGTGCGACGAGTTGCTCGACGCCCGTGCGAAAGGCTTTGTAACCCGCCGTCGTCATATCGCCGACCAACGCCCGCGTAGGCAACCCGCGCGTCATCCCCGACGGATTATCTGAAATCACAATACGCACAACCTGCTCGCGGTTCTTACCGGGTTCGGCATGCACTTCAAAATTCAATCCCATCGGCTGCGCGCCTTCGGGCATCGGCACTTCAATCATTGCCGAGCCTTCCGTCGCAAAGTCATTTGGGCCAAGCGGCGTACCGTCAGGACTTTGTCCGAATTTCAACTGCGCGGCGGTTTCGGGCGAAACGATTTCGCGCAACGTCTTGCGTGCGCCCGGCGGCAAAATGCCTTTGCGCAACGCGAGCAAGGCTTCCATTTCGGCTTTGGTCACGACGACGGATTCGCCCGCCGCGAGAGCAGTGGATGAACGACGCACAATCGGTACGAAACCTACGGTCAGGTTGCGCCAGATGACCAGCGGCTTTTCGCCGGTTGCCGGATTGACCGGCGCGACGTTGAGATAAATTTTCGTGGGGCCTGCGGGTGCAGCCATCCGTCCGCCACCGCGCACGTACATAAAACGATGCGGCGCTTTCACGTTTAGCGTACGGTCGCTGAATTCCATCGGGCTTTCGTCGCCCGCGCCGCCTGCGGCTACGTCGCCGCGCGCGAACAACCAACTCGGCCACGTGACGAGGAACTTTTGTATCGCTTCGCAATCTTTGCGCGCCGCCTCTTCCGCCGCTTGCTTGTCGCCACTTGGCGCAGCCACTTTGCGCCAACGCGCCGCGACTTCTGACGACGGATAACCCAACGCGCTGTTATTCATCGTCTGCCAGATGTGTTCGGCAAACGTAGCCGTGATGCCTTCGCGCGCAGCCAACTCTTTGAGCGTAACCTTCGCTTCGCCCCCCGCGTTGCCTAATGATGCGCGATGTTTGAATCGCCACGCCGTCAGCAAAGCCTTGCCGTATTTTTCTAACCCGAACGGCCTGCCGCCTTCGCCCGATACGCTGCGAAAACCGTAAGTCGAATAGATTTTGTGCAAACGATCTACGGCTGACATTTCAAAACCCGTCGTACCCGGACGTTCAAAAAACGCGAGCGGCCCCGCGCCGATGACGGCGTGTTCAGCAACCTGTTTGGCGGCGCTCAGGTAACGTTCGAGATTGGCGTCTTGCATAAATTGCACGTCGCCGAAATTGGTGAAGCCTTCGCCGCCCACGGCATCGCTCGAAGAATCAATGCCGACATTCAACTCAAGCCCCGTCAGGTCTTTCAAGGCGTAAGCATATTCGCCGCTCGTCATACGCCGCACTGTCACCGGCCCCGGATCGCCGTCGTGTTTCGTGGCGTAATCGCGCAAGGTCGCGCGAATCCACGTCACGGCCTGCGTGCGTTCGGCGTCGCTGGGTTGCGGCATCGCTTTCGGCGGCATGGATTTTTCTTCCAGCGCGGCGGCGACTTTTTCCCACTGTTGGAAAGTTTCGGCGACGTTGGGTTGCGCCATCAACTGCGCGAAATTGACGCCCGCTTTCGCCGCCGTACCGCTGTGGCACGTCGCGCAGTATTGCTTGAACGTAGCTTCAGCGGATGCGGCTTTCGCCTGACTTGAAAACCAAACCGACGGCTTGTCACTGATGACGATCAAGGCCAACAAAGAGGCCAGCACGGCCAGCAAGACTTTGGCATAACGGCGTTTGTTCATAAGCAGCAGGCTTCGCATAACGTATCGAACCTCGTTGTGAATGTTTCGGTGGGAAGAGATTGGTGTTGACGCGGCATCAACGCTTGTATTGACGAACGGCGTTATAAATCAGTTACGGCAAAAGGGCGAATCAAAATGAAGCCGTGCTGACGCCTAACAATCAGCCTCACCGGACCTACGCAACGACTCGGACAAACCAAGGAACCTCGCTGCGTGGGCTTCGGTGCATGCGTTAATTTGGCGGCGCAACTACCCTGCGAGGAACGCCTTCATCTCCTGGGCGATTATGTCCAGACTTCCTGCGTCAAGAAAAACCGGGGCGGATACAGACCAATCCTCGACATACGGCCCCGATCGTAGAGTAACCGCGATCGTAATATGTCCAAGTCGGTCGGACGTGCATTTCAGATCCAAGTCGCTCTCAACGGAGTGCCAGTGCTTGTCACCTTCCCAGCCGCGCCAATTCTGCGCCAACTCGTCAAACAACCGTACCAGCGGTTCAGGGTCGTAAAGGTAAACCTGCGTTCGGGTCGCTGCCAGATCAGGTCCCACCAACTCGACAGTGACGTACTCCGCACCTCGCGCGCGTGTGGGAGGTTTGCGATTCGAAAAAATAAGCCGGTACGGGCCTCGCACAGATTGGATTTCAACTCTTTCCATTTCGTCGCTCATTCAAGTCTTCGGCGTCGTGACAGCGAGGTGAGCAATTGCGACGCTCCGCTACCCATTCTTTTAAGTTCAAGCCTGCCTGCGGCTAAAGCATATATTCAGCTTGAGACATTCTTGCGGCTACGCCGCCGTGATGTGCGGAAGGGCTTCGCCCTTCCGCGACTGCGCCCCAGTCTTTCGGGCTACGCCCGCACCGTCAATGAGCCTGGGCGACACTAAGTTTTCGCGTAGTTCAATGGTTATGAAACCTGACTGACGACGCGGGCATAGCCCGAAGAATTTTCACCCTTCGGAAAAGGCATAGCCTTTTCCCACATCACGGCGGCGTAGCCGCAAGACCGCCTACGCACAAATAGACTTTTACCTTTCACTCGCACAGCCTGCCTACCGGCTTACTTCAACGTATTGAAAGTTCTACGCTCCATCTCATCCGTCTTCGCCGCATCGAATTTGTACTTCCGCAAAAAGTCTTCCGTCACGTTCGCGCCCAAGCCCGGCGCGGTCGTCGGATATACGCCTTGAATGTCGCGTTTCAAGCCGCCGGGAATCAGGTCGTTGAAGATGGGTTCGTCTTTCTCGAAGTATTCCAGAATCAAAAAGTTCGGGATCGAAAAGCACAGATGCATCGAAGCCAGCGTACACAACGGCCCGTTCGGATTGTGCGGCGCGACGGGGATGTAATAAGTGTCGGCCATCGCTGCGATCTTTTTGGTTTCGGTGATGCCGCCCGTGCGCGCGAGATCGGGTTGGATGATGCGCACGGCTTGTTTTTCGAGCAGTTCGCGGAAGCCGTGGCGACCGAAGATGCGTTCGCCCGTCGCCAGCGGCGTTGACGTATTGCGTTGCACTTCGGCCATCGCGACTACGTTTTCGGGCGGCACGGCTTCTTCGTAAAAGAACAGGCGATAGGGTTCGAGCGCGCGAATGATCTCAAGCGTAGATTTCGTGTTCCAACGTCCATGCACATCAATCGCAATGTCGTAATCAGGCCCGCCCGCTTCGCGTATGGCTTTGACGATGGCCGACGCCAAGCGCAAATCAGGCTGCGTCACTTCGCGGTTCATCGGCGTGTTAAAAAACGGATCGAGCTTGCAGCCGGTATAACCTTTCGCCACCAACTCTTTCGTACGCGCCGCGTATTCATCCGGCGTTTTCCCCAGGCCATCCGTCCAGCCGTTGGCGTAAGTGCGCAACTTTTCGTGCGCCAATCCGCCGAGCAATTTATAAACGGGTACGCCGAGCTTTTTGCCTACGATGTCATAGAGCGCCATGTCTATGCCGCTGATGGCGGCGAGTACGATGCCGCCCATGCCGTTGTAATACATGAAGCGATACATCCGCTGCCAGACCGCCTCGATGTTCCAGGCGCTTTGGCCGATGACGACACTAGCGAGCGTCTCGACCGCCGTCGCAATCGGACGTACGCCGGGATAATTCGTGCCTTCGCCCCAACCGACGAAGCCGTCAGCAGTTTCTACGCGGACGAAGACCCACGGCGCGCTGGCCCGCAAGCCGGTGAGCAAAAACGGTTCGACCTTGACGATCTTGAGCGAATTGTCAGCTTGTTGTGCCCAAGCCGGAGTGAAGCCACCAGACAACAAACTGCCCGTCAAACCCATGGCAGATTGTTGCAGAAAAGAACGACGCCCAGCGTTGCGATGAATAGCCATAAATGTCCTCTGGCGCGCGAGGTACAGCAACCTTTCCAGGTTGCTGCGGTTTCTCTCAAACGACTCGTTGCGGGAAACCACAGCAACCTGGAAAGGTTGCTGTACCTCAACAGCGTGAATAAAAACAGCAGGCAAACTTGGTGTACAAATTTGCCTGCTGTCGTGAAGCGAATGCCAGGTGATTTAGATAGGACTGACGCAATGAAACACAAAAGGACAAAGACAACTTAAAACGTTGAAAGAACCTTTGACCCTTTGTTTCTTTGTCCCTTTGTGATGAGTTTTTTCTGCTTTTGCGTAAACCCTGCTACTTTTATTTCTGCGGTTGCGCAAACATGGCAGCCGTAAGTTTAGGGTTAAGCTTGAATTGGCTAATCGCCCATTCTTCGTAATCGTGTCCCGCTTCAGACTTGGTCAGCGAATGGGGCAGCGAGACGCCTTTCACGTTTTTATAATCGGCAAAAACCCAGCGGTAGTCGGTCAGCGGAGCCTTTGACAAAAAGACTTCAAACAGGTCGCGGCGTTTTTCGAGTTCTTCGCGGCGCGCTGCCGGGCTAGCGGCTTTATTGGGCGGCGGAGCGTTACCCATACGGTTCGCCGTGGCTCGCAAAGCGTAAGAAAGCTGTTGTCCGTGATAAGTCAGCGCCGTTAACCGATGCGTTTTTTGATCGAGGTAAAGGCGCGCGGCGAATCCGTCTTTGGCTGCGACGTCAATCATATCGGCTTTCTCGCCGTGGCCATCCGGGTCGCTCCATTCGCCGACGTAGCTATATTTCGCGGCTTCAGCGGCGGGCAAGGCCAACAATAAACTCAACAGCACGCGCAAAAAGTCGGCGCGGCGACGCACCTGAGCTTGCGGATAATTACTGTTTTCACGCAGCGGGTCGCCGCCCGCGCTCGCCGGATTTGGAATGCTGCGGGTCGAGACGTTGTCGTCCTCCATCACCGTCACGGTCGTGAACGGCTCGCTGCTTTCACGCCGACGAAATTTATCGGGCAACAAAATGTCATACTCGATGTCGCGCGCTATCGGCGTAGCGCCGACGGTTCGGTGTGAAGTGAGTTGCGCTGAAAGACTGGTCAGGGCTGAGAGTTGCGCTTCGCTGCCAATGGCGGCGCGCGCCTGTTTGAGAATTTTTTCGGCTTTGGCTTGCGCCTCATCCGCTTCGGATGTTTGCCCTATCCCTGAGACAGACAACCAGCAAACGACCATCGTGGCAACGATCAACTTACGCATAATCCTGCTCCTTTCGATCAAACGATTTGCAGTGAATAAAACATGCTGACAGAAAACCTCTGCCACTTGACCGACGCCAAGCGCGCCGTTCAGTCCATCACTGCGGTGTTAAAAAATAAGTCGTAGGAAGAGAGCGACAGACTGATAAGAAAATAGCGTGGGTTGCCAGAATTGCGCCCCAGCGCGTCTGTCGTAAAGTTCTTTTATTGATTGATTGTTTTTGAAAATCCTAGCCAGCAAAAGCGACGGGCTTATAGCACGCGGTCAGACCAAGTGTCAAAATTTTGCCGCAGCCAGCTTATTCGTTATTCGTAACGCAACGCCTCAATCGGATCAAGGCGCGCCGCCTTCATCGCGGGCCATAGGCCGAAACCTACGCCGAGAGTGACTGATACGACGAAGCCTGCGACGGGAGCCCACAGCGGCACGTAACTCGGCATAAATAGTTTGATGATCGCCGCCAATCCCCAGCCCAACAGAATGCCCAGCAAGCCGCCCAAGCCGGTGAGCGTAGCGGCTTCGATCAAAAATTGCTGAATAATGTCGCTGCGTTTCGCGCCAATGGCTTTGCGCACGCCAATCTCTCTGGTGCGCTCGGTGACGCTGACCAGCATGATATTCATCACGCCGATGCCGCCGATCAGCAAGCCAACCGAAGAAATCGCAATCATCAACAGGAAGATGCCACCCGTGATTTGGCCGAACTGCTCGATGATGCCTTTAGAGGTTTGCAATCCGAAACTATCGGGTTGCGCGAACGCGACTTTGCGCGACTTGCGCAACGCGCCGCGAATTTCTTCAAGTGCCTTGTCTGTCAGTCCCGGTTTGGCTTGCGCGATGATGAAATGCTCTTTCACGTTCGGATAGATTTTCCGAATCGTTTCGTAGGGCAAATACACGGCCTTGTTCTCATTGCCCGGATCGTCCGATGGTTGCAGGAAAAAGTCGCGCTTTTTCAGGACACCGACGATTTCGTAATTGCGCCCGTTGAACGAGAGCTTTTGCCCCAAAGCATCAGTCATTGGAAATAACGTATTGGCTACGTCGCGCCCGATGACACACACGTCGGCGCGCGTCATGTTTTCGCCGTCAGTGAACGCACGGCCTTCTGACACCTCAATCGTCCCCATTCTGAAATAAGTCGGTAAGATGCCCGACACCGTCGCATTCACCATCTCGGTGTCTTGATGGCGAATCTTCACGCGGTCAGCCATCGGGCCTTGCAAGAAATCCACGGGCGACATCAGAGCGGTGACTTCCTCGACCGAAGGGCACTCAGCCTTGATCGCCATCGCATCGGCGTAACTCATCGGCTTGCGCGTGCGCTCTTCAAACGTCGGATTGAAGTTGAACCCCGGATCGAACTTAAAAACATAAATCGAATTCGTGCCAAACGATTCGATCTCAGTGGATACGCGCTCATTGATGCCTGACACCAAAGCGGCAATCACGATAACCGTCATCGTACCGATCACTACGCCGAGGATGGTGAGGAACGAGCGGGTCTTGTTCGCCCGCAAGGTGTCGAACGCCATCGCAATGTTTTCACGAAAGTCTCCACGAGCCATGCAGCCTTCTCCTTCAGTACGTCAGTAACAATCTGTCCGCGACCACTTCATGTTCCAGTGTACGCCCGCCCATTTGAAAACGTTTCAGCATCGAACGACCACAATTCACAAAGACTTCTCGTTCAAACAACCCTTCAGGAATCGGGATGTCACAAATCAAATCACCTGATCGTTTGGTTCCATCAATACTCAAAACCACATACACGCCGCGCCGTTTGCAATCTGCGATAGACTGCAAAAGCTTATCTAAACTAAACGATTGTGCGCCGTAAAGAATGGCTTGGCTGTGGGAATAAGGCGGGTCGCAATAAACCAAGTCACCAGGGTTAGCTTCCTGCATTACGGCTTCGTAATCCATTGCCAAAAACTCAGTGCCTTCGGTGCGGCGATGCCACTCATCGACGCGAAAGAAAAAGGAAGCAGGTTTGATCGGATCATGCACGCCACACGGCGTTGAGATGTAACCATCCGCTTGGCGGAACCTCACGACGCCGCCGTAACAAGTGCGCGAAATCAACAACAGGTCAGCGCCGGTCGGGTTCGCGTTGTAGCGAGCTTTGATGTCTTCGTAACGAGTGACCTTGTCGCCGCTTGTCACGTAATGCCAACGTTCGGCATACCATTCTTTTAATCGTTCGGGCGCTTCGTGCAAGGTTTGCCAGATTTCGATCAACGGCTGGAATACATCACTGGCAATGGCTCTTTCAGGCGCGAGCGTACCCAGCACTGCGCCGCTACCTAGAAACGGCTCAAAATAAGTCCCCATCTTTTCGGGAAACAGCCCTGCGATCTCGTGAGCAAACCGCTGCTTATTGCCAACCCATTTTAACAGTTGGGTTTTGTAAGGTGTCACGACGCGGCTTTCAGTGGCAGCGAATAAAGCTAATTGCATAATCGGTTAATATCCGAATTTGGGATAAACGTCAAAGCGCGCTTACAACCATCTTGTGAACAAAGCTGCTTTTGCCAACCGACAAGAACAACTCTTAGCTCAATTACGCGAAGCTCGCCTGACCGCCGGTTTACGTCAAACCGAACTCGCCGAACGGCTGGGTACGCCGCAATCGTTTGTCAGCAAGTATGAATCCGGCGAGCGGCGGTTGGACTTGCTCGAACTCCAACAAATCTGCCAAGCGTTGAACCTCTCGTTGACTGACTTTGTGCGCGCTTTCGAGGAGGCTTCACGATGAAAGCCGATGCCCGCTTCCTTCGTCAAAACAATTCTTTCTGGGCGCACGTTCGCTCCATCAGCCAACACATCGGATACACCGACCGCCGCACTGGTCGTGTAAAAATTCCGACCGCCAATGAAATCATTGCGTGCCTCAATGATTTGAAGCTGCGCACTGACCATCTTTTTGCCAAGCCCACGAAGCCGACCGCGATGGGAAAACGGTTGCTGGCTTATTTCGCTTACCGCGCTGATTTGCTCAATCAAATTGTCGAGCCGCAACTGATGAATGCGTCTGACGCTCAAGCTATTTTTGAAAAGCTACAAACTGAACTCAAACCACAATGCCCGTTGCCGATGAATAAACAAAAGGGCGATAAGAAAGCTTCAGCTTACCTAACTGGCATAGTGAACATGCTCATCGAAAGCGCCACCGCAGATGTCCCTTGCGATTATGATCCGCGTGAACTCGTTACCGTGACTGCCGATGGCGTGCCGCGTTACACCTTTGCGCGCCGCTTTGATGGCGCTTTTCCCAGCACGGTCAATCCCATCGCAGTCTGGGAAATCAAAGAGTATTACCACACTACGACTTTTGGCAGCCGCGTTGCCGACGGCGTTTATGAAACATTGCTCGATGGGCTGGAATTGGAAGAAGTAAAGCAGCAAGAACGCATTGGCATTCTGCATTACCTCATCATTGATGCGCATTTCACTTGGTGGGTCTGCGGTCGTTCTTATCTCTGCCGCATCGTAGATATGCTGAATATGGGTTACGTCACTGAAGTATTGGTCGGACGCGAGGTGCTGACGCGCTTGCCGATGATTGTCAAAGAAGATTGGCTACCGCGCTTGTGATTTACTGCAACGACATTGGTTGGCCTATGAGTCCAAATCTTCAGTAGCGTCATAGACTACATTCGGCTCGGCTTTTCTGATTGCGACCACTTGCACCGTAACCCTACGACGCGATTTAGGCGGCATCATCACCACGATGTCATTCTCAACTTCATCGGGATCGAAGAATACTTTCAGTTCGCCTTTTTTCAGTGGCGTTACGCGCTCCAATGGAACCTTCACCTCTGGTTTGTTTTCTATTTCTTTTTGCATCGAACCGCCTTTGCCTGAACGAAAAAGAAGTGTCATCCACTTACTCCGACCGCATCGCCATAATCGGATCAAGCCCCGCCGCGCGCCAAGCCGGATAAACGCCTGCGATCAAGCCGACACTGCCTGACACGGTCAACGCTACGACCACCGCGAGCAACGGCAAGGCCGTAGGAATCGGCGTAAAAGTCGCTACGGCCTGACTCAACAAATAGGCCATCAATACACCCAATGCGCCTCCGACCAGTGAGAGCGTGACTGACTCGGCAAGAAACTGTTTGAGAATGTCGCCGCGTCGCGCGCCCAGCGCCTTGCGGATGCCGATCTCTTTGGTGCGTTCGCTGACGCTGACCAGCATGATGTTCATGATGACGATACCGCCTACGACCAGCGCAATCGAAGTCACGCCCACTGCTACCATTTGAATAGTGCCGAAAATCTTTTCGCGCAGGTTGTTCACGGCACTGGGCGTGATGATGCCGAAGTTGTCGTCCTCGTTCGGAGCCAGATGCCGTCGCGTGCGCATCGCCACGCGGGCTTCGTCAACCGCGTCAAGATAGTTCGCCTCGCTCGTAGCAGTCACTAGCAACTGAATCGAACGCCGCGAGCCGTAGCTGTTCAAAAATGTCGTCAGCGGAATCGCGACGTATTTATCGCGCGACTGACCGAAGACCGAACCGAGCGCTTTCGCTACGCCGAGGATTTCAAATGGACGCCCGTCAATCTTGATCGTCTCGCCCAGCGCCGATTTCGTAGGAAACAATTCATCGGCAATGTCAGGGCCGATGTAGCAAACGTTTTTGCCGGCCAACTCTTCGGCGTCGTTAAAAGCGCGGCCTTGTTCGATGTCTTTGTTTTGAATTTCCAGCACGTTGGGTGTCATCGCTTGCAGGCTTACGCCGAAAATCGTTTTGCCTGCGGCTTTGAGTTCGCACATTTCCTGTTCCTGTGCGCCCACGTCTTTGAGCTTGTCGCTGCGCCGCGCTTGCAAATAGCGCAGGTCATCAATCGTCACGTCTTTGTTGCGTCGCCGCGCTTTTTCGTAATTGTCGAGACTCGAAAAATCGTCAATCGAAAATTTCTGTACGCTAAACGCATTCGTGCCGATGTTGGCGATCTTTTCGTCTACGTATTTGTTGAAGCCTTCGATCAACGAGACGACGACGATGACGGTGGCTACGCCGAAGATGACGCCGAGCAGCGTGAGGAAGGAACGGAGCTTGTGCGCCCAGACAGCTTGGAACGCGAGTTTGATGGATTGGGTGAAGTGCATAAAAACAGTCTCAATCAGTTCACTGCTGGTTCGAAATGATTTCCGTGTGTTGTCCAACCAACCCAGCCTTGGGCGCTTTTTACCTTAATCCACCACGTTATCTTCAGCACGCGATCTAGCTCGCCCCAACAGTGGTCGGTTAATTCACAGCGTTTCCCATTACTGCCGCCCCACGGACTGAAATTCAGATTTTCTATGCGCCACTTGCCCTTGGACCGTACCTTAAAAAAGCCTTCGCCCAGATAGGTATAAACCCACAGCACGTCGCCGGGCTTGTATTGTTCGTACTGCCGCTTAACCACGAAGCGACGGGGAATCAGCGAAACAAATCCTGTCATGGCTTTTACGTTTGTTCCCGCCAGATACTTGCCTACCACGCGCGCTTTTGTTGAAGGACGAGCATACGCAATCGTCGTTTTCTCTGTTCGCCATTTTCCGTATCCGCAACTTTCACCCGGACATGCACCTTTATCTATGAAGCGCTTCTGCGCTTGCGTTGTGTTTGTAGCGGCTATCAACAGCGCAATAAAAACAATTGTTCGCATGCGTCCTCCAAAAACTCATTTAACCACAACCACCCCTAAGTCGCGCGTCGTCTGATTGCGAAAAAAATCTTCCGCAAAAACGCGCACTACATAATCGCCCGCCGCCAGCGTGGTCGTATCCCACGAACCTTCCGATACGACGCCGTCGCGTAATTCGTTCGTGACTTGATAAGCAAAGATCGTCCGGTCGGTATAACCCGACTGGCTGCCCGTGGCGTAAACCAGTCGTGCGGCATCAGGCGTTTGCGGCAAGCGGTCAAACGTCAACGTGTAACGCGGTTGCGCAAAGCCTTCGACCGGCGAACCGTCTTTGCGCAGGATTTGATAGCCCAACCGATATAAACCCAAGCGGCGATAACTCACGTTGCCGTCGGCTTGATCATAAGCCATCACGATGATGTGTTTACGACCTTGCACGATCACCGGTGCAATCGTTTTAGCCTTTTTAATTTCTTGCACATTGTCAGTTAAGAAAGTGTCGCCTGCCGACAGCACCATAACTCTTTCAATCACGGGCTTAACCGTATCGCCAATGCCCGGCAGCGGCAGCGCACTGAGCGCGTTGACTTCGCTGCTGGCGGGGCCTGCGATGAGGTGAACGTGATTCAAACGATTGAGCGTACCAATAGCCAGCCCCGCGCGAATCGTCGTGCCACGCGGGACGCGAACGTCGGTTACTTTTCCTTCGGCATCGCGCAAGAACTGCACGTTCAAAGAGCTCGGCAATGGCTGATCGTTTTGATCGCGCCCGATGCGCACGTGAATGTAGCCGAACAGCGGCAAGCGCAGCCGTTCGCGCGTCTCGCCTGTGCCTTCAACGGCGAGCAGGCGCGTGACCCGTTCGCTATACATCGCATAAACCGTCTCGCCATAAGCGCCGGGGATATCGAGTCCGTTGTGAAACCAGGCGTCTTCGTTCGGCTCACTCACGCCGCGAATTTCGCCGAAGGTGCCTGCGATTTCGCGGCGCGCTTCAAACGGATAAAACGGCCAGCGCGCTCCCGCAGCTTGCACAGCAGCGCGCAGCTTCTCAGGCGGCACGCGCGCTTCGTCGAGTTGCACGGCTTGTCCGTATGACTCGCCGTCAGGCAGCAACGCACGCACTGCGCCATTGCCGCTGTCGGCAACGAACAAAACATCCTCGGCGTTAAACGCCAACCCGATCGGATATTGAAAGCGCGCTTCGTTCAATGCGCCGTCGCGCCAACCGAACGGATAGCCGCCCGCCAACGTCGTAACGCTCGCTTCGATTCCTTTTTTCGCGTTGCCGAAATTCAGCAAGCGAATCGTCGCGCTGCCTGCTTCGGCAATCGTCAGCGCGCCATCGCGCCGCCACGCCAAGCCTGCCGGTTGATCGAAGGCCGCTTCTGAAAGTTTGCCGTCGCGCACGGCGGCTTCGCCCGTACCCGCGAGCGTCGTCACCGCGCCGTCCATCGTCACGCGGCACAGGCGATGATGTCCGGTGTCGGCAACGAGCAAGCTGCCGTCAGCGGTGACGACCAAACCCGACGGCGTATGAAAGCCCGTCGCCAACGTTTTGACTTCGCCGTTCGCGTCGAGCGTACAAATGCGGTCGTTGTAAGTGTCTGCGATGAAGATCAATCCATCGCTATTCTTGGCGTCATTCACGGCGACGCCGACGGGCGCGTTGAATTGCGCTTGCGCCGCCGCGCCGTCGCGCCGTCCGCTTTGATTGGGCGTACCCGCTAACAACTCGACTGCGCCGGTCGTGCGGTCTACGCGATGAATGGTGTGCGCGCCTGAATCCGCCACGATCAGTTTGTTGTCGGCTGCCAAGGCAATGAACGACGGCGTATGCAGCGCCTTCGTCAGCGTTTGCGACGTGCCGTCACGCGCTACGCGCTTCAGTTCGCCGAGTCCGTCACTGATGAAAAGCACGCCGTCCGCGTCAATCGCCAAGCCGAACGGATCGCTCAATGAACGCGGTTCGCGCGCGTCACGCACAAACGTCATGACGTGCGTCAGCACGCGGGCAGGCCGCACGCGCAACCACCAGCGCCACGCGAACCAGAAGACCAACAACGCCAGCGCCGAGAAAATTATGAAGCGCCACCAGAGAGGAATTTTTGCCAAACGAGACCAATTAAACATTCGTCGGCAGTGTAACACGCGGCTCGTCGCGCTTTACGCACGGCGCACAATTCGCATAATGCACCTATGAACGAACTACCAATTTTCACTGTCGACGCTTTCACCGATGCGGCGTTCAAGGGCAATCCCGCCGCCGTGTGTTTGCTTGATGAAGCGCGCCCCTCTGACAAAGATGCTGGTTGGATGCTCAACGTCGCCGCCGAAATGAATCTGGCTGAGACCGCGTTTCTGGTGCCGCGTGAAGACGGCTACGACCTGCGCTGGTTCACACCCACGGTTGAAATTCCGCTGTGCGGTCACGCGACGCTGGCGAGCGCGCACATCCTGTGGCAAACCGGCAAGCTCAAGGCTGACGAAACAGCGCGCTTTCACACAATGAGCGGATGGCTCACCGCCAAACGCATCGGCGACTTGATCGAACTGGATTTTCCCGCGCTGGATTCTTACGCGGCGGACGTGCCGGAAGAATTGATTGCGGCGCTTGGCGCCCAGCCGACCAGCGCGAAACTCATCAAAGACGCAACCGGACGTGACCGCAACTATCTCGCCGAATTCGCCGAAGCGAAAACGGTGCGCGACCTGCATCCTGCTTTCATGCAACTGCGCAGCCTGCCTTACGGCGTAATCGTCACCGCCCAATCAGACACGCCGGAATTCGATTTCATCTCGCGCTATTTCGCTTCGGCTTACGGCATTGACGAAGACCCCGTGACCGGCTCGGCACATTGCGCGCTCACGCCTTATTGGTCGGCCAAATTGGGCAAGACTGAAATGATGGCCTATCAGGCTTCGGCGCGCGGCGGACAGATGCAAGTCGTATTGCAAGGCGACCGCGTGCTGATGCGCGGACACGCCGTGACAGTGGTTAAAGGCGTATTGCTGGCCTAATCAAATTGGGTTTCGAGATACGACAGAGTAAGCGCGACCAAAGAATCTTGCCAGTATTTCCCTTTGCCTTAATTCCCTTGCCCGGCCTTAGTCTTCCGGTTTTTGGCCTTCGGGCAAGAGCGTGCCCTTTTCAAGATAGCGCACGTGCGAAGCAGTTTTCGCCGCGTGGGCGTCGTGCGTAACCATCACAATCGTTTTGCCGAACTCTTTGTTGAGTCTGCCCAACAGCGTGAGGGCTTCGCGCGCCGAAGTCGCATCGAGGTTGCCTGTGGGTTCGTCAGCCAGCAATACATCGGGGTCAGTCACGATGGCGCGGGCGATGGCTACGCGCTGTTCCTGTCCGCCCGAAAGCTGGCGCGGCGTGTGGCTCAAGCGGTCGCCGAGACCGACGAGTTCGAGTGCGCGCACGGCGTGTTCGCGGCGTTGAGCTTTGTTCAACTTCGTCAGTTTGAGCGGAAGCTCTACGTTCTCAAGCGCGGTCAGCACCGGAATCAGGTTGAACGATTGAAAGATGAAGCCGATGTGCGCGTTGCGCCAGCGCGCGATTTCGGCGTCGCTCATGCCTTTCAGGTTTTGGCCGAAGACCGTGATGTCACCGCTCGTAGGGCGATCCATCGCCGCCATCAGATGCAACAACGTAGACTTGCCGGAACCCGAAGGCCCCATCAACGCTACGAACTCGCCTTGTTTGATTTGCAGGTTGGCGTCTTTGAGCGCCGTGATGTGAAACTCAGCGCGTTTGAATTCTTTGGTCAGATTGCGGGCTTCGATTGCGATGTTGCCCCCAATGTTATTGATGCTGTCGCTCATTTGATTTTTACTTTGCCTCCGTCTTTGAGTTCTGCCGGTGGATTGATGATGACTTCTTCGCCGCCGATCAAGCCTTCTTCAACGCGCACGCCTTGCGAACTGGTCGCACCGGTCTTAATCGCACGCCGCACGGCTTGTCCGTTGAGATAAATGAATACCGCGCTGTCACGCACTGCGGCGGCGGGCACATAAACCACAGGCTTGGCGGGTTCGCTTTTCGTATTCGCCGTCGGCGCGTCGGCGAGAAAGTCTACACTGGCGTTCATGTCGGGTCGCAGGTCGCCGTCGGGATTGGTCACTTTGACTTTGACTTGCACCGTAGCCTTTTGCCGATTGGCTTCGGGCGCGATCTCTTCGATAAAGCCTTCGTAGCTGCGGTCGCGGTAAGCGTCGGTGCGAATCGTGCTGCGCTGTTGCCGACTCAGCCGGGCAAAATCGTTTTGGCTGATGTCTAACTCAACCTGCAAGTCGTTCAAGTCGGCCATTGAGACGACGTAACCTTTCGCGCCGCGTTCGCCGACAAAACCCGTCGTGACGAATTCGCCGCGTTCGACAATGCGTTCGAGAATCGTGCCGCGAATCGGTGCGCGAATGATCGTATTCGAAAGCTGCGTTTGAGCCAGCGCCAACGTGCCTTTGGCCTGCTCAATCTCGCCGCGTGCTTGCGCGAGTTGTTCCTGACGCGGGCCGAGTTTGACCAGTTGAAACGTTTTCTCAATCGAAGCCACGCGCGCCGCTTGCGAGTCATAACGCGATTTCGCATCGTCAAACGCCTGTTGCGAAATGACCTGATCTTTCAGCAAGCGTTCGGTGCGG
>JAYSVR010000066.1:0-8048 GCA_043718445.1 Acidobacteriota bacterium | reverse complement strand
GTTTTTTTTTCCCCCACACCCCACAACCGATTACCGACTACCGAGCCTGTACGTTCATCGTCGCTTTGCCGGTGCCGTGCGCACCTTGCCAAGCGATTTGGGCTTCCCATGTTCCGCCCATCTCGACCTTGACCTGCGCGCGATACTTGCCCGGCGTCGCGGTCGTGGTGAGCGCAGCGCGGTCATTCATTTCCGCCATCGAACCCATCGCGGCCATGTGAAAGTTGAGCGAAGCCGCGCCGACATCTACCGGCTGACCCGTTGCGTCAGTAAACGTAACCATCAATTCGTTCTCACCGTTTTTGAGTTGACCGCTGGCGCTTGAAAGCGCGACGGTCATATCACCTGACTTCGTAGACTTGATCGTTTGCTCACCGCCCGACGTGCCGCCGCTTTTGCAAGCGGTCAGCAACAACGCCAAGGCAAGCATGAACAACAGTGCGACAAGGATTCCTGTCCTTTTCATCAAGACCTCCTGAAAAAGGGAACTACGCCCAGGTGCAAACAGCCGTCTGCGTACAGGTTTATTCCCGTGAAATCGTATGTGGACGATCTGCCAGCAGTTTGCTAGCAGTCCATTGAATTTGTTTTAGCGAAAAAAAGGCGCACTACGGCGCTTAAAGCAGGAAGGAACAACAGTCGAGATAGCGGCTGGAGGAACCGTGCAAGTGGCGCGTCGGCGCGCTCGGAAAATTCTTTAGTGATGGACTCGAAGTGATTAACGAAAAGGCTGGGGAGGCAGGCAACAAACCCGACACGGGCAACGGGGCTGGGCTGATGGTTGAGACGGGCAGCAGTTCCGCCGACGGCGGACATTCCAGTATGCAACAAACTCCGGCAACGGTTGCGGCGGGGCCAGTTTGCTGGGCCGTTTCACAACATTCTGTCTCGCAGCCGCCCGTGCCTGCCTGGTGTGGTGGCACAGCCGCCAGTGTGTTTCCCGCCAGCAACAGCAGCAATAGGAATGAAGTGAATCGTTTAACCATAACCTGCACGCCTTATAACGAAGTGCGTCTCACAGTGTCAAACAATTAGAGCAAAGCCTAAAGTAGGGCAAAGCCTAAAGCTCTGCCTAAAGTTTCGTACGATACCAGGCAATCGTGCGTGCCAAGCCCTCGGCGACGGCGACGCGCGGCTCCCAATCAAGCAACACTTTGGCGCGTGAGATGTCGGGCTTGCGCGTCTTCGGATCGTCCTGCGGCAGCGGATGATAAGTGATCGCGCTGTTGCTGGCGGTCAGTTTCAAAATCAGTTGCGCGAATTCAAGAATCGTCAGTTCAACCGGATTGCCCAGATTCACCGGCTGATGATCTTTCACCTGCATCAAGCGGTAGATGCCTTCGACCAGATCGCCGACGTATTGAAAGCTGCGCGTTTGCTGGCCTGCGCCGAACACGCTCAACGCCTCGCCACGCAACGCCTGATTGATAAACGTAGGCACTACGCGCCCATCGTTGACGCGATTGCGTTCGCCATAGGTGTTGAAGATGCGAATGATGCGCGTGTCTAAATCGTATTGCCGCTGATAGGACATCGTCGCGGATTCAGCAAAGCGTTTGGCTTCGTCATAAACGCTGCGCGGACCGTTAGGATTGACGTTGCCCCAATAGGCTTCAGGTTGCGGATGCACGAGCGGATCGCCATATACTTCTGAAGTCGAAGCCAGCAGGTATTTCGCGCCTTTCGCCCGTGCCAAATCCAATGAGTTAAACGTGCCGTAAGCGCCAACCTTCAGCGTCTCGTGCGGCAGCTTCAAATAATCAATCGGACTCGCGGGGCTGGCAAAATTCAGCACCCAATCCACTTCGCCTTCAACGGTGAAAGGTTCGCAAATGTCCTGATTGACGAATTGGAAGTTTGGGTTCGCTTGGTGATGCGCGACATTACGCAAGTCGCCGGTGATGAGGTTGTCTACGGCGATGACCTGATGGCCTTCGCTCAAAAAGCGGTCGGTGAGATGGCTTCCTACGAAACCCGCGCCGCCGGTAATCAAAATTCGCATTGGTTAAAAGTTCTTTCTCAAAATTCGCCAGAATTGGCACTATACGATAGCCGGTTCAGAATCCTGAAACGGCTTATGAACGGCCTACGCCGCGATAAACGAAGCCCGCGCGTTTGACCGCTTCGGGATCAAGTATGTTGCGGCCATCCACGATGAATTTCTGGCGCATGACTTCGCCGAGTTTGGCTAGGTTCACGTGGCGAAACTGTTCCCACTCGGTGACGATGACGAGCGCATCGCAATCATCTGCGAGCGTCATTTCATCCGCCGCGTATTCAATCTTCACATCGGGGTATTGCCGCTGACAGGCTTCCATCGCAATCGGGTCGTAAGCCTTAACGCGCGCGCCGTTCGCCAGCAATTGTTTGGCGATGTCGAGCGCCGGAGCATCACGCAAATCATCCGTCTCAGGTTTGAAGGCCAGGCCCAACAAGCCAATCGTTTTGCCTTTGATGATTTTCAAATGCTCTTGCAGCTTTTGCACGGCGATGTGGCGCTGCCGCGCGTTGACTGAAATCGTCGCGGTCAAAATCTCAGGTTCGTAATGATATTCGCGCGCGATGTCGAGCAGCGCCGATACATCTTTGCCAAAACACGAACCGCCCCACCCTACGCCTGCGTTGAGAAACTTGGGGCCGATGCGGCTGTCGAGACCGAAGCCGCGCACGACTTCGGTGATGTCGGCTCCGACGCGCTCACAGATGTTGGCGACTTCGTTGGCGAAACTGATCTTGGTGGCGAGAAAAGCGTTCGCGGCGTATTTGATCATTTCTGCCGAAGCCAAGTCGGTCGTGACGACCGGCACGGCGGTGAATCCTGACGGACGCGCGGCGGATGACGGCGCGGCGAAAGTTTGTTCGATGATCGGTTGATAGAGCGCACGCAAACGTTCGGCGGCGTATCCATCGCTCGCCCCAATCACGATGCGGTCAGGATAAAACGTATCGCCAATCGCCGAGCCTTCACGCAAAAATTCAGGGTTCGACGCGACCAGAAACAGGTCTTCGGCTTTCAAGCCCGTTTGCTTGCGGCTCGTAGCGACACTGCCACCATTGCCTGCCGCCGCGCTCATCAACTTTTCCTGATAGAGCGGATTGTCGTTCAAGCCTTCTTTCACGAGCATCTCTACCCAATTGCCCGAACCAATCGGTACGGTAGATTTATTGACGACGATACGGCGTTGCGTGAGGTCGAGCGAACGTCCGATTTGCCGCGCGACGGTTTCAACGTAAGACAAATTCGCTTTGCCGCTGGGGAGCGGCGGCGTACCGACGGCGATAAAAATCACTTCGGCGGATTTGACCGCTTCGTCAATCTCGGTCGTGAAGCGCAGGTTGCCGCTTAGCATGCCGCTGGTAATCAAACCGTCTAAACCCGGTTCATAAATCGGCGATTGCCCGGCGCGCAACATTTCAATTTTGCGTTCGTCAATGTCTACGCACACGACCGAACGTCCCAGATGAGCCAGACACGTACCCGTGACCAGACCGACATAACCAGTACCGACAACGCAAACATTCATAAGGGTTTCCTCTTCCAATCAGTGATGTATTTTTTCTTGAAGCCACAAAAGCCGGAAAGGCACGATGGGATGCTTGGGAGATGTCGCCTGCTGATGGGCACGAACGCGGCGGACTATAACAAAGCCTCTTTAAGGTGTCACCGACGAAATCTCAGCTACGTCAAAACACAGAAGAATTGGACAGGATTAACAAGATTTTCAGGATGCACAGGATGGATCAATAAACATAGGCTTTCGTGTTCTTTGCCTATCCCGTAAATCCTGAAAATCTTGTTAATCCTGTCCAATTCCGTTCTTCCCTGATTTAGCGCCCAGCTAGCGAAAGTTCACGGTCACGGCGTTGACGATTTGCCCATCCACCGTGATTTCGACTTTGGCGTTGCCGCGTCCGGCAAAAGTGCGCGGCAAGAAAACGTTGATCTGATCGAGTCCGACCAGACCGCCTTGTGCGCCCACGTAAAGCGGCGGCAACGTAACGCCTCCGATTCGCACGGTCGTGGCAGTCAACGCCGAACGATTGCGCAAACCGGAACCGAATAGCACCAGAAAGACCTGATCGCTTTCCGCGCCGAAATCAATCGGCTGCGCCACGAACCGTTGCTGCTCGTCGTCAAAAATCGCCACCGGTTCATAACTCAACGAACCATCTTCTTTGATGCGCAAGGCGAAGGCAGACGGTACGCCTGAACCGTCGGCATTCGCGGTGAAAAGCGCGGGCGCGGTGGGCTGAATCAAAACCGACGCGCTCACGGTTCCACTAAACGGGCTATTCAACGTAATCGTCGCGCTGCCTGAAACCGTGCCTGCCGGAATCAACAAATTCACTTGCCCAGGCGAAACGAAAAACAGCGGCGCGGGGCGTGTGTCGTTCGCCGCATCGGTGACATTCACGGTGACGCCTTGCAAGGTTGTCGGCAGCGGTATGCTCGCGGCGATCTCAGTTCCGGCTGCCAGATTGCTGCCGAATAACGTGATGATGGATTCAGGCGCAAACAAAGCCCCCACGTAACTCGCCGACGAGACCGGCGCAATGGTCGCCAAATCAGGCGCAGCAATTTTCGCCACAAAGGCTTCGCTGATGCCGCCGTTCGTGCGAACTTGCAGGGGCGTGACCGTGCGCAAGTCGTTACCCAGAATCTGTCCCGTAAAAAAAACTGTGCCTTGATTGTCTACTGCCAGATCAAGCCCGCGTTCATCGAGTCCGGTGTTGCCCGAAAAGCTCGTGCCGAAATAAGTCGAATAAACCAGCGCGTCACCCGCCGGTGAAAGTTTAGTGACGAAAGCATCGTTGTCACCACGCCGACTTACCTGCACGTCAAGCAGCACCGGAAAATTGTCTGACGTAGTCTTGCCCGTGAGATAGATGAAACCCAAAGCATCAATCGCCACGTTGCCGACGGGAATGAACTCGGTGGAAGAGCCGGTGTTTTCATCGCCGCGTCCGCCCAGCCAACTCGAAAACAACGGCGCGCTGCCTGACGCGCGAAACTTCGTCACGAAGGCTTCTGTGCCGCCGCCGTATATGTTTTGCACGGCGTTGCGAATCGGAAAGTTCAGCGACGACGTGATGCCGGTCAAACACGGATTACCGAAACCATCCACTGCGACGGCGCGGCCTACGTCGGCGTTGTTGCCGCCGAGATAAGTCGAGAACAGCAGCTTGAATTGCTCAGTGTCGAACTTGGCGAGAAACGCATCTTGATCGCCACGCAATTGCGCTTGCCACGCGCTGGCCGTAGGGAAATTCGTCGTCGTCGTGACGCCCGTCACAAAAGCCTGTTGCAGCGCGTCCACCGCTATGCCGTAACCGACTTCTTCATCAATCGCACCGTCGCCGCCGAAATAAGTCGAAAACAGCAGCGCGCCCGTCGCACTGTATTTCGCGACAAACACATCGCGTTCGCCGCGCAGCGCCGCTTGTATCGGATTGCGCGTGAGAAAGTTCGGCGAATCGGTGCGGCCTGTCACATACGCCGCGTCGTTGGCGTCGAGCGCTAGCGCATAAGCCGCATCGGTCTGGTTGCCGCCCAGATAAGTCGAATAAAGCAACGTCGAGCCTGCCGGGTTGAGTTTGGTGACGAAGGCATCGCCGTTGCCGCGCGTTACGGGTTGTGGCGCGGTCGGCGTCGTCGGGAAGTTCAACGAATTGGTTTCGCCCGTCAGATAAATGTTCGAGGCCTTGTCTACGGCGATGCTCCACACGCGATCAGTCGAACCGCGTCCGCCGAGGTAAGTCGAAAAAATCAGCCGCGTACCCGTCGGGTCAAGCTTCGTCAAAAAGCCCTCGCTGCCGCCGCCCGACATATCTTCATACGCCGCGCGTACCGGAAAATTCAACGACGTAGTTTGTCCTGCGACATAGATATTCCCTGCCGCATCGGTCGCAATCGTATAAGCCGCATCCGAGTTGCCGCCGCCCAGATAAGTTGAATAGGTGAGAATCGGATCAATCACCAGCGGCAACGCCGTGTCGTATTCGCCTAAGGCAAAACTGATTACGTGATCAGCGCCAATCACATAACGCACCGCGACCGCTTGCCTGCCACGCGGCGTATCCTGAAAAGCCACCGGCACGTGTTGCAGCAAGCGCGCCTTCCCTTGTTCGACCACCAGCGCGCCGCGTTCATCAAGTCGCACCGTGTCGGCTCCGGCAAAAGTGAATTTGATCTGTCGCGCGTCAGCGTGTGGCGCGAGCAACCAGTCGTATTCAAGCTGCGCGCCGCGTCCGTAAAACACTGCGTCAACACCTGTATAAAGCTGTTCGTACCTCACGCGGCCAAAGCGCGGCACGTTCGTTTGCCAGTCCGCCGCGTCGTTGCCGAGCAAGTAATGACTCTGCCCGGCTTGCGCCTCGCTGGGTTGTAAGCACACGTCCGCCCGTGCGCCGACAAAACGTAACGCCATCGGCGACGCATCATTCAGCCCGACCGGCAGCGCGACCGTGACAGCATCCGCCGCCAGCCCCAACGTAAAGCCGGGCTGTCGCGCCAGATAAAAATATGTTGATGGAACTTGTCCGCGATTGGCTTCAAAGCCTAGAGGAACCTGCGCCAATGCCGTGGCGGCAGGCCAGACTGGGAAAAGGCGTGGCAGGTCTGCTGTCATCAAGCACAACGCGATACACGCCATTACGACAATAGAAAAACGCATAAACGACATCTCGCTCACCGGCTACGGGGAGGCCTTGAGATAAAACCATTAAGGGATGTTGATAAAAAAACGATGCGGTTCTCTGGGGAAAACTTGGGTTGGGCTTCTTGTTAAAAGTGTGGCGGTGCTTATGGGGAAAGCATCGCCAACGCACCGCGATTATAACGGGCAAAAGGTGATTGGCAACCACGAGGACGGGTGCTAGACTCCGCGTCTTCTTACGGCTGGTATTTCATTGAAGGGAGTCTGTAAACCCAAAAATGCAGGCCTTAATACTCGCGGGCGGTAAAGCACAGGCGTTGCGTCCGCTCACCATCCACACCCCTAAACCGCTCATCCCTATTGCGAATCGTCCTTTTCTTTTTTACCAACTCGAACTTTTCAAACGCGCGAATGTCACCGACATTACGCTCTCGTTGAACTTTCCGCCCGGCAAGATCGAAGACACGTTCGGCAATGCAGCGCATCACGGCGTCAATTTGCGTTACGCGCAGGAAGCGCAACCGCTGGGCACCGCAGGCGCATTCAAACAACTGATCACTGAACGCCCTGAACCGACGGTCGTTCTCAACGGCGACATTCTGACGAACGCCAGCGTCGCCAGTCTCTTGATCGCGCACCGCGAGTTGCAAGCTGCCGTTACGATTCTGACTTATCCGGTCGCCAACCCCAGCCAATATGGACTCGTCGTCACCAATAAAAACCATGGCAAAGACCATGGCGAAGACCATCGCGTCAGCCAGTTCATCGAAAAGCCCCGTGCCGAACAACTCAAGCCCGAATGGGGCACGCACATCAACGCGGGCGTTTACGTCATCGAACCGCGCATCGCTGAACGCATTCCGGCGGGCACGCGCTACGATTTTGAATCGCAACTCTTCCCCGCTTTGATCGCGGCGGGCGAACCCGTTTATGCGCTGCCGTGGGATGGTTACTGGCTTGATCTCGGTACGCCGCAACGTTACTGGCAAGCCCATCAGGACTTGCTCGCAGGCAAGGTCAAAAAGATTTCAATTGAACGCCCCGCTCTCACGGCTTGGTCAGGCGACGGCGACGCGCCGCGTATTGATAAGGCTTCGTTGCTCGACCCGTCGGTTACGCTCAAGGCCGGAGCCGAAATCATCAATTCCGTCATCGGCGCGAATTGCGTCATCGAAGAAAAAGCGCGCCTCGAAAATTGCGTCGTCTGGTCGGGTACGCGCATCGGCGCACAAGCGCAAATTCAAAACAGTTTTATCGGCAAAAGCGCCCTCATCGGCAAAGGCGTTATGCTCGACGCCGCCGTGCTGGGCGATAAATCAAACATCACTGACTATTCTCAGTGCGGAGTGCGGAGTGCGGAGTGCGGAGTTGGCAAGGCGAAGTGATTTCTTC
>JAYSVR010000642.1:0-2975 GCA_043718445.1 Acidobacteriota bacterium | reverse complement strand
ATGGCGACTCGCTGCTGTTCGCCGCCTGATAATTCCAGCGGCTTGTGTTTCATTTTATTTTCCAACCGCAGCAACTGCAACACCTCGCGGCGACGGGCATCGTCAGCACCAGTTTTCTTGCCGTGAATGTGTTCGGCCAGCTTCAGATTCCCTTCTGCCGTCAGCGTAGGGAAAAGATTAAACCGCTGAAACACGAAACCAATCTTGCGCCGCCGCATATCCGTTCGTCCCGCGTCGGTCATTTGCGCCAGGTCTTCGCCATCCACTACGACTTTGCCGGAAGAGGGTTGCAACATTCCGCCCAGAATGTTCAACAACGTAGACTTCCCGCAACCTGACGGCCCCATAACCGCGATGAACTCACCTGTGGGAACAGTCAGATTGACACCGCGCAAAGCGTGTACGTCCACTTTGCCTACGCGGTAAGTCATCATCAGATTTTCAGTTTGAAGAATTGCGCTCATTCAGTTTACTTGGGGCCGCCATTTCAACCAGACACCTGTCAGTTCAAGCTGCCACATGTCACCTAATCATAAGATAAGGCTTTGACCGGATCTTGATTCGCCGCCCGTATCGCCGGATATAAAGCCCCTAGTGCGCCTGCCCCCAGTCCGATCAAAGCTGCACGCAAGACCCAACTCCAATGAAATTCAAGTTGCAGCGTTGTCACCCGTTCCAGCACCCAGCCTGCGCTCAAGGCAATAACCAAGCCAGCCACGACTCCGATGAGGCTGATAAGCATCGCTTCTTTTTCGATCACGGAAACGATGTATCGCTTCGACGCCCCCAGTGATTTCAGGATACCTATTTCCCGCGTGCGTTCGGTGATGGTCGTATACATCGCCAGCAGGATGACGAGCAGGCTCACGACCACCGAAAGGGCGACGACCGAATTCACAAAACCACTCAAGCCAGGGATTTGCCGCTCTGCCCCCAGTCCGAGATTGCGCGTAAGCATTAAGCTGTTACCGGGCAGCGCGACATCAATGCGGCGCAGCATCTCTTCCTGCTGCGCCGCATTTTGCACTTTGACCATGATGAAAGTGCATTTGTTTTCCAGCCCTTGAAAGCTTTGCAAAGCTGCCAACGGCAGCTTGATACGCGAACCAATGGACGGGGCATAAATGCCTGCGACTTTCATCTTGCGACCGAAAACTTCAATCTCGCTCCCCACACCGATTTCGTCATGCGTGGCCTTAAAATCATCAATGATGATTTCATCCCCACCTTGAAAAGTACGCCCTTCGACGATTTGCAGCCCAGTGATTGCCGCGTAACTGTCGTAATCAACACCATCTACTACTTCAACCCCCAAACCGGTTTTGCTACGTTGCGTGTAAAACCCAACGGCGCTAACCGCTTTGACTCCCTCGATTTGCAGTAGCTTCTCAGTATACGCCGTATCGGTCGGCATTATTGAAGTAGGCGAAAGAATAGAACTTCCTTTACGTCCGAACTGAATTTCTGCGCCCACCCGTTGCTCGCGCTTTACTCGGTCATTCAGCATGCCGCGCACCAGCCCTGTGTTGATGAGGATCAAGATGACACCGAGAGCTACGCCCGCCACGCTCACCAGAGCGCGCACGGGGCGCTGACGCAAATTGGCTACGGCTAAACTTTCCATAGGCTATTTCACCGGCTTATCCAGATCGGTTTCAGGCAGGTTCTCTTTGTTCTCTAACACAAAAGCAGTCGCCGGCAATTCGGGATTCAACTCGAAGTTCTCAGGACTAAAACTGAATCGCGCACCATATCCATCGTGCGGACGCGACACCAGCACTACCGTCGGCAACGTAGTCACGTTCGCTTCACCTAGCTTTTGATAATTCGAATAAGTGACTTCTGTCACGAGTCCGCCGCGTGCGTCAAAAAGCTGCTGTCGCCGGAGTTGCAAGTTATCTGTGCGATCAAACCAGAAACGACGCAGCGTATAAGCCTGACCGTTTTCAGCCAGCTTGAGTTCGGACATCACGTAATAGCTTCGCAGCACGCGCGTCACCGTTTTCTGATTCGGTTTCGTCTCAGACTCTTCCTGCAATTGTTCTTCCAGACTGTAAGCATAGCCGCTCTCGCCTGTGTGCAAAGTACGCATCAGCAACGCATCGGTGAAATGAAACGGTCGCGCATTCGCCAACGCGCTCTGTTTGTCTTTGCCCAAACGTTCGCGCCAGCTCGTGTAATCAGCGTCGTTCGTACCCAAAATAAACGAAGGACGTTCTTGATAAACGGCTACTTTGAAATGATTGGCCTCAGAGACCATTTCGGCGATGCGCGACTTGGTGACGGGAATTTGAATGACTACGCGAATTCGATCAGGGCGTTGTAGCACGACGATAGCATCGGCATCGCGCCAGCGCGTCTCGGCTTGCGGCTCGATAAAGCGCAAGCCAATTCTCGAAGCGCGCAAGGCTTGCACTTCAGTGAAAGGCTTCAACTGCGCTAGCAACTGATTGAAATCCGCTGTCGCTATGGGCGCGGCCATTCGCGGAATCGAAGTGTCGCTCACCTTCGCCAGCCTGGCGCATCCGGTCAGCCCCAAACTCAAAACCATCACCGCCACAGCAAAAACGGTGCGAGACAATGAAGCCTCCCACCGTTGCGTGCGGGGAATTGAGTTGCACGAGATGCCTAAAAAACTGTTCATACTGGGGCGCAAAAACCGTCCGAATTGGCAAGCTAACAGTTAGTGACGCGGATTGTCAACGCGCGGTTTCTCAAGGTTTTCCAGCCCTTTTTTCGCAATCTCCAAGCCAAAGTTAATTCAGCTTTTTACCTTCTGCACCAAAACGTAGACGCGCTTCCACCGATTGGGATGAGGCTGGAATGAAGTGCGAGTTCATCGCCTCTGTCTGACCGAACTAGCCAAGCGCCAAACAGGTATTGCTATCAAGCAGTTAGCAGTTGAGATGCTTTGCGCCAACCGCTTTGGCACGAGCCTTGAAATAGGAATCAGCGTCGGGAAGGAGTTGCCAGAA
>JAYSVR010000641.1:0-2979 GCA_043718445.1 Acidobacteriota bacterium | reverse complement strand
GCAATCTCGATGCTGAAAATTTGCGTGTCGTCCATGCGTTCGAGCAAGACGAGGTTGCCGCCGGTGTCTACGATGGCGATGACGACGTTCCATTTGTTTTTGGCTGCTTCGGCTTCGGCAGCGGCGGCGACCTTGCGTGCCTGCGCCAACGTGATCGGCGAGCCATATGATGGGTATTGTGCTTCGGCAACAGAAACCATGAGTGCTCCTAACAATAAAGTTGCTAACAGTCTGTGAACTGACATTACGGGTTGCTCCTTTGATTTGGGTTATTGATCCAGCCTTTTGCTGCGGCCTTCCAACTGTGGGGCAATTTCGGATGCGGCTCTGATCGCGTTTTCTAACACCGTCGAATCTATCGGTGCGGACTCCGCGTCCATCAGGCGTTTCGCGTCTTTCAACATCGCATAACCATCGCCGCCGCCTGCGAGAAACGTAGTGCAAGCTAGCGTGTAACTTTTCTTTTCGTCCAGCGGCTGCCCGTTGACGGTCACTGAGACGACACGCGCGCCGACGGGCTTGCGTCCATCGAAAGTAAACACGATGCCTGCCACGTGCGGGAAGCGTCCGCTTTCGCTTTCTTCGACGATCTGGCTGACGCCGTTTTCGAGCATAGCACGTAAGACGGCTCCGGTGATTTCGAGTTTCACGACCGGATTCTCGAACGGCAGAATCGCGAGCATATCGCGTTTGGTAAGTTCGCCTGCGGAGAAGACTTTGTTTACGCGCACCGAACCGCCGTTGAGCAAGGCCGTGTCAGCGTTAACGGCTTGCTTGAAAGCATCGGCGATGTAATTGCCCAAATTGGTTTCGCGGTTGCGGTTGCTCAAGGTTTGCGCATCCAGTTCGACGCTGGTGCGGCCTACGGGTTTGTCGAGTTCAGCGGAAACTTTGGCTTCGTATCCATTGATGATAGCGGCTACGGCAGGATCATCTTTCACTGCGTCAGTGACGGGCAAGCCTGCCCAATCCATGCTGATGAGTTTGCCGGTGCGTGCGTTGACGTTGAGGTCAATCTTTCCCAACGTGCGCGCGTCCTGTCCCCATTTGAAAATCGGCGTGCGGCCTGCCAGTGATTCCAGGCGTTCGTGCTCGTGTCCGCCGATGATGACATCTACCAAACCGGTGGCGGCGAGTTGTTTGTCTTCGCTCATCGCCAGATGCGTAACCGCCACGATGATCTGAGCGCCTTGCGTGCGCATCCGTTTCACCAGCACGCGCGCCGTGAGCAAAGGGTTGACGAAACGAATGCCATTGCCGGGTTTCGAGCCGGTTTCAGTGTCGGTAGTCAGCAAGCCGAACAAGCCGACTTTCACGCCGCCCACCTTGCGAATCACAAACGGCGGCATGCCGTTGAAGGGCTTATTGGTGCGGCGCTCAATTACGTTCGAGCCGAGCCAGACGAACTTGGATTCTTTCATTCGTTCGATCAACACCTCTGGGCCGAAATCGAATTCGTGATTGCCGAGACAGGCGAAATCCAACCCCAACGCATTCCACGCCGCAATCATTTGCTCGCCGCGAAAGATGGTCGAAGCCACCGACGGCGAAATCGTATCGCCTGCCAACAAGAACAACGTGTTGGGCGATTCAGCCAGAATTTTTTTGCGCATTGTGGCAATGCGACTGAGTCCGGCGGTTTTGCCTTTGTCCAATGGGGCAAGCTGATAGACGTCGTTGAGTTGTAACAGCGTGATGCGAGTGAGAGGCGCAGGCTTTCGCGTTTGGGCTGGCACACTCGACAAGAGTGCAATCCAAAGCAGCAGCAAGTGGAAAGTATAGAGACGCGTGGAAGTCATAAGCGCGATTTATTCCTTATTTCTGAAAATCTATCTGCCAAATTCACTCGCTGAAATCGTCGAGCAACTGCGTAATGAAAGCCTTACTCGGCTTGTCCCAATCTATTGGGAGAAGTCCCTTTTGGCGTGCAATCGCGCGCAGCAAAGCACGAATGCGAACGAGGTGTGGACGATTCAAATCCAACTTCTCTAATGTGTAAGTCGCTGCGTTGGTCAACGGGTGCCAGCGTCCGTCGTCAGTTTCCTGAAAGTGAGCAGAAAAGTGTTCACGGCAATAATCAATGAAGCGATAGCCTGCGGCCTCTAACTCAGTATTCGGCCAAGAGTCGTGTTTCCGATGGTTGCAACGGTGACAGGTATAATAAAGATTAAAGAAATCGTGAAGGAGTGAGTGGAAAAGCGATTTGGGACGAAAGTGGTCTAATTCAAAATTCTCTTGCCCATGAGCCAGTAACTCATGAATTAGGCAATAAGCACAGCATTCAACAAAGTCCTCACGAACGTAAAGGCGAAAACGACGGTAATGACCTTTGATTTGCGGTGCTAACAAACGACGCTGAAAAACGACCATCTTACCCTTTCCCACATTAAGGCTGATTAGTCTGAGTCGCCAACTGATCACGAAGGACGGTCAATTGGTGAATCACAGGTTCATAGAATGGTGCGTCAAACTCTGCAAGCTCTATTCTAATTTGCTTAAGTTCTTTCATTTCATCTTCTGACAAACCATTTGAAAATTTCTTATCGACCAGCACCGAATGTCGCTCCAATAGCATTGATTCTGATTGAGTCTTCCCGAATACCATAGGAGACTCGAAGAGAACCTCTGAGGCGATAAGATTGGTTAGATTGTTCGTGTTTTCATCTTTTTCAGGTAATTCGGTGATAAGAGCTTCGGTCGTGAGCATCAATCCGGCAATCGAAGCCGCGTTTTGCAGCGCCGTACGCGCGACTTTCGCCGGATCAATAACGCCCGCTTTGACCAGGTCTTCAAAGACTTCGGTCGCCGCGTTGAAGCCGACGTTGTCTTTCTCGTTCTTGACGCGTTCGACGATCACCGCGCCTTCTTTGCCGGCGTTCTCGGCAATCTTGCGCAGCGGCTCTTCCAGCGCGCGGCGCACGATATTGACGCCAATTTGCTCGTCTTCGTCGTCGAGCTTGAGGCTCTCCAACGCTTTGG
>JAYSVR010000065.1:0-8049 GCA_043718445.1 Acidobacteriota bacterium | reverse complement strand
GCCGATCTCTTCGTAACTTTTCTCTTCCACGTCACGCAAGACCAGCGGGATGCGATAATTTTCAGGGAGCGTCGTGATCGCGCGTCTGACGGCGGCTAACCGCTCATCGTCAATCATCACGTCTGCGGGAGCGATGATGCGCGTGTCGGCGATTTCGACTTCGATTTCGTCACCGTCTTTGTCAGACGTGAAGAAAGGCATCTGAAACAGCCCGCGCCGCTTGCGTTGGCGAATCACGCTGATCGCCAGATTTTGCGCAATCCGATAAATGTAAGTCGAAAAACTGAAATCGGCGCGATAACGTTCAGCGTGTTGAAAGAGCCTGATAAAAGTTTCCTGCGAGATGTCTACGGCGGTTTCGTAATCGTGCAGCAGGTAATAAACGTGATTCGTAATCTTGTCTTGATAGCGCCGGACGATCTCTTCAAACGCTGCGTGGTCGCCCTCTTTAATTGCTGCCATCAGCGAGTGATCGTCGAGTTGCTGGTAATCAGTCATGCGGTGAGCATAAGGCTCAACATAAGATTTGACACCCGCCACGCCTTCAGCACTGCTCCGACGGTCACGCCCGCCGACTTCAGGAAAACTTGTACTGAGGCTTAACACACTCATCGCCAATCAACTCAACTTCAAATGAAATACGCCGGGGCAGGCGACGTTCTTGTTGTTACTAATTCAGGATTTCAGGAAAAAGATTCGTGTGAATGAAACGCTTTGTTACGTTGTGAGCGATGTTGCTAAAAACCAAAAACAGCAGGCAAGTTTTTCAGCAATAAGCACTTCGGTGAATCCGTCCTCGGCGGCAAACGCCTCTAACTATAAATTGTTCCGCGAAGTTAGAAGATTTTTTGAATGACCAATGACCCGTTGAAATGTGTGTCTGACAAGCGGTCAAACGGCGCGACGAGTGAAAATTTTACCGACGGCTTTTCGCCGACTGCACGATATGGGGCAATTGCGACCTTTATGATTTCAGAAAATTGCCTCCGTCAACAAATTTTGCTGCACCTATTCGCAGCACTTCCGGTATATTGCAGCGGCTGACAGAAATCACTTCCTGTTCAAGCCACAGCATCTCCCAAAAAAACTCGCAACACGACATTGGTTTCATGAAACTGATTAAGCGCACAACTCTACACTTTGGCGAAGGCACGTCTGACAAGGTTTACGAAGTAGACCTTTGTGAAGTCGGTGCGGGCGCTTATGTCGTGAACTTTCGTTACGGACGGCGCGGCGCGCAGTTGAAAGAAGGCAGCAAAACCGTCAGCGCCGTTCCGCTTAACGAAGCCGAAAAAATCGCAGCGGCCTTACTTGCCGAAAAAACCAAGAAGGGCTACCGCGAAGTCGGCGCCGACACCGTCAACGCCGCGCCGATTCCGGTCAAGGCGCTCAGGCCAAAAGCTGATTCTGATGCGCGCGCGCAAGCCGTGTTGCAACAACTGCAAAACCGAAACGGCGAGTGGAAATTGGATCGTGTGATCTGGCGCGCAGGTGAATTGAAATTACAGGCCGCTGCGCCGCTAATCATCACGTTCATCGGCAGCGGCAATGCGCTGCGCGATTATTGCTGCGCGTGGGCGTTGGGTTGGTGCGCCAATGCAGATGAAGACGCGAGTGCGATTTCGGCTCTGGGTTTGTTGGCGAGCGACGTCACGCGACCTGCGCACGTACGCAGCATCGCCCGCGAAGCCATTCGCAAGTTAATGCCTCCCGCTGACGTGGCTGCCTGGATTAACGAACTGCCGATAAATTTGCGTGCGCTTGCCGAACACGGCCCGTCAGAGGGTTTCTCAAAAGTCCTTCAAGATTATCTGTCGGGCGGCGAAGCCCAACGCATGGCGCTGATCGAAACGCTTTACCTGATAGACAACGAGTACGTACGCCCCGCGTTGCTCGAGTTCATACGCACCGCGCCGCTGCGCCCGAATACGTTTAAGCAACTGCGGCACTTGCTCAAAGCTGCCGAATATCGCCGCGATGCCGAAATCTTCGGCTTGCTCGCTTATCGTTTCGAGAAAGAGCGCGCGATGTATAGCAGTTGGCATGACAACCCGCGCGCCAAAGAGGCTATTCAATACGGCGCGTATGTCATCGGCCCGAAAAGCGAGTTGAGCAAACCTAATACGAAATTTGCCTACAGCGACCGCACGCGGCGTTACTTGCGTCAGCGCGTATGGCGTACGTTGCGGCGTTTAGGCGAATTGCAAGATAGCGATTACGTGAAAATGGCGGTCGGCGTATTGCTGCCTTTCACTGATGCCGACGCGCAAGAGGTGCGCGAAGCGACGCATTACGATTGGGAGCAGCGCTCGACGCGCGAGAAGATTTATTGGGATCGCTTTGCGGGATACATCGCGTTGAATCATGTGCTTTATCAAAACAGTCCGCGCTATCAACTCAAGCCCAACACCATCGCGTGGCGCTGTCGCAAAGGCTACAAGCCCGGCAACCCTGAACCGCCCGTCCGCGAAGAAGCCTTCCCGCGCGTGTGGGAAGCCAAACCGACGGGACTCTTGCATCTGTTGGCCGAAAGCGCGTGCCAACCAGTTCATCATTTCGCGGTCAAAGCCTTGCGCGGCTGCACTGATTTTTATCAGCAATTGGATGTGGCGACAGTCATGATGTTGTTGGGGCGGCCTTACGCAGTGACTGCCAAGCTGGGTTTTGAACTGGCGCTGAAACGTTATCAAACCAGCATCTTGGCCGATGCGCCCGATTTGAATTTGGTACTCGCGGTCGCCGATTGCCTGGACGCCGAAGCGCGCGCGACCGCGCACCGTTGGATTGCTGAAGGCCGCCAACACTATCTTTCGGCGGCTGGCTTTCTGGCGAATCTGGCAACGAGCGCACACGCCGACACCCGGACGTTTGCGCGTACTTTTTTGCAAGCCGTAGAACTGCCCGTCGAAACGGCGCGCACCTTGATCGTTCGCTTGCTCGCTTTCGTACTCACACTCGAACCCGCGCACGAAGCCGTCGCCCGCGACATCGCCGCTACGTTGCAAACTTGTTTCAGCGCGCCGCTGCGCACCGTTAGTCTCGAAGTCGTCCGCGACCTGCTTGATCACCCGTCGCTGGTTGCGCAGGAACTCGGCGGATTCCTGTTGCTCAATCACGAGACGCCCGCCGATCAATTGCCTGAGACGGTGATTCATTCGTTGATCGCTTCGCCGCACGCCGTGATGCGCGGCATCGGCATTCGCCTGTTGGGACAATGGCCTGACGCGCGTTTGCTCAAGCACGAAGACTTGCTGACAGCCTTCGTTACGCACGAACTCGAAGACCTTCGTCAGGCGATTCGTCCGGTGTTGCAGCGTCTGAGCGAAAATCATCGCACGTTTGCCGAACGCATGGCCGACCGTCTGATCGCCGTGTTGTTGCGGCGCGAGTCGCACGCGGGACTTCATCGCACCGTAGTGCTTACGCTCAAAAATGATTTGGGTGTGGCGTGGCAAGACGAAGCCTCGCGCGCGACGATCACTTTACTCATTCGCGCGAAATCATCTGAAGCGCAAGAACTTGGCGGGTCATTGTTGCAAGCAAAAGCACAACAAAAGGTCGCGTGGCTGGCGGAATTCGCTACGCCTGAAATCGCGCGGCTCGCTGACCACCAAGTCAAAACCGTACGCGACGCGGCGCAATTGCTTTTCACTTACAACCTTGATCGCTTTCGTTGCGCGACCAATCCGACGGGCTGTCACGACGAACTCGCTCAGGCCGTGCGCTTGCTCGACGTGCGAGGGGAAGACGCGCGGCAATTCTTTTTCGCTGTGTTTGAACGCGAATTTACCGCAGCGGAATTCACGCCCGGCTTGCTGGTTGGCATCTGCGACAGCACGCGCCCCGAAGTGCAAAAGTTCGGACGCGATTTGATCTCGCGTTATTTCGCCGACGCCGACGGGCAGGAATATCTATTGAAACTGAGCGAACACCCTACGACCGATTTGCAACTGTTCGCCACGAATTATCTCGAACGCTATGCGACGAACGACGCTGCGCGGCTGCGCGAATTGAAACCTTACTTCGTGAGTGTATTGGCGCGCGTCAACCGCGCTCGCGTCGCCAAAAGCCGCGTGATGAATTTTCTGTCCGTCGAAGGCCAGAAGAGTTTTGAGGCGGCCACGGTGGTCGCTGAAATTTTGACGCGCCAATCCGTCACGATGGCGATGGGCGATAAAGCGGCGACGCTCGAAACGATGCTCACGATTCGCCGGGCTTATCCGGCGATTGAGTTGCCCATTCAGATTCACCAACTGACAGAAAAATTAGGACAGAAAAATGTCTTAAATATCTTGAAATAATTTTTCTGCCCCCATTTTTCTGTCAGTAAAAACGATTATGCGATTCGACTTTGCTTATAACGGAAACACGACGGTCGAGAGCGGCGCGCGGCTGACGCGGATGTCGTTCGCGCCCGATGTGAAACGTGAGCCGACTTATTTCAGCGGCGAGTTGGGGCAGAGCCTGTTATTCCGCGAAGCCATCAGCGCGCTGCATGACGTAGTAGTCGCCGACCTGCGCTTCAAGCCGAAAGACAAAACCGCTTATCTCGAATGGGCGGCGCAACAGGAAGAACTCGACTGGCAAGCCATCGCCGCACAACGCAGCGACGTGCTGGCGCGCATGCAACCGTTGCAAAACGAATTGAAAGAAATCAATCAGCGACACTCCATGCGGATGAAGCCGTTTTATGACGCGCGCGAAAAGTTTCGGAAGTACGCCTTTGACCATCTGTCGGAATATCGCTTTCTGTTCGATCCCGTCATCACTGTGCATCCCGACGAACTTTTCTTTGAATGCTTTAGCGTAGACGAAGCGAGTTACGCGCGGCTGAGTGTGGATTACGACATCTTCCACAAAGTCGGCGCGTTCGCCTGCGGCACGACCAACATTGATTATTCAGAAAACCTCTATCAGGAATTTCAAAAGATTCGCACTTACAAGACGACGAACTTCGAAGTTGATCCGTCGGGCTTTGAAATCCAGACCACGCACGAAGACACCTTCCGCGAAGTCAAAATTGATTTGCCCGACAGTTGGGTGCGCGGTTTTTTGCAAGTGAGTTCGGCGATGACGCTGCCCGCCGTGCAAGTCGAATTGCATCCGATGGACGTGCATAACCTGTGTTTCGTGCTGCGGCGTCACAAAGAAAAACAGGGGCCGCGCGGCATGCGCTATCACCTCGAACCGGGCCAGCCGGTGCGCATCGTATTCGAGCCGTGGGAAACCGAAGTCGTGTGTCCGCGCTCGATCTATCGCGGCGACGCACCGCAAGAGATTCGCGTATGGGGACGCCGCCGTTTGCTCCTGCTCGAACGGCTCATCCCCATCGCGCGCAAGTTCACCGTGCATTTGCTGGGTACGGGTTTGCCCTCGTTTTATGTGGCTGACTTGGGGCCGCTTTCGTTCACGCTCGGCCTTTCGGGCTGGACGGCCAATGACTGGTCGCGCGCTGGCAACTTCGATCTGATGGCTCCGCGTGCTGACGTTGACGACCTCACGAAACGCAGCGTCTTCGATGCGTTGAAACGCAGTTGGTGCGACACGCCGGATGAACTGTCGAAGCACCTAGACCTTGATCGCCGCTTGGTATTCGGCGCGCTCGCCAGTTACACGCAAGCCGGTCGCGTGATGTTCGACTTGAACAAGCAAGTCTTTCGCGCGCGCGAACTGAGCCGCGAACCGCTGCCGCTGGAACAACTGCGTTTCGCCAACGCCCGCGAAGCCGGTGCGACGCGCTTCATCGAAAGCAACGCCGTCACGCTGACCGAACGGCGGCTCGATACGGCTGGGCATTTGCACCTGAGCGGACGCATTCAACTAAACGACAAACTCATCAATCTGCGCCTGACGCTCGACCGCGACGAACGCCTCACAAGCGCCGATTGTCCGTGCAACTGGCATCAACAAAACAAACTCTATCAAGGCCCGTGCGAACACTTGCTGGCCTTGCGTATGCAACACGTCCGCGAACGATGTTGAAGAAATTAGACAGGATTGACAGGATTTTCAGGATTGACAGGATGGCTTCAAGGATACCGATTCCAACCTTTATCCCTAATCCTGTGAATCCTGAAAATCCTGTCAATCCTGTCTAATTCTGCTTTGTTCTTCCAAAACTAGATGGATTCGCGTGAGCGGCCTGCCACACAGACCTTGCAATCCGGTCGGTGGATCGCCGCCCATGTGTTTAGCTATGTCACGCTTCACTGGCTCGCTCTTAACTGTGCGGGTCTGGCACTACCAGTGCTATTTCGGTGTGTATTGCACCAATAGAATGAGCACTGGTAGTGCCGCCCCGCTGGAGTTGAGCGATCCAGTCCTGAGACCTTTTCGAAGGAGAAACCGTGGCTGGCCGTTCACGCGAACCCACCCTTATGAGTGCGGAGTGCGGAATGCGGAATGCGGAGTGATTGAAACTCTTAATTCCGCACTCCGCACTCCGCACTCCGCACTCGTATGACTAAACCACTGACTCGCCAGGAACTTTATGATCGCATGCGAGAAACCTCGCGCGATGAAGTCATTCTGGAAGAAATGATTCGCTTCGGCTTTTGGCCGGCGCAAGGCGAAGTTCCGTTCGATCCGGCGGATGAGATCAGGCGGCGCGGCGAGTTGCAGCGCGAGTTGAACGAGTTGCGCGCGCAGCAACGCAAGCTCGGCAACGAAGCGCAACTGCGCAAAGAAGCGCGCAAGAAACGTTTGCTCGAATCGCGCCACAAGCAGCAGGAAACCAAAGCGCGCCGCGAACAAGAACGGCTCGAACGCGCCGCGCAATGGCAAGAAAACAAAGCCAGCCAGATCGGCTATCTCGGCGCAGACGTTTCAAGCGGACTCAATCACAAGGAAGCCAACGTTGAGCGATTGCAGCAATACAACTTGCCGCGATTTGATGATGCGGCTTCGCTCGCGCAAGCGATGGGCATCACGGTCGGAGCGCTGCGCTTTCTCAGCTTTGCGCGCAAAACTTCAAAGACGACGCATTACGTACGCTTTGCCCTGCCGAAAAAGACGGGCGGCGTGCGCGTGATTTCGGCTCCGATGCCGCGTTTGAAAGCCGCACAACATTGGATTCTGGAAAACATCCTGCAACCTGTCGAATTGCACGAAGCCGCGCACGGCTTTCGTCCGCAACGTTCCATCGTCAGCAACGCGCGTCCGCACGTTGGTTCATCTGTCGTCATCAATCTTGACCTCAAGGATTTTTTCCCTACGCTCGACTATCGCCGCATCAAAGGCGTATTCCGCGCGCTCGGTTACGCCGAAGCGACCGCGACGATTCTCGGCTTACTTTGCACCGAACCCGAAGTCGAAAAAGTCGAACTCGATGGCGAGACTTATTACGTGGCGACGAGCGCGCGCCACTTGCCGCAAGGCGCACCGACGAGTCCGGCGCTGACCAACATCCTCTGCCGCCGCCTTGATCGCCGCTTGCAAAAACTCGCCGAAGAAATGGGTTTCGTTTATACGCGCTACGCTGACGACATGACCTTTTCGTCGAAGCCAGAGCAGGACTCAAAACAGATAGGACGCCTATTGCATCGCGTCGAATCCATCGTCGCGCACGAAGGCTTCTGCATACATCCGACCAAGACGCGCATCATGCGTCGCGCCAGCCAGCAAGACGTAACCGGCATCATCGTCAATCACAAACCCAGCATTGATAAAGCCACGATGAAACGCTTTCGCGCCGTGCTATTCCAAGTCGAAAAAGACGGTCCCATCGGCAAGCAGTGGAATCATTCAGGCGATGTACTAGCTTCGTTGCGCGGATTCGCCAATTACATTTTTATGGTTGATCCGGCCAAAGGCGCTCCTTATCAGCGCCGCGTCGCAGCTTTGCTCGAAAAGTACGATTGGCAGCCACAGCCGCTGCCTTATCAGAAAAAGACCAAAGCCATTGCCGCGTCGATTGAACCGCCCGCGCCACAACCTGCCAATGAACGTCCGTGGTGGAAGCTGTGGTAAGTGGCGCAGGCTTCAGCCTGTGACCCGTTGTGTGGACTTTAGTCCGCTAGTCACTGCCATCATTCACTAGCGGACTAAAGT
>JAYSVR010000640.1:0-29580 GCA_043718445.1 Acidobacteriota bacterium | reverse complement strand
CTGTTGCCGCTGCTTTATTTTTACCCTGCCGTTTTTCAAGGAACCGCCTTGATGCCGGGCGATGGTTGGTCGCAAAACATCGGCGTGCGTTTGCTGGTTGGGCGCATGTTGCTGAAAGGTTTTCTGCCCTTGTGGAATCCCTATATGTTCGGCGGCACGCCGTTGCTGGCGAGCGCCTATCCAGGTGTGTTGTATCCGCCGAACTGGCTTTTCGCGGTCGTGCCTTACGGCTTGGCGATGAACACTATCGTCATCGTTTCTTATCACATCGCGTTGATCGGCACTTATCTCTATGCGCGGCGGTTGGGCGTCAATCGCACTGGTGCGTTGGTGGCGGGCATCACCTATGCGTTTTGCGGTTACATGGTTTCGCATCTGGGTCATACGCCGCGCATTGCCGCTGCCGCGTGGTTGCCGTGGATTATCCTGTCGCTCGAATTGCTCTATCAACGCTTGGCGTGGCGCTGGGTGGCGCTCGGTGCGGTCTCGATTTGCATGCCGCTCTTTGCCAGTGAACCGCAGGTGGTGGTTTACGCCTTGATGGTGGGTGGCGCGTATGTGTTGTTTTCCGCCTTTGGGCGCGGTGAAGCCTTGCCTTCGCGCCGACAGTTTCTGTTCGCCAGTGGCGCAATGGTAGTGATTGGCTTGCTGCTCGGCGCGTTGCAGATGCTGCCTTCGATGGAGTTGATGCGGCAGGGCTTTCGCGCGGAAATCAGCTACGATTATTTCAAAGATTCATCGTTTCCTTATCGCCATTTGCTCACCTTTATCTATCCCTATTTTTTCGGCGGCATGTACCTGCCGAACCATGAAGTGAAGTATTGGAGCGAATCATGGTTGAGCGAATTAGGCGGATACGCGGGGGTGTTGTCGTTGCTGTTGGCGCTGGTCGCATTGGTCGCGCGGCGCAATCGTATGGCGGCGTTTTGGGCAAGCGTAATCATCGTCGCGTTGTTTCTCGCGTTTGGACATTTCCTGCCTTTCAAAATCAATAGCCTGCTGTTTCTCCTGCCGTTTTACAGCAAATTTCGCGTATCGGCGCGGCACGTGATGGAAATCGGATTTGCCGTTTCGATATTGGCGGCGCTGGGTGTGCAAGCGTTGACGATGCTCGACCAGGCTGCGCGTCGCCGCGTGTTGCGCATTAGCAGCGCGATCTTCGTTGGCTTGTTTGCCGCGACGGCGCTCGCTTACAACTTTGGGCAGCATTACCTCGAATTCGAACTGCCGCGTCCGGCGAATGCGGATGTGATTACGAACCCGGAACAACTCATCCCGCTCGCGCTCTGTGTTTTGAGCCTGATCGTCGTTTGGTGGTATGCGTATCAGCCGCGCCGGTTGGCGAGCCTATGCCTGTTGGCGTTGATGATGTTCGATATGGCTTCGTTCGGACATTTCTTTGAATGGAACGAAGGCCGCAAGTTCACGCACGCGCCTTTAACTGACCCGGCGACGATAGCGGCGCTCAAGGCGCGCGAACCAGACCGCAACGCTTTTCGCATCGTCAGCCAAGCCCCCGACTTGCATGGCGATAATTATCTTTTACTCAACGCAACCAATCTCAGCCAGATGCGCGGCCTGCAAACAATGAATGGGTTTGACGTGCTGATGCTCAAGCGTTTCAGCCAGGTGGCGGGCGATATGGGCGATATGGGAGCCATCAGCGATCACAGCCTGTTTGGCGCGGCGCACCAGGGCTTGAATCTGTTCAACGTCAAATACCTTTTATACGAAGTGCCGGCTGCCGATGCCAATAGTGAAATGCTGGCGGATTGGCGCTTCTCGAAAAACCGGTTGAACCTCAAGTTTCCTGCGCAGCGGCAATACGAATACGAATTAGATGGAAGGGACACGTTCGCCACGAAACTGGCGCTGGTGTCGGCGATGGGCGGAGCCGTTCACTTGCCAGACGGCATGCCGCTGGCGCGCTTGCGCATTCACGTTGCCGGTGGGCCAGTCATTGAGCGCGAATTGCAGGTCGGGCGCGATTCGGGTGAGTGGGCGTGGGAACGCGCGGACGTGCGCGAAAAGATCAAACATCAACGTCCGCGCGTGGCGCGCAGTTGGACGGAGGGCAGAGAGAGCAACAAGTTTGAGGGGCACGAATATCTGGCCGAAGTCAGCTTTCCGCGCGCCGTGGTTCAACGCATCAAGATCACTTATGCGCTGCCTGTTGATAAGGCAGGTGGCGCTACGTGGGAAATCGCGCGGGCGGCGCTGTGGGATGAGACGACCGGGCAATACGCCTTCCCCGAACGCAGCGTGTTGGCGGCAGATCGTTGGCGCAAGCTCGAACGTTTCGGCAACGTAGAAATTTATGAAAACCTGAAAGCGCTGCCGCGCGCGTGGTTCGTTAAGGGCTTGCGCGTGCTGCCTGCCAGGGAAGTGCTGCGCACGATCAAGGAAGGGACGTTCAGCGATGGCGCGCCTTTCGATCCGGCAGCGACGGCATTGCTCGAACAGGAAGACGCAGCAGGCAGCACGGCCTTGCCTGCAATTGATGCCACTGCTTCAGCGACAGCGCAGGTTACGCTTTACGAACCGAACCGCATTCGAGTGGCGACGGAAAGCACTGGCGCGGGCTTGCTGGTCTTGAGTGAAAACTATTTCCCCGGCTGGGAAGCTACCGTGGACGGCGTGCGAGTTCCGATCGCGCGGGTGAATTACGCCTTGCGCGGCGTAGCTTTACCGCCGGGCAAACATCGCGTGCAATTTCAGTTTCGCTCGAACGGCGTGCGCGCCGGAGCGGTGAGCTTTGCGCTTGGACTCTCTTTGTTAGTGATTGGCGGATTGGTTAGTGGCAGGCGCAAGCGACGACTGAGAGCGTGAACGCCCTTGTCTGCCAATTGAAAAAGCCGCGCGGCGTTCCTAAAACGGAGTGCTGCGCGGCTTTTTTTTTGCAGTTTAGAAAAGGCCGATGGTTATTTCGGGTCCCACGTTAGCTTGCGCAGCGAGAGGCCTAGCGAGCGGTCATCAGAAGATTTCGGATCCAAGGCTTTCGGCACGAAAGTCTTGTTGGTGGTGATACGCAATTCCGAGTGTGTGCCGCCACCCTGCTTTGCCGCAGGAATGGTGTAATCCTTTTCGAGACGCGCGCCTGCCACGGCGAACTGATCGAGTTGTTCCCCATTGAGAGTAACGGTGATGGTTGGCGATTTGACGCTTCCGGGAATGTCGGCTTCCAGTCGCATAGCCATGTCTTTCCCGGTATTTTTCAGCTTGGCTACGCCTGCGGGGCCCATCCAGCGCCAAGTTACGTCGCCGGTTCCTTCCTGGGCTGCGAATCCTTCGCCATAAGCCACAATGGGGTCAGGCGTGGGCGTCGCCGCTGCGGGCGGTTTGAAGGCCTCTTTGTTTTCCGGTTCTTCGTCAGAAGCGCAACCGAACAACGACAGGGTGCATAACAACAGAACACAAAACTTTTTAAGCATTGGTTATCCTCTTCCTAAAAATAAAATAGTTGAATAGTAGGTAGCTGACCTTTTCCGCCACGGCGGCAGTCAGCGGGTTTATGGTGAAGGCGTTACATCAACCTGCCACAGGCTGATGTGTTGGTAAGCGCCCAAGTTGATCCATTTTCCAGCCAGCCTTTCTTGCGCCACTTTAACTTCGTGAGGCATCAGCAAGGCATAACAGCGGAAGCCCTTTTCAGGCAGCCGCTGGGTCAAAATCAGCCATTGATTTGGTTTAGTAAAATCCCATCGCAGGATAGGGTGATTGGTATAAAACCGCAACGCACCGCTCATTTCCATAGAGATGACGATAGCGTTTGCCGGTAACTGTTTATCCGCCCAACGAACTGAACGGCTAAGAGCGTATTGTTCGTTTCTCGTTTCGAGAATTGGTTTCCGAGCGATCATGCTAGCTTCAAAGCCAAACACTGTCGCACATAAGAATGCGGTAGCAATGGCAGGCCACCAATTGGATGGCGCGTTCAATTTACGTTGCGACCACCATTGTTGAACTGATTGAACTGTCAGCAATAGCCCCAATAACAAGGCCGGAATCGCAGGCAGTAAAAAGCGCAAATAGAACCAGCCTTCATATACTTTATAGCAACAGTAAAACAGCAACAGTGCGCCGAACCATGAAGCTAACAACGCACGCATGCGTCCGGCTTGTCGCGGATTGATCACGTAAAGCAGCCAGCCCAGCAAGGGCAAGGGACTCAGGCTTACGATCAGCCAGTAAAGGTAACTCAACAAGCGAGGTGGGATATATGACAGCTTGATTGCGTCTAACAATCCTTCTCCGGCGTAACCCGTTGTCAGGGCGAACCCGTAAGCTGAGAGGTTGTAGGCGAAAAGTAATAGCGATATTGGAGCGCCTCCTAATAGGAAGAATATCCATGTGCGCCAATGCGTGCGCAAACCGATAATGACCGGCAGCACTAACATCACGTTCATCGGACGAATCAAAACCAACATACCGAAAGCCGTCCCTGCGAACACCGCCCAGCCGAAGTTTTTCGCCGCTGCTTGATTTGTGCGTAGGGCTGCCCAAACTGCCAGCATAGTCCATACCGTTGTAATCAGGTCGCTCATTGGTTGTAAAGCCATTGATACATACGTCGGTGAGCAAGCCAACATGACGGCTCCCATCGTTGCCCATTTGCTCGACAAACCCAATTGCAACCCCAACCAATACATCACCAATAAGCCAAACGTGGCTGCCAGCGGATTGATAATAAAAGGGCCGTTTTTCCAGCCCAGCAGCCAAGCGCCTACGGCCAAATGCAACGGATAGCCAATCGAATAAATTGGCGCAAGCGTGCCCGGTTGCTTGCTGGGGACATAACATAATGGCCGGAAGCTGTTTAAGTAATCGGGCGACAATTTGAGTTGTGTGAGAAGTTCTGGCGTATGCACAAAGTCCCAAGGCGCGATGGCACGAGCCAAATTGGCATAGCCCGATGAATCGCATCCCCCAACCGCATAAGAGGCATTGCGAATCAGCCAGCCGCCGTATAGTGACAACGCTACTACCGTCAGTAAGGTGGATGGTTTGATACGTTTGCTCCATGTTGTCAGTTGCGTTCGCAGTTTGTTATCAAAAGACGAACTGATTCCTTTGAACTGAAGTACGGCTCCGAGCAAGAGAAGTAACAAACCGATGCCGCTGAAAATCGCTCCGCGGCGAAAACTGGGCGAATTGAATACAAAACGGATGCGATGTTCGCCCGCTGGTACATTGACCGCCCGCAAAGTGTAATTGACTCGTTCGACCGGTATGCGTTGACCGTCGAGATAAGCATCCCAACCGCGATAATAAATTTCGCTCAACACCAGCAAGCCCGCTTGAGGATTGCTGGTTTGCAAATCAATCCACTGCGGTTGATAGCGCGTTACTTTCACATCGGCCAGCGTAGGGTCGCCGGGCGGCGGAAAATTCGCGGGCGTCTCACCGTAATGTTCCCGTTCGAGCAACGCCGTTTCGCGCGGATTAAACGTCTGACCGTCAGCCAGTTTGCCCGTCGTGATGGCTTGCAAGACTTCGGCGGTGGGAGCCGTGCGCCAGTTTTTCACGAACCACGCGCGCGGCAGCCATTGTTTGTTTTGGTAAACCGTCACCGCGCCGAACTGTTGCAGCGGTTCCCAGCGTTCGGTCGAAACGCTCAAGTCGCCCAGCGCGGTTGATTGCCGCGTTTCTGAATCGAACAGCACCGCGCGTGAAATCGTGAGGTCGGCGCTTGACGCCAGATAGTTCACTTCGATTTGCACAATCTTCGCGCGGTCGAATTTGAAACGTGTCAGATAGCGATGGCCTTGAAAGCCGTCTTCCGGCCAAGTCTCGATGGGATTAGGCCTGACGTGTTTAACGACGGCGTTCGTATCGGCGCGGTCATGCGCCCATTCTGCCGTGTCGCGACCGGCTTGCAATTCGTGGCGAATGACGCGCCCGTCGTTGGTCGTGAGTTTGAATTCGATCACCGGCGTACCCGTCGTGAGATCGAGCGAATTGCCCATCGCGGAAACCAGCGCCAGTTCATCGGCGGTGGCGCTCGTCTTAAAAACGGTGTGTAAGCCGGGTTTGCAAATCAGCCGTTCGGGTTCGGCGCTGAACTTGATGCCTTCGATTTCGATGGATTCTTTCGTGCCGCGTTCCATCAAAAGATATTTCACGTTGAGCAAATCGAAGCCGCGATGGGCGGGCGTGAAAGCGTCGGGGTTCTCGACGATGCCTTCGAGCGACATGCTTCCTGCGATTTCGGTCGTGCGCAGCAACCGCATTGGGTCGTAGCCGTTGACGCTTTGCAGCCCGCGCACAATCGAGAGATTGGGATAATCGAGCATGTCGTAACTGGGGCCGAAAGGTTGGGGCGTATGGCTCACGATGCGGAACTGATTCAAGTCTGGTTCGCGCTCTTTGATGAACTTGACCGAAGGCGCATCGCCCAGCTTTTCAGCCATGTCATAAGTCGGCAAGCGCCACTCATAAGAAAGGCCAAAAGACATCGCATCCGCCACTGCCAGCACAATGAGCGCGCCCGCGATGAGCCAATGTTGTTTCCAGGTATACAAAAACAGTGCGACCAAGCTCAGGCTGAAACAGATAACGGGAATGTAAATGTCGGGGTTAGCAAAGGTTCCGGCTTCGGTCGGCAGCGGAGTTTCCATCTGAAGGCTTTTGCCGAAATAGCAATACATCACGACGGCGACCGCGACGATCACGCTGAGAATGGCTGCGCTGAGAGCCGCCAAACGCCAACGCACGTGCGCTTCGAGTCGGGCGAGCGCCGTGACGCCAAAGCCCGCGAGCAAGCCGACTGCCAGATTGAATTCCAATAAGTGGCGTCCAGGCGCGCGAAACAATTTATAAACCGGGATGTTGTGCAATACGTGATTGAGGCCGAATGGCAGGTTGTCTCCGGTCGCTACGCCCAACGCGATGATTGCCCAAGCCAACCAAAACCACTGCACGGCATTCTTGCGGCGCAAGCCTATCGCGGTGAAAGCGAACAGCCACGTCAGCATGCCTAAATACCCGGTGGTCTCGGTGAGATTCCAGCGCCCCCAATACGGAACCACGTAAGGCCCCAAGGCCGCGCCGCCGAAATAGTAAGGGAAGAACAAACTGAAAAATTGGCGTGGCGACAGCGAGAATTGCGAGAAGTATTCGTAACCGATGGTTGAGCGTTCGGTGAAACGCAACATCTCGCCTTCGGGCAAGAGCTGAATGGCTGAGAGCAATCCGCCGCATACGCACATCGCGGCGAGTGCGCTGAAAAAGCGCCACCGCGAAGCTGGGGCTTCGCGTAGCGTGAAAGAAAAAAGCGTATAAGCGCCTGCCACCACCGCCGTGTAACAAGTCATTTGCGGTTCGCCCGCAAACAGTTGCAACGCAATGAACGCCGCGCCCAACGCTACCCAGCGCCAGCGCGGCTTCTGGTAAAGTTCTTCAATTGCCAGCAATACCCACGGCAACCACGCGGCGGCGGCGATGCGGTTGCTGTGTCCGAGGTGCGCGACCATGTATCCGCCAAAGGCGAAAGCGATAGCCGCCAGCAAGGCTCCCAGCCGCGATTGCCCCAGCCGTCGCGCGTAAAGATAAGCGCCCGCCAGCGCGATGTGATAAGTCGTTATGATCATCAGGTTCATCGCCAGCTTGGGCGAGAAGAAGGCGAAGAACCATGTGGGTGGATACAAAGCGCCGGGCTGAATGCTCGCCAGCAATGGCATACCGCCGAAGATGAACGGATTCCACAAGGGCAACATTCCTTGCGTCAGCATTTGGCCGATCAGCACGCGGATGGCGAAAATCTGCTCCCATCCGTCACCCGGCGCGAGGACTACTTCACCCGTCGTCGCAGGGTAAAAATAAATCAGCGGGAGGATGAAGATGAGTGTTGCGATGCCTGCGCTAGTGAGCCGGAGGCGGTTGGTTAAGGGCATAGTTTTTCGATGGAGCTTGGGGGGCTTCTACTTTCACCGTCGGTTTGTCTTTGATGGTGGTGCGGAGTTTACACAAAAGTTATCGCAGGCTGCCAGTCTCAGTATTTTTTACATTGATTAGGAAAAGAAGGTGCGGCAACCGTAGCGCAACCTCGCCAAGGTTGCGCTTTCGGCATTGCTTCCTTCGGATTCAAAGCTCGCTCTTGGAGCGGCGCAACCTTGGCGAGGTTGCGCTACGGTTGCTCACTTCACTTCGCGCGCTTCGATGCCGTCCTGCTTTAGCACGTCGAGCAACTGTTCGATCTGTTGATGGTCGCGGGTTTCGAGCGTGAGTTCGATTTCAACACCGCCGACTTCCAGGTTTGAGAAAGCGCGGTTGTGTTCGACTTCGAGAATGTTCGCGCCGGAATCGGCGACGTGTTGGCAGATGCGCGCGAGTTCGCCGGGGCGGTCGCGCACCAACGTAGCTACGCGAATCAGGCGTCCGTCTTTGGCAAGGCCGCGTTCGATGATTTGAGAGAGCAGGTTCGGATCAATGTTGCCGCCGCAGATGATGATGGCTACGCGCTTGCCCGCGAGGTTGGGGATTTTTTTGAACAGGACTGCCGCCAGTCCCGCTGCGCCGCCGCCTTCAGCGACGGTCTTTTCGATTTCGAGTAACTTCAAAATGGCGCTGGAGATTTCGCCTTCGGTGACGGTGACGATGTCGTCAACGTATTGCTTGACGATTTCGAGCGGAAAGGCTCCGGCGCGTTTGACCGCGAGGCCGTCGGCGATGGTGGGCTGGCTCGTCACTGTGACGGGATGGCCTTCGGCGACGGCAGATTTCATCGAAGCGACGTAAGCCGGTTCGACGCCGATGATGCGAAGGTTGGGACGCATGGTTTTCATCGCGATAGCAATGCCCGCAATCATGCCGCCGCCGCCGATGGGTACGACGACCGCGTCGAATTTGGTTTCTTCTTCGAGCAATTCGAGGCCGATGGTTCCTTGACCGGCGATAATGGCTTCGTCGTCAAAAGCGTGGATGTAAGTGTAGCCGTGTTCCGCCGCCAACTCGGTGGCGCGCGCAAAGGCTTCGTCGTAATTGGCTCCGTGCAAGATGACTTCGCCGCCGAGTTCGCGCGTGTTCGAGACTTTCACGAGCGGCGTAGTCCTTGGCATCACGATCACTGAGCGAATGCCAAGTCGCGTAGCGTGATAAGCGACGCCTTGCGCGTGATTGCCTGCGCTGGCGGCAATTACACCTGCGGCTTTTTCAGCTACAGTCAGTTGCAACAGCTTGTTGAGCGCGCCGCGTTCTTTGAAGCTGCCGGTCATTTGCAGGTTTTCGAGTTTGAAATAAACCTGGCATCCGCACAGCTTGCTCAACGTAGCCGAGTGCGGGCACGGCGTGCGGTATACGGCTTTGCCCAGACGCTCGCGGGCGGCTTGTATGTCGGCGATAGTTATCATGGTGCGCTAAGAGGTAACACAGCCTGACGCTGACTGCCAATAGAGCAAGTTCGCCGGATTAATTGAGGCGATTGACCGCGTGATTTTCCGAAAATTTGAAAAAGTATCCTGAAAGCCAAATTAAACCTGCCCACCGTATTGGTTTGCTCCCGGCTAACTTTCCTAATCATTTGATTTAGAGGATATGTTTATTGCGGTATGCGATTTGCCGAAACGCAGCCGCAATACAGTTTCAAAAAACTGAAAATCTTCAATGTGACACTTCGTCACAATTCAATTCCTTGGAGGGAGCTATGAAAAACAGGTTATTCAAAGCAATCAGCTTGATGGCGCCATTTATTTTGGTTGCCAGCCTGTCACTGAGCGGATGGTCGCAAGCCACTACGGCGGCGCTGTCAGGTTTAGTGGCGGATGAAAATCAGGCGGTTATCGCCAATGCAAAAGTGACGGCGCGCAACGTCGGCACGAATGATGTGCGCACGTCCACGAGCGACAGCGAAGGCCGCTACCGCTTATTAAATTTGGGCGTCGGCGCTTATGAAGTTACGGTCGAAGCGAACGGCTTCAACAAATATACGCGCACGGGTATCGAGTTGCTGGTCAACCAAAACGCCGTGATTAACGCGATCATGAAACCCGGCAATGTGCAGGAAGCTGTGGTCATTGCCGAAAACGCTTCGCTGCTCAACACGAGCAATGCTGAAGTGAGTACGCGCTTTGACAGCAAGCGCCTGTCGGAATTGCCCATCGCGGTCAATCGCAACGTACTCAACGTCGCGCTCTCAGCCGCTGGTGTTAGCCAGTTGGGTGCTGGGCAATCGGGCTTTGCCAACGACACGAATTTCTCGGTCAACGGCATGCGGTTGCGCTCGAACAACTTCATGCTCGACGGGCAAGACAGCAACGATCCGAGTGTGACGGGTTCGCAACAGCCGATGAATAACCCTGACCTGGTGCAAGAGATCAAACTCGTGACCAATCAGTTCTCGGCGGAATACGGTCGCGCGGCGGGTTCGGTGGTGAACATCCTGACCAAGTCCGGCACGAACAACTTGCACGGCTCGGCCTTTATCTTCAACAACAACGACATCTTCAATGCGTTGAGCAATACCGAAAAGGCTGCGGGTTTCAAAGAAGCGCCGCGCCGCAACGAGACGCAATATGGCGGCACGCTGGGCGGGCCGGTCATTAAAGACAAAACGTTTTTCTTCGGTTCTTATCAACGCTGGACGGATCGTCAGTTGGGCGCGGGCTTCACGGTCAACGGCGCTCCGACCGAAGCGGGTCGCCAGTTGTTACAAACGGCAGCCGGTACGCGCCCGCAAGTCGCGGCGCTGTTGAAATTTCTGCCAGCGGGTGGGGGAGCAACGGGTACGGCGTATTTCTCGCCCGCCGCAAACGTGATCTGCAATCCGCCTGCCGGTACGCCGCGTCCTGCGGAGTGTGTCGCAGTTCCGCTGGGTTCGGTCACGGGCGCGAATGCGGTCAAGTTCGGCAATCATCAATGGTCGTCGCGCGGCGATCATCGCTTTAACGAAAGCCACAACTTGAACGGTCGCTATTTCTCGAACCAAAGCGTTTCAGCCGGTGGCGGACAAGCGACGCCGCGCGGTTTGGCGACGCTCGTCAACACCAAATCGCGGTCGGCGAATATCGGCTTTAACAGCATTCTTTCTAACACGCTGGTCAACGAAGCCCGCATTGCCTATCAACGTTTCGGCTCGACGACGAATGCCGAAGACGCTTCGTCAGAAACGATTCCTTCGCTCGAAGTCAACGAACTCGGCTTGATCGGTTTCAACGCGGCAGCGTCGCGCACCGCGATTGGGTTGGCGGTCAATCTGCCGCAATTCCGTTTTAACAACACCTATCAAATTCTCGACAACCTTTCGTGGACGAAAGGCGCACACTCGATGAAGTTCGGCTTCGACTTCCGCCGCGTTCAGGTGAAAAGCTTTTTCTTCCCCACGATTCGCGGACGGGTGGCTTACCAGAACCTCGACACGCTCGTGAAAGACAGCGCGATTGCGTCGGCGATTAACAAGCCCGTGCCGGGCGGGTCAGAGATTCAGTATTACAACTGGTTCGATTATTTCTTTTACGTGCAGGATGAATTCAAAGTGCGTCCGAATCTGTCGTTGAGCTATGGCTTGCGTTACGAGACGCCGGGCAATTCGGTGGGTTCGTTGCAACCGTTTGCTGACCGCATTCTAGCGGCGAACGGCAACAATCCGGCATTGCGCTTCCGCAATCCGAACCGCGATACCAATAACTTCCAACCGCGCTTCGGTTTCAGTTGGCGGCCTGATTTCGGTGGCAACGACATCGTCAAGAAACTGACAGGCGGCGACAAGCTGGTAGTGCGTGGCGGTTATTCGCGCACGAACGATTACGGATTTATCAACATCAACCTCAACGTGGCGAGCGCGTTCCCGTTTGTGTTCGCGTTGAACCCTTCGACGACGAATGCCTATAGCAACTTGCAGAATGCGGTTGCGCCGCCGACGGGCAACTGGCCTTTCATCACACAAACGACGGTGGGCGGTGACTTCCGCGCGCCTTCGGCAGATCAATTCAGCTTCGGCGTTTCGCGCGAACTTTCGTCTAACTGGGTGGCGAGCATTGGCTGGATCGCCACTAAAGGGAACGGCTTGTTCCAGACGGTGGACGGCAATCCGGTCGTGCAAGGGCGCACTGATCGTACCGCCGCCGCATTCCTTTACAACCCGACGGGCACGACGCTCGTCAACCAACCGCGTCGCGTAGACCTTACGCGCGGCGTCGAACGGTTGCGTTGCAACTGCGCGCAATCCATCTATCACTCGATGCAGATGAGTTTGGACAAACGCCTAAGCCAGAATTTCAGCGCGGGCGTTCACTACACCTGGAGCTCGTTTATTGATAACGCGTCGGAGCTTTTCAACCCGCAACCGCAGGGCGAAATCGCTACGCCGCAAGACCCTTATAACCGCAATGCTGATCGCGCGCGTTCGAGCTATGACCGTCCGCATCGTTTCACCGGCAACGTGGTTTATCAATTGCCGTTTTACCGCGACCAGGCAGGAACCGTTGGTCATATTTTGGGCGGCTGGCAAGCGAATGCGTTGTTCACGCTGCAAAGCGGCACGCCGTTCACGATTCTGAACGGTGCTGACCCGGCGGGCGTGTTGCAAGGCATTGACGCGCTGGTCGGCAACGCGATTCGTCCGAACCTGAACACCAATCTCGACCTGTCGAACATGAACGTGATTGCGATTCGTGCGGCGGGTGGTGCGAGCCTGTTCTCGGCGCTGACGGCGGGACAACGCACCGGTAACATCGGACGCAACACGATTCGCGGCGATGGATTCGGCAACCTGGATTTCAGCCTGCTGAAAAACACGAAAGTGCGTGAAGGCCAGAATGTTCAGTTCCGGGCTGAGTTCTTCAATGCGACGAATACGCGGAATTTCGGTACGCCGAACACCGCGATCAATTCGGGCGCGAACTTCCTGAATCAATGGGCGACCAATGGCGGCAATCGTCGAATCAATTTCGGCTTGCGCTATACGTTCTAAACAAACGGCTCATCGTTGGGCTACAATCAAGGGGCTGGAAGCTGAAAGGCTTTCAGCCCCTTTTTCAATTTTCGCTCAAGGCAAAACCACTATGAACAACCTTCGTCGCCGCTTTCTCGAAGAACTGATTGCCGTCGCCGTAACTGCCACCGCCGCGCCATCTGCTTTTTCACAAACCAAAATCAAACCGTCTGAACTCGCGCGTTACGACGCGACGGCGTTGGCTGAACTCGTCCAGCGCAAACAGATCACGCCGCTCGAATTGGTCAACGACGTGTTGCGTCGCATCGAACAGGTCAATCCGCAACTCAACGCAGTGTTGCCGAAACTGTTTGATACGGCGTTGGCGAAAGCGCGCGCGGCGCAACCTCTCGGTGCAAGTGCATTGAGTGGCGTACCGCTGTTGCTCAAAAACATTGTGCAGTACAAAGACGCCGATATTGATTTTGGTTCGCGGTTGAACAAACAGGCGATTGCGAAAAGCGGGCGGTTGTTCAAAACGAATTCGCCGTTTATGAACGCAGTCGAGCAAGCCGGAATGATCGTGACGGGCGTGACGAATGCGCCGGAATTCGGCTTGATTGATTCGACCGAATCCATGGCTTATGGCGCTGCGCATAACCCATGGAATCCGGCTCACACGACCGGCGGTTCAAGCGGAGGTTCGGCAGCGGCGGTCGCGGCGGGCATCGTACCGTTGGCGCACGCGAATGACGGTGGCGGTTCGATTCGCATTCCGGCTTCGCAATGCGGCGTGTTTGGCTTGAAGCCTACGCGACGGCGCGAGTTGGCGGGCTTTACCGAAGGCATGATGGCTGGTGATGTACTCGGCATCACTTCGGATTTATGCGTGAGCCTTACAGTGCGCGATTCGGCGGCGTTCTTGAACATTGTTGAGCGCAAAGACGCGGCGGCAGTTGGATTCGTGAGCGGGCCATCGAGCAAGCGGCTGAAAATTGCGCTCGTGCTGGATAGCTTGAACGGCAAAGCGGCTGACCCGGAAGTCGAAAAGGCGATTCGCGCGACGGCGAAACTTTGCGAATCGCTCAAGCATTCCGTCTCGGAAATCAAGCTGCCGTTCAACGGTGCGGAACTTAGCGAAGCCTTTCTCGGTTATTGGGCGGCGGGTACGGTGGGGCTGGATGCTGAGATCGAAAAGCAGTTAGGCAAAGGCGTAGCGCGCGCCGATGTGTTGGAACCCTGGACGATTGGCATGATGGAACTCGGACGCAAGCGCGGCTTATTCAAAATTGCAGCGGATGCGAAGAAAGCCTTTGACGCGGCGGCGGCGCAACTCGAAACGTTCTTCAAATCCTATGACGTAATCCTCTCGCCCGTGTTGCGGCATCCGCCCTTCAAGCTGGGGACTAATGCGCCTACATTGCCTTTCGACACGTTGATGGCGCAGGTGCTTGATCGCGTAGCCTATACGCCGTTGCACAACTTGTGCGGTACGCCCGCGATGTCAGTGCCGCTGGGCTGGACGAAGGACGGCTTGCCCGTCGGCAGCCAGTTCGCAGCGTGGCGTGGCGGCGATGCGATGTTGCTGGCGTTGGGCTATGAATTGGAAGCGGCGCGTCCGTGGGCGAAACGCAAGCCGGTGATTTCTGTTTTCTGACCAGTCATCCGCTTTTATTTTTCTCTCCCGCATTTTTCTGTCTAATCGTGGCTAGACAGAAAGATGTAGGAGAGAAAAATAAAAGCCTCACGCCATTTCGCACCGACTGCTGCTTACTGCGGAATGCGACGGGCGGATCGGGCTGCGGGTTGAAGCCCCTGATGACGCCGGGGTAAAGCAGCCTTCGATTTGCCCGCCCGACTGTTAATCAGCGACGGGCGGCGGTATTCGCGTACTAATTCCCCCGGACAAGACCCATTCGGTTCGGCCCGTTGCGTTGTTCAGCGCCTCGACTGTTACTGGGAAGGCACAAGGACAGACAGCTTCGCCACTCGGCGGGATGAGCGTGACCACCGCGCGAAAATTGACGCGCGCCTCATTGCGAGCGAGGAACTCATCCGCGCTGATTTGCAGGAAGGCGGAATGGCCCGGCTCAGGCGTCATCGTCCGCTGCACAGGCTGGCCGTCGCGGGTGCGCAGAACCTCGCCAGCGCCGTCCAAAAAGGTCAGCGTCACGCGGCTGCATGGACAAATAGCTTCGCTAATGTTGGTCACGTTGACGCGGGCAGTCTGGCCGCGAGTGATACCGACCATGCCGAACGAGATGCGTTCGACTTGGGGCGCAGTGCCTTGCGCTTGCACAGGCTGCTCTCCCCGGAAAATTCCAAAGGTCATCAAGGCGGCCAGCGCGACGAGCGCCAGCGCAGTTACTAATCTGCTTTTCGGTTTCATACTAAATTCTCCCTTTCATCAATAAGCCCGCCTGGTATGGCGAGCGAGTTGTTGTTTGAGTTCAGTCTCACGCCGTCCTCCTCTACCCAAGCGAGATTGAGTAGAGGAGGAACTGCGGCGCTCTCCTTAATTGTTATGCATTCAGATGTAGGATTGGGCTCGTCTTCTTCACGTCCGCGTCCGTGTCCTTATTCTTTAATCGAACGACGGCGTAAAAGTCCTCGAGGGGCAGGTTGTCGGTGTCCAGGGCATCGGCGCTGATCCTGTGCGTGAGCGTTCGCGCAATTTTTTCAGCGTTGCCCTTGAACGTCGAGGCACCCACGAGACCAGTGAGTTGGTCATCGCTACCGTGACCCAAAATCTGATCTATGGGATTGGAATCGGATTCCCAGAGTACGAAACTGTCGCGAAAGTTGAAGTGTTGGTTCACCTCCCAAGTTGAGAGTGTCACGTCATACTTCACCGTGAAGTCCCAGTTCTCTCCCGCGTCCGTTGATTTCTTCGCGCTTAATCTGATGTTCTTGATTGTTGGCATGATTATTCTTCCTTTCTGGTTATAAGCATTGAACGGCCTTGTTACTTCGGATCAGGCCATCCACATTTGCTAAGTTTGTTGTCTTGTCCTCATCTACTAATGCGGGATTGGCGATAAGAAACTGCAGGCCGTCGCGAAAATAAATCTCCGGCCACCGGGCGAGCCGCTGAGAGAGTTATGCAAAGGTGGTATGCTCCGCAGCGTTCACGATCAACTCCGACCGACTGAAGGACACTCATCTGATGACACCCTCGCCGCAAGAAGTGACTCAATTGCTTAAGGCCTGGAGCCAGGGCGACCAGGCGGCGCTGGAGCGGTTAATGCCGCTGGTGTACGAAGAGTTGCGCCGCGTGGCTCGCCGCTATATGGGGCGAGAGCGTGACGGCCACACGCTGCAAACCACGGCGCTGGTCAATGAGGCTTATCTGCGGCTGATTGATGCGAGCCAGGTCGAGTGGCAAAGCCGCGCACACTTCTTCGCCGTCTCGGCCCAATTGATGCGGCGTATCCTGGTTGACTACGCACGCGCGCACAACTACGTCAAACGCGGCGGCGAGGTGCACCACGTATCGCTGGATGAAGCTGCGGTCTTTTCCGCTGAGCAAGCGCCGGATTTGGTTGCGCTCGACGATGCGCTGACGGATTTGGCGGCGCTGGATCAGCGCAAAAGTCAGGTGGTCGAGTTGCGGTTCTTCGGCGGCCTCAGCGTGAATGAAACTGCCGAAGCGCTCAAAGTCTCCCCCAGGACCGTGATGAGCGATTGGAGTTTGGCGAAGGCTTGGCTCCTGCGTGAAATCAGCAATGAGGGAAGCAATGAAATCACCGCAGATGAAACCTGAACGCTGGCAACAGGTCGAGATACTTTATCTGGCAGCGTTGGAGCACGAGGCGAGCCAACGTGGCGCTTTTCTTGCTGAAGCCTGCGCTGAAGATAAAGCCTTGCGCCGCGAGGTGGAATCGCTGCTCCGCTTTCACGAGCAAGCCGGCGACTTTATTGAGGCGCCCGCGCTGGAAGTCGCGGCTCAATTGCAAGCCGCGAATCAAAACGATTCCTTGGTTGGGCGGCAACTCGGCCCTTATCAAATTCTCTCTTTGCTGGGCGTGGGTGGGATGGGCGAAGTCTATCGCGCTCGTGATACGCGGCTCGACCGTGAAGTAGCCATCAAAGTCTTACCGCCACATCTGGCCCAAGACCCGCAGGCGCTGGCGCGCTTCAAGCGCGAAGCCAAAGCTGTGGCGGCGCTCTCGCATCCCAATATTCTGGCTATTCACGATTTCGCAACCGAACAAGGCATGAGCTATGCGGTGATGGAACTGTTGGAAGGCGAAACGCTGCGCAGCCGCCTCAAGGCTTTTGCTCTGCCGTGGCGAAAAGCGGTGGAGATTGGGATTGCGCTGGCTGATGGTCTGGCGGCGGCGCATGCCAAGGGCATCACGCATCGCGACCTGAAGCCGGAGAACATCTTCGTGACCAGCGACGGGCATACGAAGATTCTCGACTTTGGCTTGGCGAAGCTGAAGCCGCAGCAGTTTGAGGATGTAAGACCAGACGCCTCGACACCGCAACACAGCACCAACCCCGGCACAGTGATGGGCACGGTCTGCTATATGTCGCCGGAACAGTTGCGTGGAGAAGAAGCATCAGCGCCGAGCGATATTTTCTCTTTCGGATGTGTGTTCTACGAGATGGTGTCGGGCCGCCGCACCTTCGCGCGCCCGACAGCGGCGGAGACGATGGCAGCGATTTTGAAAGACGAGCCGCCGGAGTTGGCTGAGACAGGAGCGACCATTCCCCACGAGTTGGAGCAGATGGTGCGGCATTGCCTGGAGAAAAATCCGGCAGAACGGTTTCAGTCGGCGCGTGATCTGGCCTTTGCGCTCAGGGCGATGTTGAGCAGCGCCGTGGCCTCGACGCCTGCTCCGGCGCGTTCGACGCGACGAATTGGCCCGCCCCACTGGATCGGGGCGGCCTTACTTGTGATCTTGGCGGCGGCCATCACGTGGTGGCAACCCTGGCAACGCGCACCGTCAAGCCAGCCGCAGCAGCGCCTCATCTCATCGTTTCCTGGCTCGCACCGGGAAGCCAGCTTCTCTCCTGACGGCGGGATGATCGCCTTCATCAACGATGTTGGCGGCGTGTCCCAGGTTTGGATCAAAAACCTGGCTCAAGGAGACCCGGTTCAAATCACCTTTGGAGAGGTTCCTGCCCATCGTCCGCGCTGGTCGCCTAACAATGACCAAATTGTGTTTGGCCGTGGGCCCAGTCTTTATTTTCAAGATATTTGGTCAGTGCCGCCGCTCGGCGGCAATCCACGTAAAGTGATAGAAGGAGGCCGCAATCCTAATTGGTCCCGGGATGGAAGCCGATTGGTGTATGAGCAAGGCGACTATGTTTGTACGGCCAAGGCCGATGGCAGTGAGCAGCGAAAACTGGAAGGCGTCCCGCCCGTTGATATGCTGCTAGCCGACCGGACGCCGGCTTATTCCCCGGACGGTTCACTGATTGCCTTTTTTCAAATCAGGAAAGGCCCGATTGGTGATATCTGGGTCATCCCATCCGCGGGCGGGCGGCCGCGGCAATTAACGTTTGATGATTCCTACGGCAGTGCCCCGGTGTGGCTCGCCGACAGCCGTTATATTGCTTTTTCCTCCCAGCGCGCCGGGAGCAGGACGTTGTGGAAAGTACCCGCCTCTGGTGGCAAACCGGAGCCTGTGTTAATCAGCGCGGGAGAAGACACTGACCCGGAGATTTCCCGCGACGGCACGAAACTGATCTATACCAACACGCGCAATAGTTTTATCCCTACGCTGATGAATCTGGTCACGAAACAAACCCGGGAACTGAGTGAAGTTAGGAACTTTCCTGTTGATCCATCATTTTCCCCACAGGGGGACAAGATCGCATTCTTTGCGCTGGCGGAAGGAGGAGAGTCCCACATCTTCACCCTGGGTGTGGATGGCCACAACCTCACGCAAGTTACCCGAGGCAAGGGGGAGCTAAATAGGTTTCCGTGCTGGTCCCCTGATGGATCGATTTTGTATTTCAGCCAGGATGGTCCGATTCCCTCCTTGCGAAAAATCTCCCTCAGTGGCGGTCCCAGCTCTGAAATTGCGCGAGGCTGGTCATGGGATGCCTATAACGGTGCGCTAGTGGATCCAACAGGCAAGTTGCTTGTTGGATCGAAAATGGAGAACGGCGAGACAGTGGCAACCATCATTCGCGAGATTGAATCCGGCAGGGAGACGGTGTTTGCCATTCCGCTCCGCTATCCGCGCTGGTCACCAGACGGCAAGTGGATTGTTGGCACGAGTCGGAGCACCGGCAAGTTTCGTGGCATGGTTGGTGAAATTTCGATTTGCTCGGTCGCGACAAGGGCCTGCCGTCAACTGACGAAAGGTTCCAGTTTGCCGCGCTGGTCCGGCGATGGCTTGATCGTCTACTTCCTGCGCCATGGTAAATCGCAATATGAGGAAGAGCTATGGTCTATCTCAGTGACAGGTGAAGATGAGAAACAGATCGGTAAATTGCAGGTGCTTGGCCTCAGCACTTATTATGACGTTTCCCCCAAAGGCGAGATCGTCTACGTGCGGTTCAATCTGGGCAAGCCAGAATTGTGGCTGGCGGATTTCCCGCGTCCCTGAAGCTCAACGTCGTTTCACGACCCGCGCTTTGCGAATCTGCTGGGACGCATGGGGGTTCCGCACTGAGGTAAGCGAAACACGGGCCGATGATTTCTGTTTTCTGAAACGAGTCTGTTTTAGAATGCGCCGCACACAAGGAGGAATTGTTTATGAGTCAAGCAGTCGCACCAGCGCGTGCCTTAACTGTGATGGAGTTTAGCGGAACGGTCGTCTTAAACCTGCCGCACGAATTCGTTTTTAACGAAGTTGCGTTTTACGACTTTTGCCGGGCGAATGCCGACCTGCGCATCGAACGTACAGCCGAAGGAGAAATTATCGTTATGCCGCCAACCGGATGGGAAACAGGAGATCGCAATTCTGAATTAACGACGCAAGTCAGGCTTTGGGCCAAAGCCGATGGTCGCGGGACTGCGACTGATTCTTCGGCAGGATTCATCTTGCCCAACGGTGCAGAGCGTTCGCCGGATGCCGCCTGGGTGCGCCGCGAACGACTCGCGCAACTCACAGCGGAACAGCGGCGCAAGTTTCTGCCGCTCTGTCCTGATTTCGCCGTTGAGTTAATGTCGCCGTCTGACAAGTTGCCGGTAGTGCAAGCCAAGATGGAGGAATACATCGCCAACGGCGCACAGCTTGGTTGGTTGATTGATCCTGATAACCGGACGGTTTATGTCTATCGTCCTGATGTGCCGATGGAGACCCTCGAAAACGTTTTAGAAGTTTCCGGCGAACCTGAATTGCCGGGCTTCGTGTTGCAGTTGGCAGAGATTTGGGAACCGTCCATCTGAGAGAGACCCTATGCAAAGATTCCTTCGGTTGAAACTCGCCGCGTTGTGCTTGAGCAGCGCGGCTTTGCTCTTTGCGGCGGTCGCCAACAGTCAGGTTCAGGAAGAACCCAAACCACTTGACCCGAAAGCGTGGGGCGGCACTCACGCGGGTAAACCCGTGCCTGAATACACCGTCGGCGATCAGTGTTTGTTTTGCCATCGCAACTCGATTGCGCCTTCGTGGTTTATGGATGGACACGCGCGCACGATACGCCATCGCGAAGACGCCGTAGAGTTGACGGCGTTGCTCAAAACGCAACCGGCGCTCGCGGCGGCAGATAAACAGATTGAATTTATCTTCGGTTATCGCCACGTGATGCGGCTGTTGCAAAAAGATGGCTACGGCAAATTCGCTTTGCTGAACGTCAAAGCGGAATTGGTGCCAGATGCCAAGGGCGGCAAGACGGCGACGAACTGGCAGGGCACTGACAAGCTGGTGTGGGATAAACAGAAGTTTTATCGGCAATGCGCGGGCTGCCACACTTCAGGCGTAGACACGCAAGCCAAAACCTTTGGCGGCTTCGGACTCGATTGTTATTCCTGTCACGGCGAAGTGAGCGACAACCACGGCAATGACATTTCGCTGGTATGGCTTTCTAAAAAGCGGCGCGATGACAAACGCGCGATCACTTCGCTGTGCGCTTCGTGCCACTTGCGCGATGACGCCAGCGGTGTGAGCAGCGTGAAATCGGCTTCGACCGGTTTGCCTTATCCGAATAATTTCGTGATGGGCGATAACGTATTTCAGGATTTAATCGTTGACTGGAAGCAGGCTGACAACGACAAGCTCAACCCCACTGAACGCCACGTCTGGCGCAACGTACGCGACGCAGCTTTTAACGTAGCTGGCAACGACGAAAAGATGACTTGCCTTAGTTGCCATCAAATTCATGAAGCGCAAGGCGCAGACGCTACGTTGCGCCATCGCCGCCTGCCGCGCGCGCCGATCTGTTTCGATTGCCACAGCCGCGCAGAAGGGAAGTTCAAAGAGGTAAAACGTTTTGTTGTGAAAAGTTCATTGTGCGAGTACTGAACGATTTGACACCGGGCTGGGGCGACTGGTCGAAAGTGAAATTGACCTCGGTTGACTAAGCGCAGTGACAACGCGCGAAAAAAATGGAGAATTACGGCGGCTCAAGCGTTCTTGCTCTGTCACAAATCAAATTTAGGTGCTTTTACTCTTTCGCTGTGAGGTACACACCACATGTCCCCAGCTACTAAAGCTACGAAACCTGCTTCAGGGTTATGGGAATCGCCTTTCGTCACTCGGTTCGTTCCCGCGTTTTTATTATTGGTTCTCGTCGCCGTCCTTGCGTGGCGGTCGTGGGGACGCTTGCCGTCGCTGTGGCAAGCCGGGTCGGCGGCGTCACCTGAAGAGTTGGCAGCGAACGTGAAAGCTGTCGCCGTTCAACGCGGCGAAGTCAGCAAGCTCTTGCGGCTCGACGGCGAACTGCGTGCCGTGCGTTCGCGTACGATCTTCGCGGATATGCCTGATGAAGCGAAGATTACGTGGATGCCCGACGAAGGTACGCTCGTCCAAGCCGGTGACCGTTTGGCTGAACTCGACAGCACTGCCGTCCTCGCCAAAATCAAAGACGCCGAAGAAAAACTCATCGCCGCCGAAAACGAAATCCTGCGGATGACCGCGCAACAGGAAGGCCAGTTGCGCGACTTTCAAGTTGAACTCAGCCGGTTCTGGCTCGCGTTCGAAAAAGCCAAAGTCGAAGCCCGCCTGCCCGCCGATGTAGTTCCGCGCCGCGAATATCAGGAGAAGCAATTCACCCTCGACAAGGCCCGGACGGAATACGAAACGCAACAGGCCAAGATCGAACAGAAGAAGCGCGAGTTCACTGCTGAATTGCAGGTCAAAACCATCGAGAAACAAAAGACCGAAACCCAACTCGCGCAAGCCAAGTCAGGCTTGAGTCGCATGCAGATCAAAGCGCCGACCGAAGGGATGGTGCTTTATACCGAACACTGGAACGAGCGCCGCAAGCTGCAAATCGGCGACGTCATCTGGGGCGGCTTGCCCATCGTTACGCTGCCCGACCTCACCGAAATGGAAGTCGTCGCGCAAGTCAACGAAGTGGATGGCCCGAAAATTTCGGTGGGCAATAAAGCCCGCATCGCGCTCGACAGCTATCCGCAGCAAACCATCAACGGAACCGTCACAGACATTTCGCAAACCGCCGCCAAAGCCAGTTGGCAAGCCAAAGCGAAAGTGTTCACTGTCGTTATTTCGCTCGATAAAACGTTGACCGAAATCATGAAACCCGGCATGTCGTCACAAGTTTCGATCATCGTCGGCAACTCAGGTGCGCAGTTGTTAGTGCCGCGCAGCGCCGTCAAATTCGGCGGCGACGGCCCAACGGTCACGCGCGTTGAGAGCCTTGAGCAAAAGCGCGCCGTCGCCGTAACGATACTCGCTGCTGACGGCGTGCATTACGCCGTGGCTGCCAACGGAGCCTTGAAAGAAGGAGACAAGTTGATACCGTAGCGCAGGCTTCAGCCTGTGACCCGTTGGGTGGACTTTAGTCCGCGCAACCGCAAAGGTGATGAGCTGACTAAAGTCCAATACCAGTGCAATGAATAGATCGAACTTCGGAAGCTTCCAGAAAAATCGCTGAAGACGCGGAAAAGCGCGGAAGGGCGCGGAAAAAGTCTTGAGTAGGAATACGACCGAAAACCTCAAACTAACTTCGTAAAAAATAGTTTCCGCGTCCTTCTGCGCTTTTCCGCGTCTTCAGCGATTTTTCTGGAATGACTTAACGTCAGGCTATTTCATTCACTTCTGAAGGAGCATCCCATGCGCAACATAAAACTCTTACGCCGAACCATCACCATCGCCTTAATTGTCGCCGGATTGCTGGCTGCCTTTTTATACTTGCGCTCGCCGCGTTCGGCTGCGCTGTTGAAGGCAGCAGGCTTGAGCCAGCCCATCGAAGAAGCAGCCTTCAACACGCTCGCGCCTGCTGCCTTTCCGTTTCGCGTAGAAGCCACCGGCACGCTCAAAGCAACTTCGGTGCAAAGTTTTGGCGGGCCGCCGGCGTTTGGGAATTATTGGCAGTTCCAACTGGTGAGCATGGTGGCTGAAGGCCGCAACGTGAAGAAGGGCGATACGCTGCTGGCTTTTGACGCACAGCGCGTCGCCGAAGACCTGATGCGCTTTCAAAATGAATTCAACCAGGCCAGCAAGGAACTCGAAAAGACTACGGCGCAAATTGATCTCGAACGGCAGGAACTCACCGCCAAACTCGCCGAAGCCGAAAACAATCACGAGAAGCAAAAGCTCAAACAGCGCGTGAGTTCAGACATTGAAGTTTCGCGCAACGTCGAACTAGACATGCTCGGCGTCGAACAAGCGCGCCGCGAAGTCGAAGCCCTCAAGGAACGTTTGGACTGGCACAAGAAATCAAGCGAAGCCACTTACAACATCATCGCCAGCCGCAAGGCGCGCGCCGAAAACAAAGTCACCGAAATCAATCAGGGCCGCAATAACTTTCAGGCCAAAGCCGACCGCGACGGCGTCGTCGTTTATAAAACCAAATGGAACGGCGACAAGTTTCAAGTCGGCGAAAACGTCTGGTCAGGCCAGCCGATTCTCGACATCCCCGACCTCAACACGATGCGCGCCGAAGCCTTCGTCCCTGAAGTAGACCTCGGCAAAATCAAACTCGGACAGTCGGTCGAACTCACGATTGATGCGTTTCCGGGGAAGCGTTACACCGGCAAGATCAAACAGATCGAACGGCTGGTGCGGCAAAAAGCGTGGGACGTACAAAACAAAATTCTGCCGGTCGAGATTGAATTCGATCAGCCCGACGTTTCGATCATGCGTCCCGCAATGAGCCTCAAGGCCAAAATCGAAACCGGCGTGCTGAACGATTGTTTGTTTGTACCGTTGAAAGCCGTGCGGACTACGGCAGAAGGCTCGCGCGTCAAGCTGCGCACCGAAACCGGCTGGCGCGAACAACTCGTCAAACTCGGCGAATCGAATGCCGCCGATGTCGTAATCGTTGATGGCTTGCGCGCGGGCGACCGCGTGGCGAGCGACTTCAGCAAAGTGAAATAACTTTGGAGTGCGGCGGCTCGACGCCGCTTTCCCATTCCCACGGCAACGCGAACCATGCGAAAAACCAGTTGCCGTGGCGTTAGTTTCTTTGATCGCTTCGGTTCCGCACGGGATTGGGAAAGCGGCGTCGAGCCGCCGCACTCCAAAGGTATTTCGCTATGCGCAAATGGACTCGCTCGCTTCGCAATTTAGGTTTGTTGATCGCGGTTTTTTTACTGCTCGCGTTTGGTTTGCGTAGCGCCCGCCGCGCGATGCAGCCCGCTGCCAACGAACTCGCGCCGTTGACGTTGCTACTGCAACCGCGTGATTTCACGTTGGCGATTACGGCGCAGGGCGAATTGCAAGCTGCGCAATCGAACGCCATCGCCGTGCCGCCCGTGCCCGTGCAACGCCTGCGCATTGCTTCGGTCATAGCCAATGGTCGTTACGTCAATAAGGGCGATGTGCTGGTTGAATTCGATCCCGCCGAACTCGAATTGCAAAAGCTCGATCACGCGGCCAGTCAGCAAATGGCCGAACAGAAACTCAACAAAGGCGAACTCGCCAGCGGCACCGAAAAGACCGACATCAACAAAGACCGCAAACTCGCCGAACTCGACCTGCGCAAGATCAGCGAGTTCCTGCCGCAGGACGAACAGATTTATACGCAACGCCAGATCATCGAAGGGAAGCTGGACAAGGGCTACGCCGAAAAGAAAATCGTATTCGCCGACGCGCGGCTAACGCTCAAGGGCAAGGTTTACACGTTGGACGAAGCCATTCTGCAACTCGAACGCAAGCAAGCCGACGCGATGTTAGGCCGCGTAGACAAAGCTCTCACTTCGCTCAAATTGCTCGCGCCGGTTTCGGGCATCGTCGTCTATCCGACCAATGGTTTTATGTGGGGCGGTGCGGCGGTCATGCCCGGCAAAGTCGTATGGATTGGCATGACGCTTTTCAATTTGGTCAACCCTGAAAAGATGGAAGCCAAAGTTTCCGTACTCGAAAAAGACGCGGGCGAACTGAAAGCCGAACAGCCGGTGACGATTACGCTCGACCCTTTCCCCGGTCGTGAATTCCCCGGCAAGGTCAAAAGCATTGATAAAGTCGCGCGTCCGATTGATCGCGGCTCGCCGGTGAAATACTTCGAGACGACGATTACGCTCGACCGCACCGACACCGAACTGATGAAGCCGGGCGTCAAGCTGGTCGCTTCGATTCGCGCGAGCGAACTCAAGTCCGTCTTCGTCGTACCGCGCAGCGCCATCGCCAATAAAGACGATACGAATATCGTTTATGTACTGACTGCGCCAGAGAAGTACGAACCCAAAACCGTCAAGCTCGGACAAGGCGATCTCGCGCAAGTCGTCGTCACCGAAGGACTGCAACGCGGGCAAGTCATCGCGCTCAATCCGCCTGACCTCAAACGAGAAAGCAAAACATCAGACAACCGACCTCCGACATCAGACCGCAAGTAAAGAAATAAGAAGCTGTATCGCAACCTGTCAGGTTGCGAATGCTTCGTCGTTGAATTACTTGGCACCAGCGTAATGCTCCGCAACCTGACAGGTTGCGATACAGCTTCTGCTAAACCGACAAACGCCATGAGATATTTCACTGAACTGCAACTCGCCATCGCCAATCTTTACGCACACAAGTTGCGCACCTTTCTCACCATGCTCGGCATGATCTTTGGCGTAGGCGCGGTCATCGCCATGCTTTCGATTGGCGCTGGCGCTGAGAAAGAGAGCCTGGCGATGATTGATACGATGGGCTTGCGCAACGTCATCATCCGCGAACGCGAGTCACGCGAAGAAGACCTGAAAAAGATTCGGGAAAATTCTTTGGGACTCTCGTTGCGCGATGTGCAAGCCATCAACGCCGTCACGCCCGACATCGAATCGTGGTCGGCGCGCAAGCGGGTCAAGACCTTCCAAATCTTTTCGTTCAAGGGCAAGAGCGATGATTCGAACGTGATTGGCGTAACGCCGTCATACTTTCGCGCGGCGAAATACGATCTGGCCGAAGGCAGCTTCATCGCCGAACCCGACGAGCGCGATTACGAACAGTTTTGCGTCATCGGCTCGCGGGTGCAGCAAAAACTTTTCGGCGGCCAATCGCCCGTGGGGCAGCAAATCAAAATTGACAAGCTGTGGTTCACGGTCATCGGCGTGTTGAGCGATTACAACCTGACGAAGGATGAATTCGAAGGCGTCAAGTTACAGGATTTCAGCAACGACATTTATATCCCGCTGGCGACGGCGCTGAAAAAGTTCGAGCCGAAACGCTTTGAATCTGAACTCGATGAAGTCGTCGTGACTTTGAAAAACACGCAATCCATCAAGCCCGCCGCCGTGCTGATGAGCCAGATGCTGGCGAGTACGCATGGGCAGGAAAACGATTATTCGCTCGTCGTGCCGCGCGAGTTGCTCGAACAAAATCAAAAGACCCAGCGCATCTTCAACATCGTGATGAGCGCCATTGCCAGCATCTCGCTGCTGGTCGGCGGCATCGGCATCATGAACATCATGCTCGCCAACATCCTCGAACGTACGCGCGAGATCGGCGTACGCCGTGCGCTCGGTGCACGCCGCCGCGACATCTGGCAACAGTTCCTTATCGAAGCTCTTACCATCAGCTTCATTGGCGGATTGACCGGCGTGCTGTTCGGTTATCTCGCTTCGCGCACCGTAGCGATTTATGCCGAATGGAACACCGTCGTCACGTGGTCTTCGATTGCGCTCTCGTTTGGCGTAGCGGCGGCGACCGGTTTGTTGTTTGGGATTTATCCGGCAGTGCGGGCTTCGCGGCTCGACCCGGTTGAAGCGTTGCGCTATGAATAGGGAACAAAGCAGCACGCGTGGCGTCTTTGAGTTTCAGCCCTTTTGCAAAAGAAAAACGTTCCTTGCGAGAACTTGCTGCAACGCGTCGGTGAGTTTGCGTTCCAACTAACATCACGTGTCCAACTATTCATTCAATGACTTTATTGGTAAAGGTGTGCCTATGCTCAAATATATCCTGTTCGTGATGGTTCTCAGTCTGGCCTGCGCTGGTGTCGGTCAGCCGCAAACGCCCGAACCCTCCGATCTGAAAAAGCTGCGTGCGCATGCCGAGCTTTTGCTGGAAGGTTGTGTGGCGCAAGTGCCGCAGCTTCAACGGCTCGACAATCGCATTTATGCGCAAAGCTCGCTGGCTGATTTGTTGTGGGTCAAAGACGAAGCCCGCGCCCGCGCTTTGCTGATTGAGGCGATGGGGTCATTCACCGACCTCGCGCAACAGCCCGGCCTCACTAACGAGCGGAATCATCGCTTGCAACAAATGATCGAATCAGTGCGCGGGCAACTTTTTAATATTCTGTTGCAAAGAGACCCGCGACTGGCGCTGCAATTTTTACAGCAAGTGCGCGAGTTGACTCCTGCCAAACCGGGTCGCCCTCAATGGCAGGATCGTGAGATGGAAATGAATCTTGCCGCGCGCATCGCCGAGCAAGACCCGCGAGCCGCGCTGAAAACCGCCCAAGAAGTTTTAGCCTCTGACGAAATTTCGTGGTCGTTGGTGAATGTGTTTCAGGCTTTGCAGCAAAAAGATTCTGCCGCCGCCGCTGAGTTGTTTGACTCGGCGCTGGATAAATTGAAAAAAGGTGATCGCACGAATGGTTCGACCTTTCAGCAATACGTTTCGTTTATGGCGAACTTTCTCAACGTGCTGAGAGGGAATTTGCCTCCGCTCGAAACGCCGAAACCCAACCAGAATGAAGAAGTGCAAAAGCCGAGCGAAGAACAGTTGCAACGCCAGCAAGCCGCGCTGCGCCAGTTTCGTGACTTGCTGGAATGGTTCATCGCCGAAGCTCTTAAAACCAATGATGGCGATAGATTGGAGGAAGAAACCAGCGGAATAAAAAGCACGATCTTTTCGACCTTAAACAACTTTATCGAAGACATCGAAAAACGTTTGCCTCAGCGATTGGCCGCCGTGCGTGCCAAATTGAACCAGGCAGGAAATGCGCAGTCTCGTAACTTTTATCAGCGCTATCAGAAACAGCTTGAAACAGGTACGCCCGATGAATTGCTGGCGCTTGCTGAAAAATTGCCTAAGCACGAGCGTCAATATCTCGTCAGCAATGCGCTGAACAAAGCCGTCAATGCCAACGCCAACACCAACGAAGCGCAAGTGCGTAAGTTGATCGAAGCCAATCTGAGCGACCCCGAACAACGTCGCCAATTGTTGAACCAACTCGCCTATCAACTGGCGAGCAAATCATTCAACAGCGGCAAGCTCGAAGAAGCGCGCGGCCACCTGAATAGTTTGAACGATCCCGCGCAACGCTTTCAGTTGTTAAGTCAGTGGGCACAGCAAAAACTCGGCACTAACGATCAAAAAACGGCGCTGATTTTTATCAATGACGCGCAAGCCTTGCTGGGCAATCGTTTTTTCACATCACAGCAAGTTTGGTTGCAGTTAGAACTCGCGCGGCTTTTTGCCGACGTTGAACCAGCGCGCGCCTTCACGATTTGCGAAGCAGCGATGGAACGGCTGGCAGTCGTCAATCAAGCCCAATGGACGGTCAACCTTTATCAACAAGAAGAGGTTAGCGCGCTCGAAACCGAAATGCCGCTTTACGAATTGCAGGGACAGTTCATTCCGCAACAACTGCCGCAGGCTTTGGCCCGGCTGGCGCACAAGAACCTCGAAAGCGTGCAGAGAATAATGGCGCGATGGAGTGCGGCGGAATTGCGGTTTTATCTGCAATTGGGAGTCGCGCGCGAATTGCAACAGCAAGTGCAAAACATGAGCGAAGCCGCTGTTAGCGCGACACCAGCAGGGAGGCCTTCCAAACGATAAGCCTGCTTTTCCTAAATTCGTGACAGGCGTTGGCTGTGGTATATCATCAGCCTATGTCACTCGACCCCAACGGACAGCGCCAACTCATCGAAATGTATGAAGCCCGCGAGGCGATTATGCAGCGCATCAACGCTGACGCCGTGCGGCCCGACGCCGATTCGGTGTTGGATGTAGATCGTTTTTTGCAAGCCGCCGTCACCGAAATCGGCCAGCGCCTGACCGTAGACCGTTGCAACGTCATCACGCCTTCCGCCGGTGGCGGCTTTCGCGTCAGCCACGAATACCTCGGCGATAACGACCTGTCGCCGGGCATAGGGTTGAACATTCCGCTCGCGTTGATTCCGCTCGAAACGATCAAGAAGTATCTGCCGCAAGCCAAGCATTACGCGATGGACGATACGCGCGCGTCGAGCATTCCGCTGTGGGCGCGTA
>JAYSVR010000639.1:0-29625 GCA_043718445.1 Acidobacteriota bacterium | reverse complement strand
TTCGCTGACTTGCAGCGCGTCGAACACTTCGTTGCTGAAACGATTCAGTTGTTCATCTGTGATGTTGTTCTTTTTCCATCGCCACATAACGTTTACCTCTTAACCAAGCAAGCTAGTTTTCATTTCATTTTTATACGAACCGATGCAACACATCGCGCAACGCTTCACGAGCGCGAAAGGCACGCATCTTGACCTTGCCAGGCGTCCAGCCCATCAGGTCGGCAATCTCGGCAATCGAACGTTCTTCCAAGTTCACAAGCGTCAGCACAACACGATCTTCCGGTTTCAGCCGCGCCATCAACTTTGAAGCCAGATCGCGCGTGAGCGCCGTGCCTTCGATGTTGCTGGCGGGGCGCAAGTCGCGCAGCCGTTCGTTCAGGAAAGTCGCTTCGTCGTCGGTCAGATCGGCGAGATTGCTTTCAGAGCGGCGTTTCTGGCGGCGCAATTCGTCGTAACACGTATGCACAGCGATGCGCGTCAGCCACGCCGGAAACGAACCTTCATAACCGCCCTGATAATCGCGCAGCGCGAAATAAGCTTTCGTGAACGTGTCCTGAATGATGTCTTCGACCTGTTCGCGGCGGGCGAAAAAGCGATAGCCCAACCGTGAAACCAATTGCCGATGACGTTCAAAGAGTTGCGCAAAAGCCGATTCATCGCCTTGCAAGACGACGGCGACTACTTCGTTGTCACTTAACACGGTTGGCACGGGCATCACAGGTCGGGGATCCTTCACCGGTTGCGGTAAAGGAGCGATAGCGGCTTTGCCAGTTTTTTGAGCCGTTCGTGCCATTTAGTGTCTAGTTTCCGAAAAAATCCCAACAGCCAGAAAAGCTGTCGTGTTCACGCATGAAGGCGCAAAGTTGGATGGAATGGTAACAGCTTTTTTGTACGGCATGCTTTCCAGCTTGCCGCTGATTTAGGGAGCGCAACGTGAAGAAAGCGAATCGCATTAGCCGCCGGGCGGTGAAATAGTGGGAATTGATGCGTCGCTTTTGCAGTCAGCCGCAACCTGGAAAGGCTGCTCTGTACACCCGCTCAAACATAACCGTTTGCGCAAAACCAGTTTACGGCTTTTTCGAGCGCGGCTTCGATAGGCGTTTGCGGCAGGCCGAGTTCGCTGACAGCTTTGCTCGCGTCGTACCACATCGTCTTTTGCGACATTTGCACTGAAGCGAAAGACACTTGCGGCGTCTTGCCGAACCAGCGCGCGAGAATCATTTCGTCTATGAAAGCCACCGCCATCGGCAACGCATGCGGCACGGCGAAACGCGGCGCGGGCTTGCCCGTGATGGCCGCGAGCAGATCCAACATTTCTTTCAGCGTGAGATTGCGATGGCCCAAAATATAACGCTCGCCCGTGCGGCCTTTTTGCCACGCGAGAAGGTGGCCGCGCGCGACATCTTCGACATCAATCAGGTTCAGCCCCGTATGCACATAAACCGGCATACGGTTTTGCAAGAAGCGCAGCACGATCTCACCAGTTGGCGTAGGCTTCACGTCATAAGCGCCAATCGGCGTCGAAGGATTGACGATGACCACGTCTAAACCTTCGCGCGCGGCTTTCAACGCAGCCTGTTCCGCCAGGTATTTCGATTTTTTGTAATCGCTCACGAGTTCAGCGAGCGTGGTTTGCGTCGCTTCGGTTCCCAACTTGTTGGGCGCGGGTACGCCGATGGCGGCGACCGAACTGGTCTGAATGAATCGTTTGATTCCTACGCGACGCGCGGCGGTCAATAGGTTTTCCGTACCCGTGACGTTGGCGCGATAAATCGCCTCCGCATCGCGTTGCCACAATGAATAAAGGGCTGCGACGTGAAACACTACGTCGCAGCCCTCAAGCTGTTTGGTCAGTTGTTGTGCGTTGTCTAAATCGCCAGTGACGATCTCAAGCGGCAAACCCGTCAGGTTGCGTTGATCGCTTTCGCGTCGAGCCAGCGCGCGCACCTGATAGCCATCAGCCAGCAACATCCTCACCAGATTGCCACCGATGAAACCCGTTCCGCCCGTCACAAAAGCGCGCATGACTTGGTTAGATACCCATCACCTGCAAATGGACTTTGCGTTGATTCGGCCCGTCGAATTCAGTGAAAAGCACTTGTTGCCATTGGCCGAGTTTGAGTTTGCCGTTCTCGACCGGAATCGAAAGGCTGTGGCCTACGACGACGGCGCGCAAATGTGCGTCGGCGTTCTTGCGCGAGCAATCAGACAGCGCGCCGTCGTTGTGACGGTAATAAACGCCGCTCGGTACGACTTGCTCAAACATCGCTTTCACATCAGCCAGCAGCGCATCCTGCGTCTCGTTCAACATCAACCCCGCCGTCGTATGCAGCGAAGACACATGCAGAACGCCATCACGAATGGCGGTGCGCGCCACGAAATCGGCCAGTTCAGTGGTTAGGTTTTTAAGTTGTACTCGCTCATCCGTCGTAACTTTCAACGTTGTCGAAGCGATTTGATAAGTGCCTTGTTTGTGTTCGATCTCAGTTGGTCGCTGTGGCTCTTTGGCTAATGAAAATGCCGGTTTGCTCATCCCTCTTGCTCCTTGTTTTGGTGCCTGTCGTAATTGGTCGCACTCGTTTTTTTGTTACCGCTTTATTACCACGCGGGCACTCTAGCCAGCGCCCTCGCAGCCTGTCAATTGCAGTGCTATTGCCGCATTTGATGGCGTGGCGTCTAAGTCAAAATCGCAGACGGATGCTGTTGCAAACCGCCTGCGATTACTTCAGGGCAAGATCAAGTAATGAAAGCCTTGCTCAACGACGTATCCGAATCAGTTCAGTCCGCTTGCCGGTTTCGGGATTGATGCCGAGGATCACGCCGATGCCGCGCGCGTAATATTTGTTATCAACATTGCCAGGTTCAGTGGGCGTGAAATTTTTCGTGACCAGACAATCGCCGTTGCAAGCGGCGGCGGGCACGGTGGCCGAACCATCCAACTTGAGGGTTTCAGCCATGTCTTCGGCATTGCCCAGCGAAAATTCTTCGCGGTAAACCTCGCCGATTCGTGGCATGGCTCTGATGATGATGCCGGCTTTCGCGCCGTCTACGCCTGCCGTCCACGAACCGGCGAGGTTGTTGAGTTCGCCGTCAACGTAATTCTCAGCCAGTTCGCCGAAGTACCAAACGTTGCCGTGAATGTCCTGCGCATACCAGTCAATCGTGTCTTCGATGGTTTCGCCGTCCTCTTCGACCAAGTCGGTAATGACCGCGCAGGTGACGCCTTGAATGACGCGCGTTTCTTCGGTCACTTCGACGTTGATCGTTTCAGCGCCGCTCTTGTAAGTCAGCCGCCGTCCACGCACGAGCGGGAAGTAAGGATTGGGCGTGATGGATTTGCCGATCTCGGCGGGGTTGACGAACATCGCCGGATTGACTTCGGGATCGTAAGGCGCTTCGCCGACGGCGCGACAAACCTCTGCCCGCGCTTTGCGTTGCTCACGACAGAGTTGCTTGCCTTCGATCAGAGCCTTGCGCGCTTCTCTCAGGCAGGCGGCCTTCTCGTTTACGAGGTTGTGGCAGTTGCCGACGGCGATCCAGTAATCATCCTGTTTTTCGCTTTGACACGCGCTGAGCGCGGCGGCGGTGGTCATCGCACACGCGCCTCGTTCATCGTCGTCATCATCATCGTCGTCGTCGCGTGCGCCTGCGCTCATCACGAGCAGCGAACTGCCGATCAGACAACACAGCGTGAGCAACAGCACCGCTTGACGTGTGTTGACGAATGGGACGAATTCAAAAGTTTTGTTTGCCATGAATTTTCTCAACCATCTGTTCATTTGCATGCCTCCTAAAATTGTTTTGCTGGTTCGGGACACACCTCCGGCGAAGTGTGGCGTTATCAAGGTTCACGCGTTGTGAACCATTCCTGGTGAATCGTTACTGCGTTGGTTGGGCGCAGCGTTTAGGGATTGTTGGGCACTGCGACGGCTGAGGGAGCCGAGGTTTTCAGCGCAATGGTTCCGCTGTCGAGCGGGTTGCCGGCGGCATCGAGGGCCGTGAAGCCCAACTGTTCGCGGGTCGCTTTGAAAGCCATAAAGTTGCTCACTTGATCGTTGCCGACGGCAAAAAATGGACTCTTACGATTGAGATTACCGCGCCGCAATTTGCCGCTGGCCGCGCCCGCGACGAAATACTGCACGCCTTGTTGCGGCAAGGTGCGTTCATAAATGTGATCGTGGCCTGACAGCACGACGGCGACGCGCTGGCGCACGAACAGCGGTTCGAGTTTTTCGCGTAGCTTGCGGTCAGAGCCGTGCGTGCGCCCCGATGAATAGATCGCGTGATGAAAGAAGACGATCTTCCATACCGCTGGCGAAGCCGTCAGTGCTTCCTCCAGCCAACGTTGCTGCGCCTCGTCGAAAGCCGTCGTATCGAGCGCGAAAAATTCAATCAACGCTTCGCCGTTCAGGCTTTGCTTAAACGAACGATAAGCGCGTCCATTCATGTTGAACAGCGGATAAGCGAGTTGCGCCGCGCGTCCTTTCGCTACGTCGTGATTGCCGAAGACGGCGTGAAAGCGCACGCCGCGTCGCAACAGTTCGGCGTATGGCCTTTCAAATTTCGCCGCCAGATGTTTCGGATTGCCGTCGGGGTAAATGTTGTCGCCGAGCAACAGCACGGTGTCGAACGGCTGCTGGTTGTGATGAAAAGCCATCTGTTGCGCCAGCGTGTATTGTTCGCGGTCGCCCGTGCCAGAATCGCCAAAGGCCAAAAAGCGGAAGACCTCGGTTGACGCAACCGGCAACGCAGATGGTGGCGGCGCGCTTTGCGCCCACAGCAACGCAGGTAAGAGCAACGCGCATAGCCAAGCCTGCCATTGAATTCGTTTTTTCATACAAGCTCCTTTTTTCAGCGCGTAGGAATCGTGAAAACCACGCCAACTTCGGGCGTCCAGTCAGTCGCTTTAGAAGTCAGTCCGAAACCGCTGTTGAATTTGACGAAGACGTTGCGATGCAGGTGCCATTGCAATTCGGGAATGATAGACACTTCGTCTTGCGAGCCTTCGACACCGACATAAACGCGCCATTTCGGCGAGAGGCGTTTGAGATATTCGACCGCGTATTCGCCCAAATCGAACTTGCTGGTGGAACCGGCAGAGTATTCCACCGCTGCTCGTGCAGTCACCGTGCCCCAACTGAAACCGCGTATGACGCCCGTGCCGAATTTCACCTGCGCGCCGGACGTGCCGATCAACACTTTCTTTTTGTGATGCGGGATCACCAGTTCGGCGTAGCTGAACACTTCGGGGCGATGCTCGTCTTCTTTGCGCCAACGCCAGCGCAATTGGCCTTCTACATCACCCAGACCCGATTCGACGAGGCGTTTGGGTAGCGCCGATGTGTCAGCCGGAGATTTATCAAACGTAGCCTTGATCGTCGCCGCTTCCATCTCGAAGCTCAGGTTGTCGGTGATGCCGTAAGCCACAAAGATCAACGCTTCGTGGGCGCGATAACGTCCGCGAAAATCCTTGTCGCCCACCGCGCCCAACTCTTCGGGTTTGTATTCAAAGTTGCGGTCGCGGTAATGCTCGTAAAACGGATAGACGATCAATTCGCCGCGCCGCACATAAGTACCAAAGATCGAAGTCGTCATTCCCGTCCCACGATCTTTCAGATAATCAGGCAACGGTGTCGGCGTAGGCGTTTGCGCAATGACGACGGCCTTTGCGCAAAGCACAATGACGACCAGCCGCAGAATAAAATGACCAAGTGACTTCAGCATAATTCTCCTTTGCATGGTGAACAATTCGGATTGAGCGATTGCTTGTCGTTGCAGGCTCGTTGGCAGCTTAGGCAGGAGGCGCGCGGAAATCTTCTCGCGGTTGCACTGAAATCGTAAGAAGTTGTCACGCCGTCAGAGACAACTTTTTGCAACTCGCAGACAGCTTTTCACGCAAGGCTGGGGAGCGCGCGCGCTATACTCGCCACCTCATGATTTTGACGATGCTGAAGCGTTTGCGTGAAAACTTTATGCGGCGAGAACACCTGCTCTGGCTGGGGCTGGCGGCGGTGTTCGTGCCGATGCTGTTGTTGTTGTGGCTGCAATATCGCGCCCTGCTCGACTTGCGCGCCAAGACGCGCGTCGTCATCGAATACAACCTGCGCCAGAGCCTGCAACAACTCAACCGCGACGCCGAAACACGCCTGGTGGCTTATGCGCGCGCGACGCTGGCACAACTCGATAGCGAAAGTTTGCTCGCCTGGCGATTGGATGAAATGCGCCAACGCTTCGCCGCCGTGCGACAGGCGCATCCTGAAATCAATCAGGTTTACGGCTTCACTGAAATGACGGCGGATGCGATGGAACACACTGCGGTGTGGGATGGGCAAACGTGGCGCGCGCTCACCGAGAATGGCGACGCGGATGAAGCACCGGCGTCGTCTTCAAATTCGCCTGTCAATTCGCCTGAAGCTGTTTGGAAAGCGGCGCTCGATTTTTCGTTGGCGGCGCAACCGCCTGAAGGCCAGCAGGTCGAATTCCTGTTTGGCCGCACCGACGACCCTAAAGCACCAGCCGCGTTATATCTCTTTCGCGTCGTCAAGGTGGAGGGCGAAAAAGCCTGTGTGGTCGGCGTCAGCTGGCGGCCTGATTACGTGCGCGACGCCGTCTTGCAGCCCTTGTTCGCGGCGGGTTTGCAAGCGGCGGGCGAAGACGCGCGCGCCGCCGGTCTGACGCTCGCCGCGTTGCAATCAGATCAACAACCGTTTTACGCAACGAACGCCGAGACCAAACAGTTTGAAATCAGCGTGCCGTTTGCGCCTGCCTTTCCCGGCTGGCAACTGGCGGCGGCTTATCGCCGCAACGGCATCGCGGAACTCGCCCAGCGTTATCACCGGCAAAGCCTGTGGCTGAATGGCCTGGCGTTGCTGGCGTTGTTGGGCGGCGCGGCGCTGGTCGGGTGGGTCTTTCATCGTGAGTTGCGGCTGGCGCGCGAAAAGTCTGCCTTCGTCTCGAACGTTTCGCACGAACTCAAAACGCCGCTCGCGCTGATTCGCCTGTTCGCCGAAACGCTGCTGCTCGGGCGCGTGCGCAATGCCGAAAAGGCCGCCGAATATCATCGCATCATCGTGAACGAAACAGACCGCCTGACGCAGCTCATCAACAACATTCTGGATTTTTCAGCGATTGAAGCCGGTCGCAAGGAATATCAATTTGCGCCCTGCGATCTGGCCGACATCGTGCGCGAAGTGTTGCACAGTTATGAGTTCGTCATGCAAAAGGCGGGCTTTGCCGTTGAAACGTCGCTGGCCGAAAACCTGCCGCCGGTCAAGGCCGACCGCGACGCGCTGGCCCAGGCGTTGTTGAATTTGCTCAACAACGCCGTCAAGTATTCGCGCGATGAACGGCGCATCAAAGTCGCGCTGGCGCAATCCGACGGAGGGCTGGCGCTCTCCGTCACTGATCGCGGCATAGGCATTCAGCGCGGCGAACAGAAACGCATCTTCGAGAAATTCTATCGCGCCGGTAATCCGCTGGTGCATGAAACCAAAGGCACAGGGCTGGGCTTGTCGCTCGTTCAACACATCGTCCACGCGCACGGCGGCACGATTACGGTCGAAAGCACGCCGGAAGAAGGAAGCTGTTTCACCATTCGTTTGCCGCTCTGGGAAGCCTGATCAGGCTGTGGAACAAGATGGTATCTTGTTCCTGATTTAACCGAACAAGATACCATCTTGTTCCACAACCGATTTATGACCAAAATTCTCATCATTGAAGACGAACCCGATATGGTTCTGGGTTTGCAAGACAACCTCGAACTGGAAGGTTATGAAGTCATCGTCGCGCGCGACGGCGTGGCGGGGCTAAACCTCGCGCGACTATCGCAACCCGATTTGATCTTGCTGGACGTGATGCTGCCGAAAAAAAGCGGGTTGGAAGTTTGCCGCGAGTTGCGCGCGCAAGGTTTCGCGCAACCGATTCTCATGCTGACGGCGCGCGGGCAGGAACTCGATAAAGTCGCAGGGCTGGAACTCGGCGCGGATGATTACATCACCAAACCCTTCGGCCTGAGCGAACTGCTGGCGCGCGTCCGCGCTCATTTGCGTTTGGCCGCGCGTCTGACGAGTGAAGTGGCCAAAGAGCTTGAAAGCTACGCCTTCGGTTCGATCACGCTGGATTTCAAAAAGTACCAGGCGACCAAAAATCATCAGGCGCTCGACCTCTCACCGCGCGAATTCGAATTGCTGAAATACTTCATCCATCATCGCGGCGAAGCCGTCACGCGCGATCAACTGCTCAACGCCGTGTGGGGTTATTCGACCAACGTCTTCACCCGCACGGTAGATAACCACATCGCCAAGCTGCGCCATAAAATCGAAGACGACCCCGAACATCCGCAATACCTGATGACCGTACATCGCGTCGGCTATCGCTTTCTTGGTTGAGTCGCCCAAGCGTTAAGCGTTTAGCAACGCTCGCGTAACCGCGCGCAACTGGCGTGTCGCCCGTCGCAAACGCCATAAAAACTTCGCGCTGTCGCCAGGCCGCGCAGCCAGCACGCGCAGCATCTTCCGCATGTCATAAAGCCCATCTTCGCGCAAGCCTTCGTTAAACGCGGGCAGATCTTGCGCGGCTTCATCCACGATGACGCGCAGCGTAACCACAGGTATTGAATGATCGCGCAAGGCTGCCGCGACGATGCCGCTTTCCATGTCTACGGCGGCGGCTTGCGTCAGCGCGTGCAACGCAGCCTTGTCCTTCGCTTGAGTTATTACTTCGCTGACAGCGACGCCGTTGATGCGTTGCGCTTTCAAGTTTTGCGCAGCCAGCGCGCTTTCAATCCAGCTTGCGAATGCTGCATCACAAGCGCGCGTCTGGTATTCATCACGATGCGTCGGGCGAGAGATGTTGGCATAAAGGCCTTGTTCATAAAGCACGATGTCGCCCGCTTTGAGTTCAGGCGCGAGCGCGCCCGCGAGGCCGATGACGATCAAACCGTCGTAAGGAAAAATCGCCAGATGACGCAACAAGCGACTGGCGAAATTGGGCGCTCCCATCTCGGATTGCATCACGACGATAGGGCGCTTGCCATATTTGCCGCTGAGATTGGCGCGACACATACGCGTATTGAGTTCGCGTCCGATGAGGGCTTCGGGGCGCAGCGCCTTGACGATGTTATTGAATTCGATTTCGGCGGCGGTGACGAGACACAGTCTGCCGCGCGTTTCAGTTTGTGATTGGCTCAAGTGGTTGAGAGTCCTTTGAGTATGGGCTTGCGTTCATCAAGCCACGCTCGCAACTCGCCGCCGATGACGGCATGCTGCTGACACAAATCAGCCGCCCGCTCGACGCCGCACAGCATCACGGCGATGCGCAGTTCAGCGATGAAGGCCGCGAGAAATTCGTCTACGCCGCGCGTGCCGCCGTTGACATAAGCGCGCAAGAACGGCAACGCCATGCCTACGGCTTTTGCGCCGAGGGCTAGTGCTTTCGCCGCTTGCAAGCCGTTGCGAATGCCGCCCGAAGCGATCAGGTTCAGCTTGAGTGGTTGCAACTCAGCGACACTCGCTGCCGTCGGCAAGCCCCAATCCCAAAAGGCTTCGCCCAGGTGGCGCAACGCGCGATTGCGAATCGTCTCGACGCCTACCCACGAAGTTCCGCCCGCGCCCGCGACATCAATCCATTCAATGCCGGTGCTGGCGATTTGCGCGCCCGCTTCATAACCAAATCCGCAGCCGGTTTCTTTGGCGATGATGGGCAGCGGCGAATCGTTCACCAATCGTTTCAACGCCGCGAGCGAACCGCGAAAGTCGTGATCGCCTTCGTGCTGTATGACTTCCATCGCCGTATTGAAATGAATGCACAGCGCATCAGCGCCGATGCTTTGCGCGAGACCGACGATTTGATCGGTAGCCAATTCGCAGGCTTGGGCGATGCCGAGATTTCCGAACAGCAACACATCAGGCGCGACCTCACGGACGGCAAAACTCGCGCGCGCTTCGGGATAACGCAGCATCACGCGCTGTGAGCCTACGCCAAAGCCGATGCCCCAGCGTTCGGCCAGCGCAGCCATATCGCGGTTGAATTGCGCAACCTCATCTGTGCCGCCCGTCATGCCGCTGATGAAAATCGGATAGTTCAGCCGCTTACCGAAAACTTCTATGCTTAGATCAATGTCGTTGAGATGAGTTTGGGTGAGCGCGTGATGAACGAGTTCGACGTATTCAAACCAAGTGGTCTTGTGGCGAAACTCTACGGCTTGGTGCGCGCACAGCTCAAAGTGGCAGAGCTTGCGTCTTACTATTTCAGTGGCGATTTCAGTGGCAGCAGCAGGCATAAAATATTTTCTCCGTCCTTCTCCCTCGTTAATTCGTCAGTGCGCGGATTATAGATTTGCTTCTTTCACAATCGCAAAGATTCGCCTGCTTGAAGGTTTGCGCTTCCACTCAGAAGGGCCTCCGCCACAAAAAAGCACAGAACCCACAAAGGTTTTTTGATATTCCTTTTTGTGTCTTTTGTGCTTTTTTGTGGCGAAAGAATTGATGAAGATTAAAGCGGTTGACGGTAAAAGCCGATGCTCTTACTCTTCGCGCGTTACATCAGCAACGTTCTTTCAGGCGCTCCCCAAAGCCCCGCCCGAACAATTCATTTTCAACTCACGAGGTATCGAACCATGAAACGAATCGCCGCATTCGTGTTGTGTGTGTTGTGCGTCGTTCTGTCAGCGCGCGCTGACGAACAGGATGCCAATGCCATTTCGCAAAACATTCAATCGCGCCACCAACTAAACGGACTCATCGTTGATCCGGTTTTCGCTGCGCCCGCGAGCGATGAAATCGTCGCTTATATTCGCGCGGGAGATTCCGCCATCTGGACGGGACACTATCTCGCCGCTGAGAGCTTTCGTTATCAAGTCACTCGTTCGCCCGAAGCGTTGGCGAATATCAAACGTTCGCTCGCGGGCATTCGCTTATTGCTCGATGTAACGGGCAATGATTTGTTGGCGCGCTTTGCGATGCCGGCTTCGTGGAAGTATGCCGACAGTGTGACCGAAGAAGAGCGTCGCCACGGCGTTTATTCGCGCACGCTCAATGGCGAGACTTACTTGTGGTTCGGCAACACGTCGCGCGATCAATACAGCGGCGTATTTTTCGGACTCGGCACGGCGCACGATTTCGTAGACGACCCGCAAGTCCGCGCCGAAGTTCGCACGCTCGTCACGCGGATGCTCGACCATTTGAACAACAGCAACTGGATTTTGCGTACGCCACTCAACGAAATCAGCACGATCTTCACCGGACATCCCGAACAGCGCCTCAACTTTCTTGCCATAGGCCGCCGCGTCAATGACAAGTTCGCCTCGCAATACAACATGGCGCGCATCTTCGCTTCTAGCACCGTCGGCAGTTCGATTGTGTTTGAGGTGCTGGAAGATCACGAGTCGTATTTCAAATTCAATCTGGCGACGATCAATTTCTTTCACCTGATTCGCACCGAAGGCAACAAGACTTATCGCAATCGTTACCTGAACGCATATCAAATTTTGCGCCGCACGACCGACGATCACGGCAACGCGCACTTCAACATGATTGATCGCGTCTTGCGCGGAGCCGACGCACGCCGCGACGGTGAAACCAAAATCATGTTGAACGATTGGTTAAAACGTCCGCGCCGTGATGGCTGGCGCGATCATCGCGGCAATCCACTTTTCCCGGCTTGCGGCGCAGACCGCGCGTGCCAGCCGATTGCGGTGCTTGACCGGATTGATACCGATTTCTTATGGCAACGCAGCCCGTTCCTGTTGTGGGGCGGCGGCTATGGCAAAACCGAAAATGCAGGGATTGATTACTTGCTGCCTTACTGGATGGCGCGGGTTTATGGCGTGACGCTGTAAGCCGAACCATTGGCACGAAGGGCTTTCGCCACAAAAAAGCACAAAAGACACAAAAAGATTTTCTGGCGATGAAGGGCAAGTTTTATACAGCCTCGAAAATCGCAAATGACTGAACTGTCAGACGGAAGATGAAACCTGTTCAATAAAGTTTCTTTTTGTGGTTCTTGTGCTTTTTTGTGGCGAAAGCCCTTCGCGCCAATGGCGGACGATTAAAGTTTGTCGCCCAAATGCAGTGCCGCGATGCCGAGCGAGAGGTTGTGATAGCGCACATTCGCAAATCCGACTTCTCGCATCAGCGCGGCGAGGCGCTTTTGATCGGGGAAATTGCTGACCGATTTAGGCAAATAAGTATAAGCCTCGCGCGAACCTGAAATCAGTCCGCCGATGCGCGGCAAGATGTTGTGAAAGTAAAACTCAAAGCCTTCGCGAAAGCCCGGCACGATGGGGCGCGAGAATTCGAGAATAGCCGCGCGTCCGCCAGGTTTGAGTACGCGATACATTTCAGTCAGGCCGACCGAAACGTTCGCCAGATTGCGCAGCCCGAAAGCGACAGTCACAGCGTCGGCGCATTGATCGGCGAAGGGCAATCGCATTGAGTCAGCTTCAGATAACGAAGCACGTCCGGCTTGGCGTCGCGCGATTTTTTCGTTGCCGATGACCAGCATCGGATGACAAAAATCAGCGCCAACCGTACGCGCGTGGTGCGCGAGTTCAAGCGTTAAGTCAGCCGTGCCGCAGCATAAATCCAACGCCAGCGCATTAGGACGCGCGAGAACATCCATCAGCTTGCTCACCGTGTAACGCCGCCAACGCTTATCAATGTTCAGCGACAACAGATGATTCAACCGATCATAGCTCGGCGCGATTTCAGCAAACATCGCCTGCACCGCAGGCGCTTTGTCACTGGCATTAAGCTCAGGATTGGGAAGTTCAGGATTAGGCAAACTGGCTTCAGGCATTCTTTAGAGTTGCGATTTCAATTCGTTGACGCGACCAGCCACGACGACGGTGAGGGCGTTGGCTTCGAGCAAGCGTTTGGCTACGCGCTGTGCCTCGGCGGCGGTGATGCTGTTGATCGCCTGATTCACGTTGAGCGGATAGTTTTTTGCCAACGAAAACGTCTCAATGTCGCGCAGGAATTGCGCCGGCGTGCGCGCGGCATAAGTGTCAATCACTGCGGTTTTCGCGGCGGCCAATTCATCCGCCGTGATTTCTTTGGTGGCGAGCGCAGCAAACGCATCGGTCACTTTGCGCGAAACCGTTTGCGCCTGATCGGCGGGCAACGTAGCGGCAAAGGCCAACGGCGCAGGCAACATACGCGCGGGCGTGTGAACTTGCAGCGAACCGATGGCTTCGCCTTTCAACCGTGCGAGCAGCACGTGCCCTAACACGACGGTCGTGAGGTAATCGGGTTCGCCCATGCGCAAACCCAATACGCCGCCGCGCAATTCGACGTTGGGTTCGTCGGCTTCGAGCTTGATGAGATTGAGCGCCGCCACCCGCACAGGCGGACGGAAAGTCGCGGCGGTCAAAGCGCCTTTCGTCCAGCCGCCCATAAACGTTTTGAAAGTACGCATCAGGCGTTCGTGCTTGACCGGGCCGGTGACGACGGCGAAGGCGTTGTTCGACAGATAAAACCGTTTGACGTAATCGAACAAATCACCAGCTTTCATGCTGTTGATGGTCTTTTCGTTGCCGTCGAGATTGTGGCCGTAAGGATGCGTGCCATAGAGCGCGGCAAAAAAGGCTTCGGTCGCGCGTTGATCGAGCGAAGGTTGCGCGGCCTTAATTTTAGCGAGTTGATCGGCCTGCGCTTTTTTGAAGGCGTCAGGGCGAATGGTTTCGACGACCAGCAAGCGCGCGAAAATTTCCATCGCGGTGTCGAAATTCGCGGGCGGGCTTTCGAGGTGAAACCACGTCGTGTCGTGCGTTACGCCCCAGTCAATCTTGGCGTTGAGCGATTCGAACTCTTCTTTGACGCGCGGGTTGACCGCCATTAGCGCGGCTTGTGTGAGCGCGGCGAGTCCAGTTTTGTCGGTCAGGTCGAACATCGAACCGGCGCGCAAGACGACATCACATTCGATGTTCGCAGCGTCAGCACGTTCGAGTGAGACGATCTGAAAGCCGTTGAGCAAATTGTCGCGGCGCACTTCGCTATAAGCCGTCACCGGCGCGGCGGGAATCGGCGCAAGTTGCGACTTGTTGTCTTTTTTCTGCGCGAAAGTCGGTGCGCACAACAGGCTGGCACACAAAGCCAATGAAAGCGTTTTTGCTAAAGCCATAACGAATAACTCGGTTAAGAAAGCGGTTTGTCTAGGAAGATTGGCAGTCTACTGGTCGTTGCGCGAAAGCGTCAACCAAGTGATTTGCACACGGCTGAGAGAACGAAAACGTCGTTCCTGCTTGCATTACTGCCGCTGCTGTTTCGGATCGAGCCATTCGCGCAAGCCATCGCCGACGAAATTAAAGGCGAGTACGGTCAGCATCACGGCAATGCCCGGAAAGAGTAACAAATGCGGCGCGATGGTGAGAAAGCTGCGCGCGTCGTTGAGCATCGCGCCCCAACTGGGCGTAGGCGGCGGTACGCCCAATCCTAAAAAGCTCAGACTGGCTTCCGATAAAACCGCGCCTGCCATTCCCAAGCTGGCTTGTACGATCAGCGGTTGAATCGCGTTGGGCAAAATATGTCGCAAAATCAAGCGCGCATCGCTCGCGCCCAACGCACGCGCCGCCGTGACGAAATCGTATTCGCGCACCTTCAACACCTGCCCGCGAATGAGGCGCGCGTAACCTACCCAGCCGATGACTGACAGCGCGAGGATGAGATTGTTCAGGCTCGGCCCCAAGAACGCGACCATCGCAATTGCCAGCAAGAGACTGGGGAAAGACATGAATACGTTGAATAAAAAACCCGATAAAAAGCGGTCAATCCATCCGCCGTAAAAACCTGAGACCGCTCCGATCAACGTGCCGATGAGGGCAGAGATGAGTACGACGGTGACGCCTACGCGCATTGAGATGCGCGCGCCGTGGACGATGCGCGACAACACGTCGCGTCCGAGGTCGTCGCGTCCCAACAGATTTTGGCGCGTAGGTTTGAGCCGTTCTTCGGTAGGCAGATTGCGCCCGTCCTGCAACTGTTCGCGCGGGTCGTAAGGCGCAATGAATGGCGCAAGCAGCGCGACGAGAAAGAAGATTATGATGATGATGAGTCCGAATTTGCCTAGTCGGTTCATAAAGGATAAGCGAATCAGTTGCTTGCCTTTCTTATACTTTAATCTGACCTGAGCCAACAACCGAGAGTTCGGTTTGACAGCGAGACGGTAAGTGGTTTGCGGGTGGCGTTGTGGTTGATCGCTAATAGGCTGTTTACCAAGCTGGCGGGGTTATGAGGTTGGCGCGGAGTTTGCCGTTGTATTGGTACTTTCAGCGGCGCTGAGTTTTATTTGTGGGGCGGGACAAACCATCCAACTCGCTGGTGCGAGGTTACCCCCGCTACCAGCGATCTTTAGATCAGGTCTTGAGTCAAGATCGGTTAAGACCGTCACTGCCGAAGAGAAAAGGAGAATCACTTACAGCCAGTGATTGGCCCAGTTGCTCTTTTGCGAAAGGCTACAGTGCGAGGCATTCTTCGGATTCTGGAATACAAATTCCGTTACAGCCCTTAAGGCCTTCCGGGCATTTTCCCTCCAACCCCTGCGCTATGAATATCTGGGAAACGTCATGCTTGAATCCCTTGATATTGCTGTCCTGCAATTCCCAAAAACGATTTTCATGCGTGTGATTCCCATCTAACGCATCACGTCTCCGTGCCTCTTTAAGATAGAAATTGAATATGCGAGTGATTTTGGTAATTGCCTCGCCGTAACGTACTTCCGTCGTTTCCATAATACTTTCTCCTTTTTACTTAAATCGGTTAATAAGCACCGACGCATTCGTTTATGCGTCGGCAAGAGTGAAGGCGGAAATCAATAGCCGTAAACTGCCATTCGGCTTTAATTTTTTTTCTCAAGCCGCGTGACAAACTGCCATTGTGTCTGCTTGCTAAAATAAAGGTGGCGATCATCGGGCGACCAGTTAAGGCTGCTCAATAAAACCATCGCCTCGCGATTGTCGGTGACTTGTTTAGAGACGCCAGTGTGAAGATGGAAAACTGTCAGATTATCCCTACCATTCGCTCGCGTAACAAAGGCCAGTTGTTTCCCATCGTGTGAAAGTTTGAAGCTATTGAAATAAACCCGGGGGAAACGCGCTAACTCGAGATGGCGACGCTGGTCGCGCCTGACTCGTATGAGTGCGACATCCTGCAAGGGTTCGCGGAAAGTGCTGAGCGTTTCCACCAACAGGATTTCTGAGTCCGTTGCCAGCCAGCCCGAAATTCTTAACGGACGAGGAGACTCATATAACGTTTGAGTGGCCTCATCCTGTTTGACGCGTAAGCGATAGGCTAAGGGGGCCTCAGGCTTTTCACGTTCCGTCATCAAATAGGCTAACTGTTTGCCGTTTACCGACCAGACTGGCGAGAAAACCGTGGTGGATGCCGAAGCAAAGTTGGTTAGCTGTTTGTTCCACGAACCGTCGGTTGCGGCCTGCCAAAGATTGCGGAATCCCGCTCTTTTCGCCGGATAAACCAGACTGTTGCCGTCAGGCGACCAAGCCACATCAGGGTATTGCAGGTAATAAGGGGAGGGCAAAATACCGCCGAACACGACATCAGGTTGCAAAAGTTTTTCCGTGCGGGTGTTGAGATCGAACAGCCATAAATCGAAACGTCCGGTTACCTGCCGCAAAAATGAAATTGTGTTTCCTTGAGGCGACCAGCGCGCGTTGAAACCGAGCGTCGTCAACTTTTCTGCCGCCACCCCCGAAGCCAGGTTTTGCAGCAAAATGGATTCTTTGCCTTGTATTACGGAACTGGCAGCTTGAAAAGTCATGTGGCGATGGTCAGGCGAAAACTCCGGCAATACTTGTAAGCCAAATTCCGAGGTATGTTGCGTCTCGATCTGACGGCTCAATTCCAGCGAAAAGATATTGGCTTGGTCACGCACTGATTTCATCAGAATCGTGCGCCCGTCCGGTGTGATCTGTAACGAGTCGTAGAGTTGATTATCGAAAGTGACTTGCTCGACCAGGCGATCTGAGAGCCACACAAGATAGACATTTAATGCGCCGTCGCGTTCCGCCAGAAACGCGATCTTGTCGCCCGTGGGAAACCAGGCAGACCGGGTTGAATTATTTACATCCGATACCAATAACGTCGTCTGGCCGTCCTGCAAGGAAAGTATTTTTAAGTTGTTTTGTTGGTTTTCATTTTCGACATAGGCGACGAATTGCTGATCGGGAGACAGCGCAAAGTGGGGGCGAGTCGTGCCTTTCGACGCCCAGCGGGTGAGCAATTGCGGTGTTCCTGCCCCTAACTCGAAGGCGAAAAGTTTCCGTTCTTCTTCATAATAAATTTGTTCGCGGGTTCCATTTTTTCTCCAAGCGATCACTTTCAGATTTTCATCTTTGGTGGTGTGCAAGCGTGCGGGTTCGCCGCCGATAGCAGGCATAAGCCAGATCGCTCGTGCGCCAGCGCCGTCGCGCGTTGAGAGAAAGGCAAGGCGCGTCCCGTCGTGCGACCAGATCGGATGTTGATCGAACCACGGGCCGTCCGTCAGCCTCGTTTCGGCTTCGCCGTTGATGTTGCGCACGTAAATTTGGCTGCGCCCATCGTTACTCAGGCTATAGGCGATGCGCCGTCCGTCGGGCGAGATGGTTGGATTGCCAAACTCTCCGCGATAACCCACGCGGGTGCTAAAAACTTCCGAGGTGTTCAAATTCCCGCGCATTCCCCACGCGCTTCGTTCGCGCCAACGTTGGTAAGGGCCGCGCGACCACCATCCCAGACCCGCGAGAAAAACGATGACGAGGCCTGCCAGCAACACCTTGCCGAGACGGCGATGTTTGCGCGATTTCTCTTTCGCTTTAACTTCACTCACAGCCTTTGAGCTGTCGAGCATGGTTAGCTCGTCCGCGAATTGCTTGATCGCGGCGTAACGGTGCGTACGGTCTTTGGCGATGGCTTTGTTGATGAGTGGTTGCAACGCTAGCGCCTCTGACGAAAGAAAGACGGCGAGCGGCGGAGGCTCGCGGTCTAACAAAGACAGCGTGACATCGGCTTGCGATGAACCTTGAAAGGGTTGTTGCCCGGTGAGCATTTCATACAGAACTACGCCCAAACTGAAAACGTCTGTGCGGACGTCTATATCCAACCCGCGCGCTTGTTCTGGTGACATGTAACCGGGTGTGCCGATGACTGTGCCTTGTTCGGTGCTGCGAAGAAGCGGAGCCGTGCCGGATTTACTGGCTTCCGTCAGTTTGGCGATGCCGAAATCAAGGACTTTCACTACACCGTCAGGGCGCAGCATGATGTTTTCAGGTTTGATGTCACGGTGGATGATGCCAGCGGCGTGAGCGGCTTCGAGTGCGGCGGCGATTTGTAGCGCAATGTCGCGGGCTTCGGCGAAAGGCAACGCGCCTTCTTGCAAGCGGGTACGCAGCGTGACGCCTTCGACATATTCCGCCGCCATGAAATAGCGCGTGCCGTCAGTCGTTTCAGCTTGGCCGAAATCATAAATCGTGATGATGTTCTGATGATTGAGCGCCGAAGCCGAGCGGGCTTCGCGCTCGAAACGGCGCAAGCGCGAAGCATCGCGGGTGAAATGCGTCGGCAACACTTTGAGTGCGATTTTGCGGTCGAGCCGCAAGTCACGGGCGAGATAAACCTCACCCATCGCCCCTGCACCCAGCGGAGCGAGAATGGTGAATTGCGCTAGCGTTTCGCCCGCTGACAAAGGGCGATCAGCCAACGCCAGTTGGCGAGCTTCCAGTTCCCAGGCCGATTCCTGCAAAAAATCGGGAGCGCATTTCTCCTGCGCGGCGAACATCTTTTCGACTTCGTGGCGCAGTTCGTCGTCGGCGTGGCAACGCTGGTCGAACAAAGCTACGCGCTCAACGGAAGGGCGTTCCGACGCCTCGTCAAAAAGGTTCATGATTTGTTGGTAACGCTCAGGAGACATGAGAACCCAGACGGTGCCAAAATGTGGTGGTCAGGTTGGCAACGAAATGCTGACTTGGCTTACTGGCTTAACTGCGCGAACAACCAGATACGAGCCGATTCCCATTCCCGGTAAACCGTGCGCAAGGGGACGGACATGACTTCAGATATTTCTTTCATTTCCAGCCCACCGAAAAATTTCAATTCGACGATACGGCTGCGACGGGGGTCGAGCTTTTCCAGTTCTGAAAGTGCGTCGTTCAGCGCCAGCACGTCGGGGGCGGTCGTTTCGCCCACGTTCTGTGCGGCGCTGAGTGAAAGACGGATGTGTTGTCCGCCGCGTTTCAGTGAATCGCGGCGGCGCGCGTGTTCGACCAATACGCGGCGCATCAGATTCGAAGAGATAGCGAAAAACTGCGCGCGGTTTTGCCACGCGACTTCCTGCCAATCAACCAGTTGCAAATAGGCTTCGTTGACCAAAGCCGTAGCCTGCAAGGTGTGTTCCTGCCGTTCATTGCGCAAATGAAGCCGCGCCAGCCGGTGCAATTCGGCTTCGACCAAAGGCACTAACTGATTCAGCGCGTCTTGATTACCGGCGTGCCAGGCACGCAAGAGTTGGGTGACTTCCTGCCTTGATTGAGTCGGCATGGTGCAATGCAGCTTTGTGGGGTGATGAGTAAAACTTCTTAAAAGCGCGCGCAATCTAGCACAGGCCACTAAGGCTGGCGAGTTTTAGTGGCGGAGCAACAGCCCGCCCGAAAAATTTTCTCTTCAAATGGCAGTTGGGCAGATTCTTTTGCACCTTTACTGGTAAGCGCACAATTTGAGACGGCAGCGCAAGTGTTACGTCAAACGTATCGTAGGCGTATCGCAGGCTTGCTGGGCGAAACCAAAGGTGACGGCAAGAGTCGAGTATGGGTTGGTTTTCAAAAGTCGTTCAAGGGTGAGATTTGTGCCGCTTTGCCCCTCTCCCAACAGCCATTCACTTATTAATTGTTCGCATCTATCACTTGCTGCGTCTGCTGACACAAAGCATCAGCGCGCGGCACGGAGGAAATTCGCATGTCACATCAGTTCACACGCAGAGCCTTTCTCGGCACGACTGCCGCCAGCGGCGCGGCGATGTTCACAGCCCAACTTAATCCCTTTTTGAAAACTGCGTCCGCAGCCAGCATTGCGGAAATCAACGAAGCGACGATCCCGCAATTGCAAGCCGCGATGGCGGGCGGAACGCTCACCAGTCGGGAACTCACGATGGGTTATCTAGACCGCATCGCTTCGTTGAATCCGCTGTTGCACGCCGTGATCGAAACCAATCCGCAGGCGGTGGCGCTGGCTGCGCAACTCGATAACGAAAGGCGGCGCGGGTTGTTGCGCGGGCCGTTGCACGGGATTCCGGTGCTGGTCAAAGACAACATTGCCACCGATGACAATATGCAAACCACCGCTGGCTCGCTCGCGTTAGTCGGCAGTGCCGTGCCGGACGATGCGACGCTCGTCAAACAGTTACGCAAAGCCGGAGCGGTGATTCTGGGCAAAGCCAATTTGGGCGAGTGGGCTAATTTTCGAGGCAACAATCCGTTCGGTTTTTATGGCTGGAGCGCGCGCGGCGGCGCTACGCAAAACCCTTATGTGCTTGATTCCTCGGCCTTCGGTTCCAGTTCAGGTTCTGCCGTCGCCGTTGCCGCCAACCTTTGTTCTGTTGCGGTTGGCACCGAGACGGATGGTTCCATCGTCTCGCCTGCCAACGCGAATCTCATTGTGGGTCTCAAGCCTACGCTGGGGCTGATTGCGCAAGACGGCATCATTCCGATTGCGCTCAGTCAGGATACGGCGGGGCCGATGGGCCGCACGGTCACTGACGTAGCCATCTTGCTTGACGTATTGAGATCGCCTTTCGGCCTAGTGGCTGAACAGCCGCTGCCCGAGACTTACACGAGTTCATTGCAACGCGGCGCGCTCAGAGGCGCGCGCATTGGCGTAGACCGCCGCTATTTCGATCAATACGACGTTTATGGATTCCCCGGCGATGAAGAAGCGTTGCCGCTCGTGCAGCAAGCCTTGCAGGCGATGGTGGCGTTGGGCGCTACGCTCGTTGACACCGACACCGGCGACGTTTTCGAGCTTTACGAAGACGAGTTCACCGTGCTGCTCTATGAGTTCAAGGTGCAAATCGCTGACTACTTCTCCAAGTTGAAGCGTTCCAGAGTGCTTACGCTGGCTGACCTTATCGAATTCAATCGCGCCAACTGCGCCGCTGAAATGGAGTATTACGGCCAGGAAGTTTTAGAGATGTCTCAAGCCACCACAGGAGACCCGTTTGATTCGATTTATCAGATCGCGCGGGGACGTAGTTACGAGAAGGCGCGTACAGGCATTGACGCGGCGCTGACCGAACACCGACTTGATGCCATCGTCGCGCCACACTTGACCAACACGACGGCAGCAGCCGTGTCAGGTTATCCCAACCTCGCCCTGCCCGTCGGAATCACCCCCAGCGGCAAACCGGCAGGCATGCTGATGTATAGCGGCTTCCTGCGCGAACCCCAGTTATTGGGCTTCGCTTATGACCTCGAACAGGAACTGAACGCCCGCCGCGAACCGCAGTATCTGAACAACGTGGTATTGCCGCCCAATTCCGAAATCTGTGGCCCGGTACCCAAAAAACGGAAAGCTCTTTCCGGCAAAGCGAGGCGGATGGAAAGACCGATTTTTTAGGCTTGGTTAAACGATCACTTGATCGTGAAGCCTTCACCGCTCAGGGGGTGACCTGCTTCAGGCAACGCCGGTATTTTTAGCTGACTACGGCGTTGCCTCGGCGATGAATCGTGGCGGTGAATTGTGATGTTTATGAGAACGGCTTTGTGCCTGCAAACCTGACTGTGAGTGAAAAATGACGAAGATGAAATCTACCTCGACCTTGCTTGCCTTGTTTATTCTGTTGTCACTCGGACTCTGTTTCGAAGCTCGCGCGCAACCGACTAAACCCGCCAACCCGAAGGCCGAAACCGAAATTCGACAATGGTTGGATGAGGTCTACCATGCCACGTTGCGGGGCGATAAGGCATTTTACGAAAAATATCTGGCGGCTGATTATTTCTGGACGAATGCAGACGGCGTTGTCACCAAACGGGCAGACACGATCAAGCAAATAACCCCCTTTTCGCCGCAATTAAAAACTACCTACAGCATTGACGATTTGACTGTCACTTGGCATGGCGAGCTGGCCTTTGTGTCATACCGGGACAACTTCCAGTTCGATACGCCTGAAAGCAAAGCCGCGCAAAAGAGTCAAATCACGTTGATTTTGCGCCGTCGGGGCAAAAGCTGGCAGGCGCTAACCGACCATGAATCACGGCTGCCCAAGCCGCCCGTCGCTGTCAGCGTTGACCTCAAACTTTTAGACGAATACGCGGGCGAATATCAGGTTCCCTTCGATCAACTGCGCGTCGTCATTGCACGCGAAGGCGACAAACTGATGATGACCGCTTCTGACGGCAGCGTTGGCAAAAGCGAACTAACATCTGAAAGCGATACGGTTTTTCGCACGCGCAGCGGCGCTTACCAGCGCATTTTCGTGCGCGATGCGCAAGGCCGCGTGACGCACATGATTGCGCGCGCGCTCGACGGGCAGAACGAAACGAAGCTAACCAAAGTGAAATGAATCCAGCAAGCGCACGGCGCAGCGTTACGGGGAGCGAGAGTGATTGTGTGGAATGGGCTGACTATACAGAACATACGATTGCTCTCGGTTCCCGCAACGTTACGCCGCGTCATTGGGTTTCAGATGAAGACTGCGGTTCAGCCGTAAAAGGGCACTCTATGAAAAAGGCAATCGAAATGAATTTCACTATACAAATAAATCGCCTATTCCATCGCGCTGGGCGGCGCATACAACTCATCAGCTTGCTGGCCTTAGCATTGGTGCTGGTAAGCGGGCTAATGCAAATGAGTCATGCCGCACGCAAGGTTGCCGCTGTGACACCGAGCGCCAATGCGGCGGCTGAAGACCTTGGCAAGCTGCTCAACCCTGACGGCACATTGCGGCTCGATGCCAATTCGCGCGGTAGCTTTAATCCGGCGGGCTATCGGATGGAACTGACTGCCAGCGGTGCGCCCCGCTTTGTAGGCGACCCCGCTTATACGCTCAGGACGCAGGCCGCAGGCGACGAACGCTGGGATTCGCAATTTACGTTAGCGGGAGCAAACAACGAGGTTCTCGCCATCGTCACTGATGGCACAGATGTATATGTAGGCGGTGGGTTTACCGCGATTGGCAATGTATCTGCCAATTACATTGCCAAATGGAACATCGCTACTTCAACTTGGTCAGCCTTGGGCAGCGGGATGGATGGGCCGGTGTGGTCACTGGCGTTGAGCGGTACGACCTTGTTCGCGGGCGGAGATTTTCTGCAAGCGGGCGGAGTGAGTGCGAATCAAGTGGCGCGTTGGAACGGTACGGCTTGGTCAGCGGCGGGTGCCGGGTTGAACGATAAGGTGCGGGCATTGGCTGTCAGCGGGTCAGATGTTTATGCGGGGGGCGATTTCTCGCTGTCGGGCAGTACGCAGGTCATTCGCATCGCTAAGTGGAACGGCACGACGTGGTCAGCGATTGGTGGTGGCGTCCTCGGCAACGTATATGCGCTGGCAGTAAGCGGATCGAACCTTTATGCGGCGGGCGACTTCAATACAGCGGGCGGCGTTAGCGCCAATAAGGTGGCACGCTGGAACGGTACGGTGTGGTCGAATCTGGACACTGGTATGGGATCGGCATCGAGCGTGAACGCGTTGGCGGTGAGCGGCACTGATCTTTATGCGGGTGGTTCGTTCACGACTGCGGGTGGCGTGCCCGCTAATTACATCGCCAAATGGAACGGCACCATTTGGTCGCCAGTGGGCAGCGGGATGAATAACAGAGTCAATGCTTTGACGGTGAGCGGTGCTGATATTTATGCGGGTGGCAATTTCACGACAGCGGGCGGCAACAGTGCAACTCACATTGCCAAATGGAACGGTACGGCTTGGGCACCGCTGGGGAGCGGCATTGGCGAGCTTTCTGTTCAAAGGGTCAATGCTTTGGCGACCAACGGGGCGAATGTCTATACCGGTGGCAAATTTTTGCAAGCTGGCGGCGTGGCTGCCAAAAACCTTGCGAAATGGAATGGCACAGTTTGGTCGGCCTTCGCCAGCGGCAACGGCATTGACGGTGAAGTGGCAGCATTGGCGTCAAACGGCAGTGATGTATACGCGGGCGGCAATTTTTTTTACACGGGTAATGTGCGTGCAAACAACATCGCCAAATGGAATGGGACGAACTGGTCAACGCTGGGCAGCGGCCTGGAGGGCAATGTTTTCGCACTGGCCGTCAGTGGAACAACGCTCTATGCAGGAGGAGATTTTTCTCTTGCTGGTGGCGTGACTGTGAATGGCATTGCCAAATGGGACGGAAGCGTCTGGACAGCGCTGGGCAGTGGCGTTGACGGCGCAGTTTATGCGTTGGCCGTGAATGGGGCGACGCTTTATGCGGGTGGTTACTTTAGCCAAGCGGGCGGCGTACCCGCGAATAATCTGGCGAAATGGAATGGCAGTGCGTGGTCGTCAGTCGGCATCGGCACGAACAATGGCGTTGAAGGCGGAGTCAGAGCGCTGGCGATCAACGGTACTAACCTTTATGTCGGAGGTGGCTTCATACGCGAGTTGACAACTGGAACGGCTGATAACCTCGCCAAATGGGATGGCAGTGCGTGGAGTTCGATAGGGAATCCTGATAGCTCGGTTCATGCGCTCCTGCTGGTTGGAACGAACCTTTACGCAGGTGGATATTTCACGACGGTGGATGGCGTAACCGTAAATAATATCGCCCGATTCAATGGCACTGAGTGGTTGGCAATGGCAGACGGCGTTGCCGCTCCCTCGTCCTCTGTTGTGAGCGCTCTGGCAGTGAATGGAACCGATATTTATGCTGGCGGCTTCTTTGATTTGGCGGGCGGCTCAAGTGCCAACTATGTAGCCAAATGGAATGGCACGGCTTGGTCAAATTTAGGCAGCGGTACGAATAGCCCCATTTATGCGCTGACTATTCGGGGTGATGATTTATATGCTGGCGCACATTTCACGAAAGCTGGTGATAAATTTTCCAACAGTATTGGACGTTATGCGGGAGGTAACACTGCGCCCACGATTGCGGCGGCGGCCACGTTGACACGGCAACGCGCAGCCGTCGGTTCAAGCTCGCCGATTGCAACGGTTAGCGATGCTGAAACTCCCGCGAACACATTGGTTGTCACAACGGTCAGCGTACCCACCGGCTTGCTCGTCACGGGCATCACGAATACGAACGGAGCCATCGCTGCTACGGTTGCGGCTGATTGCAATGCCGCGTTAGGCAATAACACGGTGGTCTTGCAAGTGTCTGACGGCGCGTTGACGGCAACGGCTAACTTAATCGTGAACGTGACGGCTGCGCCTGTGCCGGTGATTACGACACAGCCAATCTCAGCCAGCGTCTGTCCCGGCGGCAGCGCATCGTTCAGTGTCGCGGCCACCAACGCTACCGGCTATCAATGGCGCAAAGATGGCGTAATCATTCCGGGTGCGACCAATCCGATGCTTGCGCTGCACAGCATCACACAGGGTGAAGTCGGCACTTACGACGTGATTGTTAGCGGTCTTTGCAATACGGCGGTGATTTCCAGCATCGCTACGCTCACACTCAGCACACCTGTCTCAATTAGTGCGCAACCAGTTTCGCAAACCGTTTGTGCGGGAACGCAGGTTACTTTTTCAGTTACGGCTGCGGGGACAGGCTTAACTTATCAATGGCGTAAAGGGGGCGAAAATATCACCGGTGCAACGAATGCGGTTTTTAACACTTCGGCCAACGCGGCGAGTGCTGGTTCATACGACGTAGTGGTCAGTGGCGCTTGCGGCACGATGATTTCAGCGGCGGCATTGCTCACGGTCAACCAGGTGACAGCGATTACGACACAGCCGCAGAACCGGATGGTGTGCGAAAACGGCTCTGTGAGTTTTTCTGTGACGGCAAATGGCGCTGGTTTGACTTATCAATGGCGCAAGGGCGGCGTGAATGTCAGCGGCGCGACGGCCAACACGCTCACCATTAACGCGGCGACAGCGGCTGATGCGGGTGGTTATGACGTAGTGGTGACAGGAGCCTGTGGCACTGATATTTCGAGTGCTGCCACGCTGGCCGTCAATAGCTTGACGGTAATCAGTGCGCAACCCGTCAATCAAACGGTTTGTGCGGGCGCGTCGGCTTCGTTCTCAGTGACAGCCACCGGAACGAATTTGAGTTATCAATGGCGCAAGAACGGCGTGGCGATTAACGGTGCGACGGGCGGTGCTTATGTGATTCCAGTGACGGCGGCGAGCGACGCGGGCAGTTACGATGTAATCGTGAGCGGGACTTGCGGCAGCGTTATGTCAACGGCAGTTGCGCTGACCGTCAATGCGCAGCCAACGATTACGTCGCACCCGCCCAGCAAAACGATCTGCGAGGGAGAGTTCACTAATATTCCTGTCTTTGCCACCGGCACGGGGCTTAGCTATCAATGGCGCAAAAATGGCGTGAATATCGCGGGAGCGATCACCAGCACTCTTCAGATAACATCAGCGTCACTGGCGGATGTTGGTAATTACGATGTGGTTGTGACAGGAGCGTGTGGTGCGGTTACGTCGAACGTCGCCAGCCTAACCGTCAATCCTCGCACTGCGCTTACCGCACAGCCTATCTCTCAAACAGTTTGCGCAGGCACAGCGGTTTCATTTTCAGTGGCAGCAACGGGGTCAGGTTTAACCTATCAGTGGCGCAAAGATAACGTGAATGTGAGCGGAGCTACGGCTAGTACGTTAGTGATTTCGGCAGCCTCAATGGCAGCAGTGGAGAGTTACGATGTCATTGTCACAGGGGCGTGTGGAGTTCCGGTTATCTCGAATCTTGCTAGCCTGACAGTCAACCATCACACATTGATTACCACTGAACCCATATCCCAAACGTTTTGCGCAGGCGCTGCCGTGAATTTGTCGGTGAGTGCGACCGGGTCTAGCTTGACCTATCAGTGGCGCAAGAACGGCGCAGTGATCGCGGGCGCAACCACCAATAGCTTTAGCATTGCGGCGGCAACTGCCAGCGACGTCGGCAGCTATGATGTCGTGGTGACAGGTGCGTGCGGTACGTTCCCGTCAGCCGCTGCAAGTTTGACTGCGCAAGCGGCAACGGTGATTACGACACAACCATCCAGTCTGAGTGTCAACGCGGGACAAAGCGCAACTCTCAGCGTCAGCGGTACTGGCGCGAATCTCACTTATCAATGGCGTAAAAACGGCAGTGCCATCAGTGGCGCGATGGCGAGCAGTTACACCATCGCGGCGGCGGCGACGACAGACGCGGGCAACTATGACGTGATGATCAGCGGCGCTTGCGGCAACGTCACTTCAAACATTGCGACGCTGACCGTGAACAGCGTTTGCGGAACGCCAGTCGTGAGCCTTGCTGCGCTTTCCGGCGGCGGAATTTATCCCATCGGAACGCCGGTCAATTTCATCGGCTCATTCACTGACACCGGCGGACAGCCACACACCGCCACTTGGAATTTCACCAGCAATCTCGTCAACGTCAATCAACCCGGCATTGTGAACGTGACGACCAGCACTGTGTTCACCAATTACAACTTCACGCAGGCAGGCGTTTATCAAGTCACGCTGACTGTGGCGAACAACTGCGGCAATTCAGGTTCGGCCAGCACCATTGGCGTAGATCAACTCTCGGCGTTGGTTGTGATTTATGACCCCGGCGCGGGTTACGTCACGGGCCACGGTTGGATTACTTCGCCGCTGGGCGCTTATGTGCTGAACCCCACGCTGTCGGGCAAAGCGAACTTCGGCTTCGTCTCGAAATATAAAAACGGCAACAACGTGCCGGAAGGCAATACGGAATTTCAGTTCAAGGCTGGCAATCTCATCTTTAAGAGTACGGCTTATGAATGGCTGGTCATTGCCGGCGCGCGGGCGCAATTCAAAGGCACGGGTACGATCAACAATGCAGGCGCTTATCGTTTCATCCTGACCGCCATTGACGGGCAGGAAAACGGCGGCGGCGGGCAGGACAAGTTCCGCATCAGAATTTGGAACGATGCGGGCGGTGGTTTGGTCTATGACAACCAACTCAATGCGCCTGACAGCGCTGACCCTACAACCGTGTTAGGCGGCGGCAGCATCGTCATTCACAAGAACGGCGGCAATACGGCTTTAACGGCAGCGCGTGTGCTGCACGATTTTGACGGCGACGGAAAGAGTGATGTGTGGAGTTATCGTCCTGAAGATGGACGCTGGGTAGTCGAACATAGCGGCTCGCATACGTTGGGTGTAGTGCGCTTCGGGGCGGCTAATACCGTAGCCGCGCCGGCCGATTACGACGGCGACGGACGCGCGGACGTAGCCGTTTTCACGGCGGCGACCCAACGCTGGCAAATCGTGTTGAGCAGCACGAGCGCATCTATTGATGAAACGTTCGGTCTTGCCGAGGGCCAGGCTTTTCCGGCGGATTACGACGGAGATGGCAAGGCCGATCTCGCAGTGCGTACCGTGCAAGGCGAATGGCAGGTTCGTCGCAGCACCGATGGCGAAAGCATGACGTTCAAACTCGGCGCAGCAGACGAACAAACAGTCGTTGGCGATTTCGATGGTGACGGCATGAGGGATGCTTCGACCTATCGAGCCAGTGATGGGCGCTGGTTGATTCGATTCAGCCACGACGGCCACCAAATCGAACGCACAACTCACACGATTCATGACGCGCAAATCATAGCCGCCGACTTTGACGGCGACGGCATAGACGAATTGGCCTGGTGGTCAATCGAGCAGCGCGAATTACATTTTGCGGGCAGCACTCACGATCACCAATGGCAGCAATGGCAAACGCTTTCGCTCAATGCGAAAGCCTTGCTGGTGGGAGATTACGACGGGGATGGGCGCGCTGATATATTGTTGATGCTGCCCGCAGCCAATGGCTCAATGCGTTGGGAAGTGCGTTTAGGTAAACAGCACTGGCAACCAACCCAATGAGGTAGAGGGTAATTACTCTCAGCGTCAGGCGGCGTTGATTCAGCCGCCGCCTGACGCTGACACACAACTATAGGAGATCGTTTTATGAACAGCCTGAAATTGGCCTGTCTGGGATTCGTGTTGTCAATTTTCGCTTTGACGAGTGCGAGCTTCGCGCAAGATGCGCTGACCAAGGGCGGCATCAGCTTACGTGTCACCGATGCGACGGGCGCGGTGTTGCCCAATGCCAAAGTTATCATCAGCGGCGCGACCGGCAACCGTACGCTCAATGCCGACGCGCAAGGCGAAGCCGAAGCGCAAAACCTGTTGCCCGGTCGTTATACCGTCAAGGTCGAACAAACCAATTTCAAAACCATGACCGTGCCTGACGTAGATGTTTTCGTCGGCAAGACCGCATCGCTCAAGCTGGCTTTGCAGGCCGGAAACATTGCCGAAGTCGTAGAGGTCAGTGCGGGCGCGGCGACGATTGATACGGCCAGCACGGCGATTGGCTCGAATCTGAATGACCAGCTTTTTGACAACTTGCCGCTGCAACGCAACGTGAGCGCGCTGTTTTATTTAACGCCCGGCGCGACTGACGGGTTGGGCGGCGGCGCGGCGAATCCTTCAATTTCGGGCGCATCGGCGCTTGATAATTTATACATCGCCGATGGCGTCAATATCACCG
>JAYSVR010000638.1:0-29634 GCA_043718445.1 Acidobacteriota bacterium | reverse complement strand
CAAGATTTTGGTGGTTGGGCAACTCTTAGCACTATCAACAGTCGGCAACAGCCGACTGATTTCAAAGGACTTACACCTTAACCTGGCGCTCATGGGTTAGTAACCCGCCCTACTGCGCGCGGGCAGTAAACTCTTCTTGTAAACCGAAGTGAAAACCGACCTAAAACTCGGCGTAACCGCCGTAAAGACAAAACGCCGACCAGTAATAGGGAGCGTTCCGCTGTTGTTTATCGCTCCGTAACAAAGATAGTTGCGCTTGTCTTAACGCCTCGATGGTCGGTAAGCCTAATTGGCGACGCTGCCGGTGAAATTCGATCATCAATTCAGAGGTTGCTTCGGAATCAACTGGCCACAAACTGGCGACGACCAGCGGAACTTTGGCGGCGATAAAGGGACGCGCCAGACTCAAAGCGCCTTCGCCATTCAGGCTTTGCTCAATGCCTGTCTGACAGGCCGAGAGCACGACCAATCGCGTGCCGGGCATTTTTAACTGATAAATCTCGGCGGCCTGCAACCCGCCATCGGTCGGGGCAATTTTATTTTTAGCCAACACCAATTGCGAAGCCATCACGGAAGCCGGATTAGCCACAGAATGAGTAGCTATGTGCGCCACCTCGGCGTTTGCCAAACCTTGCCGGACGACCGGTTCAGCAGCATCCGGGCCTGTCAACAAGAGCGGGGTTGAATAATAACGAGCGATTTCTGTCGCCTCATGCCTGGCTGCCGACAAGGAAGACAAGCTGGGAAATAATGCCCGATCAAAGGCAGGATCACCCACACTCAAAAGACGTTCCCTGTTTGTGCCGCCTTTGCGGCTCGCAATCTCAGTGCAATCAATAAACGTGCTGGCACTGGCGGCATACATTACCTTGAACTCTTCCACTAAATACCGCCCGGTTTTCGGAACGATCAGCGATTGGAAAGGAAGATAATAAAGCGACTTATCCGGCACAATACAGATCGTCTTTTCTTTTTCCAATACGGCTTCCACCGGTTGAATCAATAAACCATACAACGCTTGTCCGGCAGCGCGCAGTTCCGCAGTTTGTTTATCGCCAGATTGGGCGATGAGCCGGTGATAGCGGCTGACACTTTCAGATAAGTTGGTGGATGAGGTCGCTATCTCAAAGGTTTCAGCCCGGTTGCGTGTAATAACCCAGATGAGCAATCGGTCTTTGAGAACGGCGTATTGCAGGAGTTGAACCTGTTGGGGCAACGACTGCTGAAACTGTGACAAAGTTAGAGGCTTCGTAACCGACAATAGCTCCAGGTCAATTCCGTATTGGGTCTTAACCTGTGGCGCATTAGTATGCAGCAAATCCAGGAGCGATCTGGCTCGGGAGGCTTCCGCATAAGCAAAGGCTCCTTGCTTATCGTGAAGTCGTACATGCGAATATTCAACCGCTAAATCATAAATGCTTTGCTCCTGATCAAAAAAAACACTGCGCTCACTTTCCTTGTAAATTTTCGTTCGATATTGCTCAAACAATTGAATGACAGCTTGTAATTCCACCTGGGTAGCTTGGTCATCGTGCAAAGCATAAGCCGCCAAAAATTTCCCCTTCGCGGTCACATACAAATAAAATGGTTGCCCGAGTTGCTCAAACAAGCACCGACTTAAATCGTACCACTCAATAGCTTTCGTATAATTGTTTAGCTGTCGATAGTGGTTACCTAATTGCAACGCGGCATGAGCAATAATTGGCATCCCACTACTACCTTGCTCAAGTGCTTGCCCATAGTTCCATGCTTGCTGAATGTTGTTGATGGCTTCCTCACTTTTTCCCAAATCTCCATAAGTAGCCCCCAACTGGGCGTAGGCACGAGATAGTAATAGTGGAGACTGAGCTAACTTGGCAATGTGCAAAGCCGCCTTCCTGTATTCTAAGGCTGTTTCAACTCTCTTGAACCGATTAAACACTCCTCCTGCATTTCCATAGATATTCCACTGTTGACCAATGTCAATAGCCCGTGAATTGACCATGTCTAAAGCGCAACTCAGATACTGTATAGATTTTTTGTCGTTTCCTATATCTCGATATAACCCTGCTAATAACCCGATTGCTCGCGCTTCTGCCGTGAAATCGCCTAAATGTTTGGTCTCATCAGCTAATCGAAGGCTATCAGCAATAGCGTTAGTAGGTTCGCGACTATTGTCTTTAATGCCAGCTAATGCATTAAAAGACTGAAAGACAAGCCAACGGAAAGATCGGCCTTCAGCCAAGCTAGATAGCTTGGAAAAAACTGGCGCAGCAGCAGAATTACGCATTTCCAACAGATAGCAATGCCCTATGCGAAAATCCGCCAAAGCAGTTTCCGGTTCGTTACCCGCCTGAGAAAAACTGCGTTGAGCCAACAAAAAGCCGCTGGCTGCTTCACGATAACGCGACCGCTTAAAATCAATTTCCGCAGCCTTCATCAGCGTGCGCCCGGCGGCAGAGATTTTCCGACGTCGTTCGCTTGCCCGGCTGTAATAATCTGCCAATGCTGTAGTGAAGCGATCGTTCGTTCGACGCGCGACTAACTCACCCAGCGTGCGTAAAGCCGCTAAACTCTCTTTGGCCTGATCGGTTTCTCCTTTTTCTTTGGCTTGTAAATAGGCATCAAGCAACCGGTCTTCCATGCCTCCATCAAGCGGGTTGCGGTTTTGAGTTACCGCCTGCCACATCGCCTCTTCGTCTTTGGCACGCCACCCTGCCATAAAGTCGTTAAAGAGTTGTTCGCGAGTCAGTGAAGTTTTTTTTTGCTGTTCTTCCAGCAATCGGATGCTACGTCTGGCCTCTTCCGCCCAGACAGATGAGCTATCCAGTTCGAGATACTTCTGCCAGGCTTCACGGGCTTGCGAGGGCAGATACATCAATTGCAGGCAATGAGCGCGATTGTAAAAGGCTTCGAGCGGCGCTCCTTTTTGAGCTACTGCACGTTCGAGGTGTTTGAAGGCTTCCGCATATTCGACAAGGTTCTGTCCTGACTCAGAATTCTGGGCGATAAGAGATTTGCCTTTTTCTATGTGAACCGCGCCGAGATCGCTCAAGAGTTGCGCATCCTTCGGCGTAGCTTTCAGCGCCGTCTCGAACTGTGAAATTGCTTGATCGAATTTGCGGTCAGCCAGATAAAGGCGTCCCAACGCATGCGCAGCCACAGGAGAAGGGCGCTCGTGGAGTTCTTCGAGCAGGATGCGTTCGGCGCGGTCGTGAGCCATGCGGTCAGTGAGGGCTTCGCTGTTGTCGCGCGTTTGAATCCACGGGGCGTAGGGCATAGTCGAAATACGCGCTTCGAGCGGGCGACGGTCGCGCCAGGCGAGTTGCAGGGCTTCGTTGGCTTTACGCAAGGGCGCTTGCGTCGTCCACCACCACCAGCCGCCTGCCGCAAGTAACAACATCGCCGCGAGCGGCAGGGCGACGCGCCAGTTGAGCCATACGCGCCAACCCAATGACGTAGTCGCGGGTTGAGCTACGGCGCGCGCGGGCATTGAAGCCTTGCGCACCGCCGAGAGCGCGGCCTGTTCGCCCAGCCTGAGCAAGCTGTCGAATTCGGGGCTGGCTTCCAGCTCTGGTTCTAATTGGGTTGCCTGTCGGAGCATAACCAGTTGAGCGCGACACGCGGCACAGGTGTGCATGTGGTCATCAAGCGCGGCGTGATCGGCAGTTAGGGACGCAGCCTCTTGGGGCGCGGCGCTGAGCCACGCGGCAAGTTGTTGCGCGGTCAAATGATCATTTCCGTCAGGGATTTGTTTCACTTCGTTTCCCATACAAGAAATGTCCTCATACAAAGAGGACGCGGTTTCCGGTCTATTCACACAGGGTCGGCCAGATATTTTTTCAGCCTTAGTTTCATCTGTCCCAATAAATTAGCGATGCTGGTTTCTTTGAGTTCGGCTACGCCGAGGCCGACGATCTCGGTGACGCTGAACCCGTCGCGGGCGTAAAGCAAAAAGATCAAGATGTCGCGTTTGGCGTTCGGCCCGGCGAAGCACTTTTTGAGAATGCCGAGCAGTTCGCTCTCAGAGACGCCCGCCCGACGCAAGGGTGTCGCGTGGTGATGGTCGCCGTGTTCGGCGAGCCAGTCGTCGAGCGGAACCTCAGGCGCGTGACGGCGCTGGGCGTGGCGCTGGCGCAAGAAACTGATCGTCTGATTGATGGCGGCATGCGCGAGATAGGCTTCGGCTTCGGCATTAGATGTGCCACGAAAGTTACGCAACAATCGAAAGTCACCTTTGACGATGTTGGCGTAAACATCCTGCAATAAATCGGCGGACAAGTCGGAAGGCGGCCAGTCGCCCTGACCGTTGCGTCGCCACGCCACGGTGATCGAACGCACCAACAACGGATTAAAACGATGGACGAACTCCGCCCAATACTCATCGTGTTGCGGATGAGTGGCGCAAAGTTCGAACAACTGCGGATTGGTTACACTTGCGAGGGAACGAACCGCCATATCATCAGCTACACGAGGCTGGCGAGGGGGGAATGCCTGCCAGCTAGAAAGCAAAACGAAAAGGTACGGGTAACGCGAAATTGATTGGGACTGCTATAACAAAACTACGGTGGCGAGCGCGGAATATAAGTGCGATTGCTGTGGCGCGCAAGATGGCTGTCACCGTTTTGCAGCTTTCTGAAAAAAAGTTTGGCGCGACGTAGTAGTTCCTTCAGCCTTCTGCGACTTCTATCAACGAGAAGCGATTTACGCGTAGGCCACGCGGGCTTTTCAACGTAGAAACCAAACACCAGTCAGCGGTGTGCGGCATTCGGTAACTAAACAACTAAAACACGCAGGCGAGTTTCGTTGCGCTCAAGTCTATTAAAGCCGAGTTAGCAGCGTCCTCAGCCTATTTCTTTTCGCACGGACGGCGGCGGCGCACGGGACAGGTGTGCTCAGTAGCGAGGTGTGAGGCCATGCGCCGCGCGCCGTCTAGCGAATCCCCAATCACTTTCAGCAATAGGAGTATCGTTCCATGTATACACACCAATCAGCTCTCTCCCCCATATCACAGCGCGAGCGAGTTCGTCCTCAGTCCGCGCTCGCTTCCTGCCTTTCAGTTTGCTTATCGCTTTTGCTGGCAGCCGTCAATGTGAGTGCGCAATCGCGCACGATGGAACTTAAACAAAGAGAAATTGAACACGCGCGGGCTGAACGGTTACGCGCAAGCGATCGGCGATTACGGCAACTCACTCAAGGCCGTACCGAATACCTCAAGTCTCACCTCGATCCATCGCTCTATCGAGAGACGCGCGGCGAAACCATTATCGTTGACGGCGTTGTTGACGAACCAGTCAGCGCCGCAACTGCAACAGACGAACCGACCAGCGTCACAACGGCAAAAAATGCATTTGGCGGCGGCATCATACAACCCAGATGGAATCAACTCGCCGGCCCCGAAGCCGCCACTGTTTTCGCGTTGCTGGAACACAAGGGACGCATTCTGGCGGGTACGCTGGGCGGCATTTATTACTCAGACGATCAAGGGCTGACGTGGCAGCTTTCGGGCGGCAGTCCGCTCAAGTTTACCGGCTTCCGCTTCGTCGCGTTGGGCGACGCGATCTTTACGGGGCTGGATGGTTTCATCGCCAATGATGGCCCGTCGGGCGGCGTGTTGCGTTCGCTCGACAACGGGATGACTTGGGAACGCCTCTACACAGGTCTGGCCGATTTGCCGATGGTAGTCTATCTCGAAAAATGGCAAGACAAGGCGCTGCTGGCTTCGCTAGCCGGTGGCTTGGTTTATCGCTCCACCGATAACGGCGCTTCGTGGCAACCGGCGATGAATGGCTTGCCCGAAAAATTGGGTTACTTCAATACGATCAGTTCCGACAAGGCAATCATCGCGGCTACGGGTAAAGGGCTTTTCCGTTCACTGGATGGTGGGCTGCAATGGGAAGACATCAGCGCCAATTTGCCCGCCGGTACTGAATTGATCCCGCGACTCTTTCCGTTGGTACTCGGCGATAGCTTCGTTGTCTTTGCGGGCGCAGGCGGTGCCCTGATCTCTGACGACAACGGCGCAAGCTGGCGCGCGATCAACAACGGATTTCCCGCCAACGCTTTGGTCGGCGACGTAGCTCTCTTTGGCAACACGCTCTATGCCACGCTCGCCGATGGTGTGGCTTATGTTTCAACCGATCGTGGCGTGAACTGGAGCAAACAAAACGATTCATTCGCTTTCGGCCAGGCGCTCACCGCGACTCTGGCCGTCGGCGATGTTTATTTCTTCGGCACACGCGAGGGCGTCTATCGCTCAGAAGACAGCGGCAAAACCTGGCAACGTTCGATGGCGGGCATGCGCGCTTCGTTTGTCAACGGCGGCATCCTTTCAGTCGGACGCCGCTTGTTTGCGGCGGCAGAGGGCGGCGTCTGGGCTAGTGACAATAAAGGCGCGACTTGGCGTTTGCTCGATAACGGGCTCCGTCGTTATCCATTTTCTGACATCACTGCGGCGGGGTTGGCAGTCAAAGACGGCATTCTTTACGCGGGCGTATTCGGTGACGGTCTCTATCGTTCAGACAACGGCGGCAACTCTTTTGAGCGCGTCGAAAACGGATTGCCCGCGCGTTGGGCGACGGTCGTCATCAAAGTTCTCAACGGCAAAATTTACGCCGGTGATTATTTCGGCGGCGCTTATGTTTCGGCTGACGACGGCGCGACGTGGGAACCCCTGAAAGGCTTGCCGGAAGGTTACGCGTTGTTTTCGATGGGCAATCTCGGCGGCGGGCGTCTGTTGGCGGGCGGCTATCCCGGCAAAGTTCATCGCTCAGATGACAACGGCGCGACGTGGCGCGAATTCCACACCGGCATCAACCTCGAGTTCATCAGCGATTTCATTAACGTAGGCTCTTCCTGTCTGGTAGCCACTGACGACGGCGTCTATCGCCTGAACGATGACGAATCGGGGTGGGCTGCGGTGACGACTTTCAAAGCGATCAGCGACCACTCCAATGGATTCGGGCGCCTGGGTAAAACCATTTACTCTTGCTCATTCGGATATGGCATCACTATCTCGCATGACAACGGCGCGACCTGGGGCAATTTCAACAATGGCATGTCCACGATGCGCGGTTTCTTTTTCGCCGAGCATCAAGGCGATCTCTATTTCGGCAGCGGCGGCGCAGGCATTTGGGTATTGCGCGCTCCGGCGACGAAACCGCCCATCATCGTTCCTCCGCCCGATGACCCATCGGACGATCTATCCAATGACAACTAATTGAGTTCAGGTCTGCGCGCTAATCGTCAGCTCTTTGGCGCGCAGTCCTCACGATAACGCCGCGCGCGTTTCCCCCGGCACGAAGGGCTGACTTCTGTTTGTGCCGAGTGGAAATGCGCGCGGCGTTGCTATTTGAAAGCGTGTCCGAGAGCCAGTCCGTTAGCGAGGTCATTACCCAAATCTTTGCACGAAAGCTGCGGTTGTTTTTTAGCCCGCGAACGCGGGCAGCAGCATAAAGCCTGGGGTGGAGCGCGGCTTCGTAGAAGCTGGGCGAAACCCCAGGAAAAGCGCGCAATTTACGCGCTAGCCCGCGAAGGCGGGCGATAGTTCGTCACCCGAAAATGCCAATGGCTTTACTGGCTGCCGCCCACTTCGCGGGCTAACGAATTTTTTGGCCTATTGCCCTGGGGTTGCGGCTCACGCCTTCACCCCAGGCTTTATGCTGCCGCCCGCATTCGCGGGCTGAAACCGTGCAAAGATTTGGGTAATGACAAGGCTTACGGTCGGGCTACTGACACGCTTCGCGCAACCAGATGAGGCTTTATGCCGCAACCCGAATGGTTCGGACCGTTGGACAAAATGAGTTGGCAAATCGGGCAGATGGCTTGGCTGTTCGATGTGTTGCTGGTGTTTGGCGTGTGCCTGCTTGCGATGGCGCTATTGGCGCTCGTTATTCAACTCGTCGGGTTACGGCAACTGATGCGGGCTGAACAACCGCCGCGCCATCAGGCTTCGATACCAACAGTAAAACCACAATCCCTTCACATCGAGCGGACGGCCTTACGCGCCGTACCGGTCAGGAGAAAAACCCTATGAAGTCCCTTCACCGTATTGTTGCGTTGTTCGGTTTGACGTTCACGATGATGGCGTCAGGCGTTCTGGCGCAAACCGAACTCACACTCAACACACCGCTCGCCCGCGAGCTCAAGGCGGACGAAGCGCATAACTACCAACTCAAACTCGCGGCGAAGCAGTTCGCGCACGTCGTCGCCGTGCAACAAGGCCTCGACATTGAGGTCAACGTTTATGACCCGGCGGGCAAATTGATTGTCTCGGTTGACAGCCCTAACGGCGCGCAGGGGACTGAGCCGGTGTGGCTCACTAATCGTCCGGCGGGAACCTATCGCATCGAAGTCAAACCGTTCAGTACGCCGACTCAACCGGGGCGTTCTGGCAAATACGAAATCAAGCTCGCGGCGTTGCGCGCTACGACGGCGGCGGACGCGAAAACCGCGCAGGCCGAAGCGATTTTTTATGAAGGCTTGAAATCGTTTAAGGCTGCGCAAGGCTTTGACGCTGGATTGATGCGCGAAGGCACCATCAAGCTCAAAGAGGCGATGCGCGTATTGGGCAACGACGGCGAACCGAGTTTGACGGCGGGCATTAAACAAACAGCTTTCAGCTTCGCGCCGGGGCTGCGCTTGCCTGAACTGAGCCAACTGACAAAGGTTCCGGGTACCGTGACGGTTTATCACAGCGCCGACAACGGCACTGAAGCCAAACAGCAGGCAGCGTTGTTTGAAAGCCTGCTGGCGTTTTTTCAGCCGCGCCTGAAAACGAAACAGCAATACAGTTTGGCTTACCTCAACAAAAGCGACTGGGCGCAGCTCAGTGGCGGCCAACCGTTTGTGATGCCATTCATTTCACCCGAACCGCCGACGTTAATGATGAGCAGCGATCAGCAAATGGTGATGAAAGGCATGATGGGTATGTTCAAAGGCAAGGTGACGCCTGAATTGAATGAAGCCCTCACGCGCGCCGGCATGACTTATGAATCGGCCACGCCGCTCGTCATCGAAGTGGGCGGATACATCGGCATCGCCAGTTATTTCACTTCAGATATGTTCGGCAAGTTGCCTAAGAGCTGGATGAACGCGGTTGTCGAAAACTATTTGCTGCAAGCCTGGCTGGGCGAAAAGCAACCGCAACTCTTAGAACGCTGGCGGCTGGCGATGCGCGTACCCGGCGCGGTGATGACGCCTACGACACGCGAACTCGACAAGATGTACCCCGCGCCGAATATGCCTACGGCGGGTTACAGCACGAGCCGCGCCTGCGATTTGGCTACGCAACTTTACGACACGCACAAACTCGCGTTGCTTGACGAACTCATCAAGGCTTTCCCCAAAGGGCAAAAGCCAAATGGACAGCAGATGGATGCCGCTGCGGCTGAAGCGCGCCTTTACAAACTCTCGCCGCACATCAAATCGTGGGTAGAAACTTTCGGCATCAAGTCGGCGTCTGATGCTGCGGTCCTCGCCGAACAGGACGTGCGCGCTATGCTGGAACTGGCGCGCCAAGCGATTGAACGTTCAGATAAAAGTTTTTACGAACAATATACGGCTGACAGCTATCTCGAAACCAACATGGACGGGAAGACCTTGACGCGGAAAGAGATTCTCGATAACTGGGTTGCGCCGCCGACGCCTATCAACTCCAAGATCACCTATGACGATTTGAAAATCCAAGTCTTGGGCGACGTAGCTATCGCCTCTTACCGCCTCAACGTACGCCACCAACTGCCGTCGAATGAAATCTTCACCATGAGCCTGAGGAACACCGATGTGCTGCAACGACAGAACGGACGCTGGCGCTTGTTGACGGAACACTACTCCACCATTCCGAAACCGCCTGTAGTTGCCAAAGTGGAGACGAAGATTCTGGACGAATACGCCGGGCGTTATCGCAGCAGCGACGGCATCACCAGCACCATCACCCGCGATGGCGACAAACTGATCGAACTGATGGATGGCACCACCATGCCCAACGAACTCCTGCCGGAAAACGAAACGACCTTCCGTGTCAAAGAGCAAAGCTGGCAGCGCGTTTTCGTGCGCGACTCGCAAGGGCGCGTGACGCATTTGCTCGTGCGCACGCCCGACGGACAGGAATTCAAAGCGACCAAGATCAAGTGAGCGCAGCGCGTCCGATGAGAGTTATGGGAGCGATGGGAGCAATGGGAGCGTGACGGCTCTGCTCTCACGAATTCCCATAACTCTCATTGCTCCTATAACTCTCATCACACTCATCAACCCATTCTTTCAAGGAAACCAATCATGAAACCCCTATTCTCTCTCGCATTTTTGTTGTTCGCGTCTTCACTTTGCGTTCACGCACAAACTGCGCTGACCACTGGCACGCCTATCGCGGCTGAATTGAAAGCGAACGAGAAACACAGCTACCAACTCACTCTCACTAACAACCAAACCGCATACCTAGTCGTGACCCAACTGGGCGTAGACGTTCAGACCAATGTTTTCGATACGGCGGGCAAAATGACTCTGGAAATGGATACGCCGTTTGGCGGAAGCGGCAAAGAGGCGACCTGGATTATTGATCAACCGGCGGGCGTTTATCGCCTTGAGCTTTCGACCGTCCTCGCAGCTAACGGACGCATGACGTCCGGCAAATACGAAATCAAGCTGGTTGAGTTGCGCGCCGCCGTTGCCGCCGATAGCCAACGCCAGCAAGCGCAAGACGCTTGGCTCGCCGCGCGTAAGCTGTGGCGCTCGATTAACCCGGCAGACCGAAAAGCAGCAATTCTCAAACTCGACGAAGCCGCCCGCTTGCTCGAAAACGACCCCGAAAACGAATTGCGCACCGTGGTGGATAACCGATTGTTTCAACTCGCTCCGATGCTGAAAGTTGAGCGCATGAAACTCGCCAAAACGCCGGGGATGGTGACGACTTATCACAGCGCGGATTTGGCTAAAGAAACCGCGAACAAACGCGCCTTGCTTGAGAGCTTGCTGAATTTCTATCAGCCGCTGCTCAAGCAAAAGTTCGAACTCAACTATGCGCTACTGAACAAAGACGACTGGAAGCGGGTCTGCCCGGTTTGCCCTTACACGGTGCCGGTCGTGACGTGGCAAGAGCCGATTGCTTTCATCGAAAGCAACGACACGCAAGCGATCAAAGGCATGCTGGCGATGTATAAAAACAAAATGCCTGCGTCATTGAATAGCGCTCTCGCGGCTGAAGGCTTGAGTTACGAAACGGTTACGCCGGTCATTCTCGATGCCGCCGGATATTTCTATCTCGTCGGCGCTTTGCGCAACCAGTCGTTGGCCCGCTTGCCCAAATCGTGGATGAACGCTGTCATCGAAACCTATTTGATGTATGCCTGGCTCAACGAAAAACAACCGGCCTTGCTCAAGCAAATCAAACTCGGTATGCAAGTGCCCGGCGCAGTCCTGACGCCCTCCGCGCGCACACTCGACACGATGTTCGGCAACAACGATCCGTTCACCGGCGGCGTAGCCCTCAGCCGCGCCAGCGAACTCGCCGCTGCCCTTTATGACAAACACCAACTCGGCTTGCTGATCGAATTGCAAAAGGCTTTTCCCAAAGGCACGCCCGTTGACGCAGCCACTGCCGAGCAACGCTTCGTCGCACTCTCGCCGCTCATCAAGCCGTGGATAGAAAGTTTCAGTTATACCGGCGCGGCGCTCGAAGTTCGTCAGGCCGAAGAAGCCTTAGTCGCCGCGCGCAAAGCCAAAGATGGCGCAGCCGTTGATCGTCTGCTCACGAGCAATTACGCCGGATTGAATCAGTTCGGCCAGCAACGTGATTTCTCGGGCTTTCGCATGAGCGCCACCAGCACTACGCCGGTTGCGGTGTTCAACCTCGACCGCACCGACATCGAAATCATCGGCGACCTCGCCATCGTGCGCGGCGCGCAAACCGAACAATGGGAAGGCGGCCCGCTCGAACATCACCTGTTCACCCGCATCTGGGTGAAACGTGATGGACGCTGGCAGTTGCAATCGAACACGCAATTCATTGATCCGAATAAGAGATGAGTGCGAGCAGCAATGGGAGTTATGGGAGCGATGGGAATCATGGGAGCACAGTGTTTCCCTCTCACGATTTCACATAACTCCTATCGCTCCCATAACTCCCATCACACTCATTAACCCCTTTCCCTCAAGGAGACCAAATCATGAAACCCCTATTCACCTTTTTGTTTTTGCTGTGCGCGGCTTGCACCAACGCCGTAGCGCAAACCACCGAAGCGGACATTCTCAAACTCGAAGACCGCTTGCTCGCCGCGATGCTCAACAACGGCGTAGCCGAGTTGGATCAACTGACCGATCAAGACCTGCTGAACTACAACCAGTTCGGCGAACGGTACGACCGCGCCCGATTTATCACGTTGTTCAAGACGTTTAAGCCGGGCGCGATCACGCACACCAAAGGCACGGTGCGCATTGCGGGCGACACGGCGATCTTCACCTGCAACAAGCGCGAAGTCTCGACCAGCAATTTCGGGCAACCGCAATACCTGCACCTGATGCACGTCTGGGTGAAGCGCCCCAGCGGCTGGAAGGTCATCACGATGCAGCAGCAATTTGATGTGACTGAAGGCACAGTGACGCCTGCGGGCTGGACGGGCGAGAGCGGCGCTTACTTTCTCGTAGGCACAGACACGAACGTCAAACACGGCGGCAATGCCAGCGCCTTCATCAAGTCCAAGTTCAATGAAGAGCGCAATGCTGGGACAGGTCTGGTGCAATACCTCAAGGCCGATGTCTATCGCGGCAAGCGCGTGCGCCTGTCGGGCTGGGTCAAAGGCACGGTTGGATTCGGCATGGCATATCCGTGGATGCGCGTCACTGCCGATCACCAGCAGGGCGAATGGCTGAGTTACGACAACCGCGTAGGCGAAGGCTTTGTCGTACGCTCTGACTGGACTTCGTTCACCATCGTGCTGGACGTGCCGGAACGCGCCGCCGCCATCAGCATCGGCTTCGTTCTCAACGGACGCGGCCACGTCTGGCTCGACGACTGGACGCTTGAAGTCGTCGAAAACAGCGTCGCTTCGACCAATCAGGGAACTTCAGAAGCGGCGCGCAAACGGCTCGAAACCATGCGCACGCTCAACGCCGCCGCGTGGCAACAACAGGTCGAAGAGTACAAGAAAAGTTTGCCTTCGTTGCCGACGGCTCCGGTCAATCTGGATTTCGAGACGGCGGGCAAGCCGTAGTTTTTCTTCGCGGCTGTGCCGCAGTGATGTGCGGAAAGGCTATGCCTTTCCGATAGGGGCGCTAATTGATTTGGGGCTACGCCCTCAGCGTCATTGGCAAGCAACGCATTCGCTTCCTGTGAGCGCGTGCAACGCCGACGACATTCGGGGCATAGCCCCAAGAAAATTTAGTTGCTTGCCGGAAAGGCGCAGCCTTTCCGCACATCACTGCGGCACAGCCGCCCAAAGCGTTATCACTTTTTTCAGGAGACCATATGAAACTGCAACGATTCCCCTTATTCACGCTGATCGTCGTCGCCTTGTGTTGCGCGGCTTGTGACAGCGCGTCAACCAATTCAACCGAGAAAAACGTACCCGCTGCTGCGTCCTCCAACGCGCCCGCATCTACAGCTAATAACGATGCGGGCGCGGCGCGGCCCAAGCCTGATTACGCCGCCATTGCGCAAAAGCTCGTCGCGCAATGTGCAGGCGTGAAAGAAGGCGAGATTGTGCAAATCAGCGGCGACGTCAAAGACGATGAATTGCTACGCGAACTGATGATAGCCGTGCGCAAGCAGGGCGCGTTCCCCTTAGTGGAAATGCATAAACAAGATGCCGTGTGGGAGAAAAAAGCAATGGCGGAATTGCCCGCCAAATGGGACACGCAAACCGATCAACTCCGTCTCAAGCTCGCGGGACTCGTCAATGCCAGCATCGGCCTCGTCAACAGCGAACCGTTCAATCCGATGGAAGACGTTCCGCAGGAACGATTGGCTGCCCTGCAAAAAGCCAACGAACCGATTCAGGAATTGCGCCGCCAGCGCAACATCAGAAGCATCTTTCTCGGCGGCAATGGTTTGTATCCGTCCAAAGCCAATGCTACGCGCCACAACCTGACGCAGGCCGAGTTAGCCAAAATCTTCTGGGACGGCGTCAACATTGATTACACGCAATTGCAATCCGACGGCGAGAAATATCGGCAGATGCTGGCCGTCGCCAAAGAAGTGCATCTCACGCATCCGAACGGCACCGACCTCAAGGTCAAAGTCGAAAAGCGCCCCGTCTTCGTCAGCGATGGCGTCATTTCAGAAGAAGACAAAAAACGTGGCGGCCCCGCGACGACGCTCTGGCTGCCAGCGGGCGAGGTTTATGTGACGACCGTGCCCGGCACTGCCGAAGGCCGTGTAGTAGTGGAGCGCGATTGGTTCACCAGTGTCGAGGGACTGACGTTGCTCGAAGGGCTGACGCTTGAATTCAAAGCGGGCAAGCTCGTTTCGATGACGGCGCGCGCCGGTTTGGAGCCGCTCAAAAAAGCCTACGACAAAGTCACGGGCGAAGGCGCAAAAGGCAAAGATGAATTCGGCTTCATTGATCTCGGCATCAATCGCAGCATCGTGCTGGGGCCGCAAACCAAGAGCGGCGATTACCCGCCGGCTGGCATGGTTGCGGTTGGCTTCGGTGGCAACCGGCAATACGGCGGCGAGAACAAATCGCTGTGGGGCTACGAATTAACGCTGCCCGGCACAACGTTAAAACTCGACGGCAAAGTCGTCGTCGAAAACGGCGCGTTGAAATAATTCGTCGGCAACGGTAGCGCAACTTCGCCAAAGTTGCGCTCTCGGCAATCGAACGCATTCACGGCAACGCATGCATGATGCGTTCGTGGCTCTGAATGGTTCGCATTCACGATCAACGCAACCTTGGCGAGGTTGCGCTACTTTTTACGGAGGCTCTTATGAAATCAATTTGGCTGACAATGACACTGGTTCTTTTGGCATGCGTCATAGGCGGTTCGCACGCAGCGGCACAAGACAAAGCGAAAAAACAGAAGGCTCCGACAGCTTCGCACCACTTGGCGGTCGAGAACGATGAAGTCTGGGTCGCCGTCAATACCATCAAAGCCGACAAGCGCGAACAGTTCGAGAAATGGGTCTTTGAAATCTTTTGGCCCGCCGGACTGAAACTGCCTGCCAAAGAGCGTATAGCGTTTGAATACACGCGGGTGCTACGTCCGACCAAAGCCAATGACGATGGCACTTGGACTTACATCTACGTGATGGACCCGGTGATTCCACGCGCTGAATACGACATTGACCGCTGGCTCAAACGTCTGTTCAGCGAGGCCAAAGCACAGGAATACGCTCAAATGGTGGAAGAGACTTACGCCAAGCCGCAATTTAGTTATGACATGAAACAAGGGCGCGTGTGGTAAGGCCGCACCTTCTTGTCGCAGTCGCCTGTCGTGACAGGGATGATGGGCTTCAAACTTCGTCAACGAGCGATGGGCTGCTGCGGCATTTACACGAATGAAAGAGAGCGAGAAAAGGCTTTCTTCGCCGCGTAATCGGCGACTTAATTTAGCTGCGGGTTTTGAACCCTTGTCATTACCCAAATCTTTTCATGAAACATGCGGTTGGTTTTCAGCCCGCGAAGGCGGGCGGCAGCATAAAGCCTGGGGTGGAGCGCGGCTTCGTAGAAGCTGGGCGAAACCCTAGGGAAAGCGCGAAATTTAGGCGCTAGCCCGCGAAGGCGGGCGACAGTTCGTCACACGAAAAGGCGTATGGCTTTACCGGCTGCCGCCCGCTTCGCGGGCTAACGAATCTGTTGGCCTACTGTCCTGGGGTTGCGGCTTAGGCCTTCACCCCAGGCTCTATGCCGCCGCCCGCCTTCGCGGGCTGGAACCGTGCAAAGATTTGGGAAATGACAAGGGTTCAATACCCACGGCTAAATTCAGCCGCCGACTACGCGGCGAAGACCATTCGTCGAACTTGATTGATTGAAAGGAAAACCCAATGAAAAGAATCATTCAGAAAATAATCGCAGCAAGTGTTTGCCTGTTGTTGGCCGCAACGTTGCTTTACGCACAAGCGCCGACAGCCCAAGACGATCCCGCCAAGCTGAAAGCAGAAATTGGCAAGATATTGCTTGAAATAAGCGAGGCTTACGGACGCCGCGATCCGAAAGTTTATGAGCGCTATTTGGCTCCAACATTTTCAATGGTCAATCCGCAAAATGAACCCAGAACGGGGCCGGGAATGCGCATCAGCCAAGCTATCGTAAGAGAGTTTCCGGCTGAGGCGAAGGTCAGTTCACGAATCGAGAACCTTGAGGTAACCGGCGACCAACGCGCGGCAGTCGCCACGTATATTGACTTGATGAGTTTTGAGCTTAATCAAAATCGTAACGAGATGCGCCAACGGGTTTCTTCTTTCTTCGTCCGCAACGGTGAGACGTGGCAACTGTTGGCGCAACATCGCACTTACTTGTCGCCAGTGCGCACGCCCAAAAAGCTCGAAGCAAAAGCGCTGGATGCGATCGTGGGCGAATATCAAGCTGAAGACGGCAAACCTGTAATCGTCTCACGCGAAGGCGATACCTTATTCAGCCAACGCGCTGACGGCCCCAAGCTGAAACTGACTCCCGAAAACGACACAGCGTTTTACGCAAATGTTGGTGGCACGCTGGAAACTATCTTCACCTTTCTGCGCAATGATGAAGGCAAAGTGACGCAGATGATCGTTCACAATCCGCTGCCAGCAAACAGTGTGTTTGTGCGCAAGAAAATCAAATAAACATCTTTGGAGTGCTGCGGCTTTGACACAGCTTTGACGTTCGTTGCGCAAGTGTTCGCTGACCCCCAAGCCCATCGCCGCGAACGGAAAGCGGTGTCAAGCCACCGCACTCCATAAGTTGCCGCAAGTTCTCTTACGATGAATAAACCATAGCCGCGCATTCGTGCGCTGAACTTACACACAAAAGGAGAAATATTATGAACAGGCAAAAACTGGCCTGCTTAGGATTCGTGTTGTCAATTTTCGCTTTGCCCGTGTGGGCGCAACGCGGCGCAACGCCAACCGTCATCGTCACGCGCGCGGGTGAAACTATCACCGTGCCCGCCGACGAAACGCCTTTGCTTGAAACGCCATCGCACGCCGCTTCATTGCAACAACAAAACCAGTGGCGTTCGCTCGCGCAATTCGACGAAGCCGATGTGCGGGCGTTGTATGTTGACGGCACGCGCATTTATGCCGGACTCGCCAATCGCGGCGTATTCGTTTCAACCGACAGCGGCAAGACGTGGAGTGAAACCAGCAATGGCATTGGCAACCGTACGATCTGGTATTTCGTGCGCTTCAATGATGCGTTGTATGCGGGCGGCACGGGCGGCGTCTTTCGTACGACAGACAACGGGCAAAGCTGGACGAGCGCGGGTTTGACGACGTTCACCATCTTCGATTTTGCCATCACGGGCGACAAGCTTTATGCGGCGAGTACGGGCGGCATTCAACGATTCGAGAGCGGTACGACGTGGACGGCGCTTAACAACGGCATCGCGGGGCGTACGGCCAATGTGATTGAGGTAAGCGGCGCTACGTTGATTGCGGGTTTGGTTTTGCCTACGCCCGCCGTGCCTTGTTTGTATCGTTCGACCGACGGCGGGCAAAGCTGGACGGCGAGCGGCGCGGGATTGCCCAGCAACGGCAATATCACGGTGCTGACCGCGACCACGAGCGCCGACCGAATTTTTGTCGGCGCGAATTTTGTGAATACCACGACACCAGTGGTTTATGCGTCGAGCGACAACGGGCAAAGCTGGACGGCTTATGGCGGCGTGTTGACGACGCCCGTGGGCGACAGTGTTACCTCATTCAGCGCCGCGTTGTATCTGATGAACGAAGGCGCTGACCTTTACGCAGCCACCGGGTCAACCGGCATTGCGCGCAACAGCGGAACCAATTGGGCGGATGTCGGCGGCGCGGGGTTGACCAATAGCGGGACGGTTTATTGCCTGGCGCGCGTCGGCACGACGTTAATGGCAGGTACGAGTTTCGGGTTGTTCGCGTTGGCGCAAGGCGCAACCAGTTGGCAACCGAGCCAGAGCGGATTGAAAGCCGCGACGGCAACTGTCTTGCTTGAGGGCGAGACGCTCATCGCTTATACGCCGTCGGGAACCATTCATTCGTCAACTGACAACGGACAAACTTGGCAAACAGCTAAAGCGTATTCGATCAATAACGTCGGGCGTACGCGCGTCATCAGTGCTTTCGCCGCGTTCAACGGCGTGTGGTATGTGTCGAGCCGTTTCAGCGGCATTTCGCGCAGCGCAGACCGTGGGCAAACCTGGACGAATGATCCGCCGCCCGCCGGTGTGACCATCTTTGAACCAAGCGGAATCACCGCCCTCAACGGCAAGCTCTATGCGTTTTCGCGCGCCGACCTTTATGCGCGCGAAACCAATGGCACGTGGACAAAAGTGAATTCCGTGGCGCTACCCACGAACAATCGGTTCGCCCAAAGCGGTACGCGAATGGCAGCCAATAGCGCCGCATTTATCGTCAATACCTTAAACAGCATTTATCGTTCGACCGATCAAGGCGCAACCTTCACGTTGGTCTCACTCGGCACGCCTGAACCGCTCGTGCGCAGCATCGCCATCATTGGCAACACGGTACAGGCTTCGACTCTGACAGGCATATTCCTTTCGAACGACAACGGCCAAACCTGGAGCGCGCCGAAATCTGCGTTCAGCGCCAGCGACATCGTGCAAGTCGGTACGACGTTGTTTAGCGGCGGCACGAGCGGAGTGTATTTCTCAACCAACAACGGTGTGAATTGGGCGGCAATCAATGCGGGTTTGCCGACGGCGCGCGCGGCCAATTCATTAGTCGTCAAAGGCGAAACGCTCATCACCGGCTTGACCAGCTTCGGTGTTTACGCCGCGACGAATCCCGACAAGCAACATGCTGCGTTGGCGAACGTTTCTGCCGCGAGTTACGCGAGCAACGCGACCGTTGCGCCAGAATCCATCGTCGCTGCGTTCGGCACAAATTTGGCGAATGACATTGTCGCAGCCAGTGCCGTGCCTTTGCCGACGACCCTCAGCGGTAGCTTCGTCATCGTGCGCGACAGCGCGGGCACAGAGCGTCGCGCGCCACTGTTTTTCGTTTCTGCCGCTCAGGTCAATTACCAAATCCCGGTGGGCACTGCGCTCGGACGCGCGACGGTCTTCATCACCGCCGCCGACGGGCAAGCTGCGGCAGGTGAAGTAACCATCGCCAACCTTGCGCCGGGCTTATTCGCTGCCAACGCCAACGCGCAAGGCATCGCGGCTGCCCTCGTCCTGCGCATTCGCGCTGACGGGTCGCAGTTATACGAACCGGTCGCGCAATTCGACAGCGTCGCCAATCGTTTCGTCGCCTTACCGATTGATTTCGGCGCGGTGAGCGATCAGGTCTTTCTGGTGCTGTTCGGCACGGGCTTCAGGATGCACGGCGGCGCTGCTCCCTGGACGGCGACCGTTGGCGGCACTGACGCTGAGGTGCTGTTCGCAGGCGCTTCGCCGGGGCTGATTGGCGTAGATCAACTCAACCTGCGCTTGCCGCGTTCACTGACCGGACGCGGCGAAGCAGAAGTCTCATTCACCGTCGCAGGCCAGGCGGCCAATCGCGTCACGGTGGCGATTCGTTAGTGGCGCAGACTTCAGTCTGTGACCCGTTGTGTGGACTTTAGTCCGCTAGTCAGTGCTTTCGATCACTAGCGGACTAAAGTCCACACAACGGGTCACCGGCTGAAGCCCGCGCCACTCCACACAAAAAGGAGAACCATTATGAACAGGCAAAAACTGGCCTGCTTAGGCTTCGTGTTGTCAATTTTCGGTTTGCTGGGAACTGCGCGCGCGCAAACTGCGGGCGAACGAGCCCACGAACGACAAGCGCGGCAACGCATTCAATCGTTATTGCCCTCCACCAACCAAAACCCTCAGACGGAGCTCCCTGCTGCGACGCAGGCTGAGTTCGTGAGTGGCATCGAACAAACGGATATTCCACTGGGCTCTTATGTCGCCGCCTTGCCCGAAACCGTAACGATAGAGACGCGCGCTTATTTCGGTGGCGAATACGAGTTGGTGCTGCTCGCGGGCGGGCGCTACCGGCTGTTGCGCAACGGAACCTTCATTGACGACAGCGGCACATACGTCATCACTGGCGATCAGATTCAATTCAACAATCCCTCGCCCAACGTGGTGCTGGGCAGTGGCTGCGCTTCGAGTACGCACCGTTGGCAACTGCAAGGCGCGCGGCTGACGTTGACGGCAGTCAACGACAACTGCGAAAGGCGGCGCATCGAACTCACCACTCAACCGCTGTTCCGTCGTGACCCGGCAGCGCGGCTGTGGCAGCAAATCGGCCCTGAAGGCGGAACGGTCAATGTGTTATTGGCGAACGGGAACACGCTTTATGCAGGAGTGACAGGCAACGGCGTGCATCGTTCCACCGACAACGGCCTGACCTGGACGCCGTCGCTGGGCATCGGCGGATACGACACACTGGCGCTCACGAGCTTTAACAACAACCTGCTCGCCGGCGTAAATTTCGGCCAGATTTTCCTTTCCACCGATGGCGGCGAGACGTGGGAATTCACCAACAACGGCGGCGTCAACGGCCCTGACATTCGAGATTTTGCCAGCATCGGAACGAACGTATTTGCCGCCACAGCGGGCAGCGGCGTGTTGATTTCGACCAATGGGGGCAGGGCCTGGACGAAAGCCGCCAACTCCGGCCTGACGAATTTGCGCGTCAATGCGCTGGCAGCCCTCGGCACGAATCTGTTTGCCGCCACGGCGAACGGCGTCTTCCGTTCAACCAACAACGGGCAAACCTGGACGGCGATCAATACGGGCTTGACCATCACGAACATCGCTACGCTGGCGGTGAGCGGCACACGTTTGCTGGCAGGCACAGGCGTGAGCAATGGGCCTAATGAAGTTTTCGCCTCGAACAACAACGGCGATGCCTGGAGCGTGTTCGGCAATGGACTGGTAGGCTTGGGCGCAAACGGCACGGCGCTTTACAAGCTCGTCGTGCAGGGCGACCGATTGCTCGCTACGTCAACTGGCGGCGTAATCATCAACGAAGCGGGGACGTGGCAGCGCAGGTTTTTGAATCTTCCGGTGAATGCTTTTCGCGGGCTGGCAGCAAACGGCAATCAACTGTTTGCGGGTTCGCGCTTTTACGGCGTCTATCGTTCCACTGACAACGGACAAAATTGGAGCGCCGCGAATGCGGGCTTGCGTTCGCGCATCGTATGGGATTCGTTGAAAGTGGGCACGACGTTGTATGTGGGCGTCGAAGAAGGATTGCTCACTTCGCCCGATGAAGGCCGCACCTGGACGCGCGTCAATTTGGGTACGATCACAGGCGCCAATGCCTTGTTCAGCCAGAACAATCGCCTCTATGCCGGAACCGACAACGGCGTTTATGTTTCGGCGGATGGGCAAACCTGGTTGCGCGCGGCGGGGCTTGAGAGCGCGGTTTCCTATTTCACGGCCAGCGGCACGAATCTGTTCGCGGGAACTTATGCCGACGGCGTCTTTCGCTCGACCGACGGCGGGCAAAACTGGACCGCCGTCAATAACGGATTAACCAACCCCAGCATCTGGGCGATGGCCACGATTGGCTCAACCGTCTTTGTCGGAACCCAAGGCGACGGTGTATTCCGTACGACCGACAGCGGCGCAAATTGGACAGCCGTCAACACGGGTTTACCCAAAGACGATGAAGGCGCAATTTATGCCTACGCTCTGGCCGCCAACGGCACGAGCCTGTTCGCGGGCGTCTTCGGCGAAGCGCTCTTTCGTTCGGATGACAACGGCCAAACCTGGACGCAATCCGACAAGGGCATTTCGCCGCCGTTTTACTACACGCTGCACGCGGGCGGCGGGAACCTTTATACGAGCGGCGACGCAGCAATGGGCTGTTATCGCTCAACCAACAGCGGGCAGGATTGGCTACCTTACAACGTCGGATTGGACAACCGTTTCTTCACGACTTTTCGCACGAACGGCTCGAATCTTTACGGCGCGACGTATGGCGGCGGCCTCTATGTCAGTAACAATCTGGTCAATCGCACCGCTTCAGTCTCAGCCGCGAGTTACGGCCCGAACCTCGCTGACAAATCCATTGTGGCAGCCTTTGGCGCTGCGTTGGCGACAAGCACGACCGTAGCCAGCACTATTCCCTTGCCAACGACGCTGGCGGGCACAACAGTCAAAATCCGCGACAGCGAAGGGGTCGAACGAACTGCGCCGTTGTTTTTCGTTTCGAGCGGGCAAATCAATTTTCAAATTCCGGCAGGCACAGCCGCAGGTGCCTCCTTCGTCACGATCACTAATGCCGACGGCGTAGGCGCGACGGGCGAAATCAACGTCAGCGCAACGGCTCCGGCAATTTTCACCGCCAATGCTCAAGGCAGCGGCGCGGCGGCGGCCCTCGATGCGATCAGGTACACGTTGGGGCCGTTCGACGCGAAACAGGCGAACGGCGAACCGAACATCCTCGCGGTCTATGGCACAGGCTTGGGCGGCGATGCGACTGACACCGACGGCAACGTCAATGCCAGCGTCACTGCCAGCGTCACCGCCAGCATGGGCGGACAAGCCGCGACAGTGCTTTATGCCGGACGTGCGCCCGGTTTCGTCGGACTCAATCAATTCAACCTCACGCTGCCTGCCAATCTCGCGGCGGGTACGCATACGCTCACGATCACGCGCGGCGGGCGGGTGAGCAACAGCGTGACGATTTCAATCAAGTAAAGGAACTCACTACACATCACCCGCGCCGCCATTAACCGGCGCATCACCAAAAAAGGAGAATCATTATGAACAGGCAAAAACTCGCATGCTTAGGCTTCGTGTTGTCAATTTTCGGTTTGTTGGGTACGGCGCGTGCGCAACAGCCCTGGTCTTATCGTATGCCGTGGGAAACGCGCGGCGCAGAAAGACAAATCAATTCACCTGAAACAGAGATGGCGTCGTTTGCCAGTACGAACACAGCAAACAAACTCGCTGCGCCTGAAGCCACTTGGGTGCAATCAGCCGGGCCTGAAACCGGCAATGCCTTCGCGTTGTTGCGCACCAGCAGCGGGCGTTTGTTGATGGGTACGTTCGGCGGATTGTTCGGTTCGGACGACAACGGCGAAACGTGGGCGATCAACGGCAACTTCTTCGCCAACGGGCGCGGCTTTGCATCGCTGGCGACGAATGGCACGGCGATTTTTGCGGGAGCCAATAACAACAGTGGCGTCTATCGTTCGCTCAACAACGGCACGACGTGGACGGCGATCAACAACGGCATTCCTGCGGGGCGCTCGATTCATTCGCTCATCACTAATGGCAACAACATCATCGCGGTGACCTTCAGCAACGACGTCTATGTCTCGAATAACAACGGCGATGCGTGGACGCGCGGCGGCATGGGTTTGCCGGCTACGTTGGGCGGCCCTTTAATCAATCGCATCGCGCTCAACAACGGCATTTTTTATTTGACCAATTTGGCTGAAGCCATACCGTCGCTTTATCGCTCGACTGACAATGGCGCGAATTGGGTGAAGCTCAATCCGAACTTGCCTGCCGGACAAACCGTGAGTCTGATTGCATCCAATGGCATTCGGGCTTTTCTCGGCGTAGCGAATGGCCCGCCGCGTTTTTCTGACGACGGCGGACAAACGTGGATGCCGTTCAGGGGATTAACCGCAAGCGCCAGCGCGCAGGGGACTGCGTTCGCCGTCAACGGCAATGATGTTTATGCCTTCGTTCCCAATCCGAACGGTACCGAAGGCGCGGTGTATGCCACCACTGATAGTGGCGAAACCTGGACGCAAGTCAGTCGCATAAACGAGTTATTGTTGGCTTACAGCTACGCGGTAGAAGGCCAAACGCTCTATCTGGGCGGATTGGACGGTGTCTCGCGTTCGCAGGATGGCGGCAAAACTTTTGAGCGGAAGAATCGCGGGCTGCGCTCAAACACTGCTTTCAACAATTTCGGCGATGCTGGATTTGCGCAAATCGGTAATCGGCTTTTTGTACGCAGCTTCGGCGGCGGCGTATGGAGTACGACCGACGCTGGCGCGACTTGGAAACAACATAAGCAAGGGCTGCCCAGCCCGGCGATTATCAGCACCCTATTGGCCGCAGGGAACACGTTGTATGCCGCGTTGGAACAGCCTTTCGCTTTCTATCGTTCGACCGACCTCGGCGAAACGTGGACTCGGCTTGGCACGGGTTTGCCGCCCAGTGATTTCAATACGTTTCCCAATACCACGGTCTTTCGTAACGGCAAGCTTTATCTGGGCTTTGACGGCAACGGCTTGTACGTCTCAGAAGACAACGGTGCGAGTTTCAAAATCGTAGCGGGCGGTTTGCCGACGACGGCGCGCGTGTGGGCGGTAGCGTTCAAAGACAACACGATTTTTGCGACGACTAACGGCACGGGGGTCTTTCGTTCAACCGATGGCGGAACGACCTTTACGCCAATCAATACGGGGCTGGCGACGCAATTGACGCGCTCGTTGGTCACACTGGGCGAACGCTTGTTTCTGTGTACGAACAACGCTGTTTATCGCTCCACCGATAACGGCGACAACTGGACGCGCTTGAACGGGTTGTTCTTTTTCAATCTGGCCGTCAGCGGCAATCGCATCCACGGAGCCGGAGGCAGCGGCATACAGTCGTCACGTGACAATGGCGACACGTGGCAAACCAATTTCAATGGATTGTTCGGCATCCCGCAATCTCTCACCTTGAGCAACAACAACCTCGTCATCACCACCAACGGCACCGGCATATTCTTCCAGCCTGAAGATGTATCGGCCTTTGCCGTCGTCAATGCCGCGAGCTACAACCCCAATGGCATCGCGCCTAAAACCATTGTGGCGGCTTTTGGCCTGAACCTCGCACCCGCGACGGCGACCGCTGCGACCCAGCCATTGCCGCTTTCGCTTGGCGGCGTTTCGGTGAAGGTTAGAGACGCCAACGCAACCGAACGCGATGCGCCACTGTTTTTCGTTTCTGCCGGACAAATCAATTTTCAGCTTCCGGCAGGCACGGCCAACGGCGCGGCGACCATCACCGTAACGCACGGCAGTACGACGCAAACCAGCGTAACTGAAATAGTGCGCGCCAATGGCGCAGGGTTGTTTGCGGCGAACGGTTCAGGCGGTGGCGCAGCGGCGGCGTTTGATGCGATCAAATACACGGCTGGCCCTTTCGACGCGAAACAAGCCAACGGCCAACCAAACTTTATTGCGTTTTTCGGTACGGGGCTGGGCAGCGACGCTACCGATCAGGACGGCAACGTCACCGCCAGCGTCACCACACGGCTGAACGGCGTCATCGTTCCCACCGCTTATGCCGGACGCGCGCCCGGCTTCACGGGGTTGAATCAATACAACCTGCAATTACCGGCGACCATCACGGCGGGAACCTATACGTTGTCGGTCACGCGCGGCGGCTTCACCAGTAATAGCGTAACGATCACCATTCGTTAGCTCGCGTGAGTAGGGCGGATTAGTAATCCGCCCTACTCAAAGTGGTTTGGTTTACGGAAAGTTTTGGTATCGCTATGCTGACGGCGCTTCATCAAATCCTTGACGAGAGTCCGTTATGCAAAAACAATTCGTTCGCCTTCTGTTCATTGCCTTGGGCTTGTTGACTTGCCTGTGGCAAACGCCGCGCAGCCTTGCCCAGCAAAAATTTGCCCGTCCCAACATCCTGTTTTGCTTCGCCGATGATTGGGGACGTTATGCGAGCATTTACGCTACGCTCGAAAAATTCCCTTCGCTCAATCAGGTCGTCAAGACGCCGAACATTGACCGCGTAGCGCGCGCGGGCGTGCTGTTTCGTCGCGCTTTCGTGAATGCGCCGTCGTGTACTCCGAGCCGCAGTTCGCTGATGTCGGGGCGGTATTTTTTCAACACCGGACGCGGCGCGATTTTGCATACGGCGGAATGGGACGCGGCGATTCCGAGTTGGCCGCTGCTCTTGCGCGACGCGGGTTATCACATCGGCGAATCGCACAAGGTGTGGAGTCCCGGCACGCCGGTTGACGCTCCGTTCGGGGCAGGGAAATACGCTTATGAAAAAGCCGGACGGCTGTCGAATGACTTTTCTGAAAACGTCACAAAGCTGATGAGCGAAGGCCAATCGCTCGAAGCCGCACGCGGCAGGTTGCTCGACGATGTCAGAGGAAATTTCGATCAGTTTCTCGCGGCGCGTAAAGCTGGTTCCCCGTGGCTTTACTTTTTTGGCAGTACGACGACGCATCGGCGCTGGATCAAAGGCTCCGGCAAAAAGCTGTGGGCGATTGAACCTGATTCGTTGAAAGGGAAGTTGCCGCCGTTTTTGCCCGACGTACCTGAAGTGCGCGAAGACGTAAGCGATTATCTCGGCGAAGCGCAGGCGTGGGATGCTTACGTTGGCGTGCTGTTACAACGGTTGGAAGAAACCGGCGAAGCGGCGAATACGTTGGTCGTCGTGAGCGGCGATCACGGCATGCCCGGCGTCACGAATGGCAAGTGCAACCTTTACGATTTCGGCACGGGCGTAGCTCTCACGATGCGTTGGCCCAATGGAATTAAAGGCAAAGCGCGTGTGATTGACGACTTGGTGAGCATTCCCGACCTTGCGCCGACGATGCTGGATGTCGCAGGCGTCGCGCATCCGGCAGGCATGAATATGCGCAGCCTGCTGAACCTGATGCAATCCAATCAAAGCGGTCTGATTGATAAGTCGCGCGAGTTCGTCATCACCGGACGCGAACGCCACGTAGCCTTGGCCAACGACAACCTGCCTTATCCGCAACGCGCCTTGCGGACGAATGACTTTCTATACATCCGCAACTTCAAGCCTGAACGCTGGCCGCTGGGCAATCCGAATACGTTGACCGAGACGAACACACCTTCGCAGGAAGCGTTGGAGGCAGACACTTATGCCGCGTTTGCCGATATGGATGCGAGTCCGACCAAAGCGTGGCTCGTCGCGCATCGTAACGACCCGCAAGGGAAGCCGTTTTATGAACGAGCTTTCGCGCGGCGCGCAGGCGAAGAGCTTTACGATTTGAAAAAAGACCCTTATCAAATGACGAACGTCGCGGCGGATGCGCGTTATGGCAAGACGCGCGCAAAGCTGGCGGCGCAGTTGATGAAAATCTTGACTGACGCAGGCGATCCGCGCGTGACGGGCGACGGGATGACGTTTGAACGCGCGCCGTTCACCAATGCCAATGTGCCCGCGTCACAACGTTAATGCGTCAGCGCGATCGCTGCACGCGCCTGTTCATTCAGCCACGCGGTCAGTGCGCTGGCGTTCTTGAAATCAAACATCGCATCGCTCAACTCGGTCAGGCGCTCAAGCGGCAATTGTTTGATGGCAGTGGTGGTAGGGGCATCCAATGCGCCGACTTCTTTTGCCAGATAACGTAACACAAACTTTTCGCTGGTTTGCTGCACGCCTTGCTGCACGCCCTGCTGTAGCCCTGTGGCGACGGCTTCACGTTCTCTTAAGGATAAATAAGGCATTTTGTGTTCCTCCTCGATGCGATCAACTTCCACGTTGTAAGCGTGTTGTAACTCTGTCGGCAAAAAGATAAGCCAGTCGAGAAACTTGTACAAATTTATCACCTCATGTTTGCTGTAACCGCGCTCATACAGCAGCTTGGTCAACGTCAGCTTCCAATGGAGCCGTTGTTGCGGGTCGCGCGCCGTTTCAAGCAAGCGCAAATGCGCGAGTACGACGATAGAAAAGAGGTTGGCGCTGCTTTCCAGTTCGGCTGCGCGGTTTTGATAGTCGAGCAACTTGACGCTCGAAAACCTGAGCGAGAGCCGCGTACCCAGCAATTCATATTGGTATTCGCGCGGACGCCAGCGTTTATGCCGGTCGGTCAACACGACGAAGGTGGCGACGCGCTCGTTGAAACGATCGCTGATGCGGTGATGATAAGTGTAAATGCGTTCGGCGAAATCAGTCTCGCGCGTGCCCTGCACTTCGCAATGAATCAAGGCAATGACCTCAGCGCCTGAAAGCAGACGGACTTTGACGAGCTTGTCTACGGTGCGGCGTCCGAGGGCTGCGTCGGCGGCGATCTTCTGTAACTCTTTGTCGAGAAATTCTACGCCGCCGGCCCAATCAATTTGGGCATAAGCGTCAGGGAAAAAGAATGCCATGAACGGCTCGAAATAATGATCGAGCAAATCTTTCCAGGGCGAATCGTAATCAGGTGAATCCATGCTGACTCCGCTGAGGAAGTGAAAGGGTTTATGTTTCTGCCCAACCAAAACAGCAGCGACGGAAGAGTTCGCTTGCTTGAAAATTGGATTGTGCCGGAACGACGGCGCGGAGTTTACCTGAGGCATGGGAAAGTTGGGAAGCTGCGCCCGCAGTATTGCCTTTACCTCGTGAATGCCGGAAAGTTCCCGCCATCGCACATCAACCGTCACAATGGTCGCTGTCAAACCCAATGGAGCTTTCCCCTATGAACCGTCATTTGTCCGTCAGACAAACCCGTTTGGTCGTAGTGCGCAATCTGCGCGTTATCATCGGCGCGTTGATTCTTTTCAGCTTGAGTCTCGCTGGCTGGCAGGCGCAGCGCGCCGAGGCTACGGCCAAGCTCCCGTCGAGTGCGCGCGACGCGGCGGCGACCTTCACCGTAACCAACGCCAATGACAGCGGCGATGGTTCGTTGCGCAAGGCCATTCTGGATGCCAATGCGCTGGCGGGCGATGACACCATCACCTTTGCTACGCCGTTTTTCAGTACGCCACGGACGATTGCGCTCACCTCGGGCGAACTCGCCATCAGTGCAAACCTGACCATCAACGGCCCCGGCGCAAATCTGCTGACCGTGCGGCGATCTGATTCGGCGGCGGACTTTCGCATCTTCAACATTGTGGGAGGCCTGTCGAACGTCACGTTCAGTGGCCTGACGATCAGCAACGGGCGTGATACCGGCCCCTTCGGCGGCGGTGGCATCTACAGCCGAAGTTTTCTGACGCTGACCAATGTTCATGTAACCGGCAATCAAGCAAGCAGCGACGGGGGTGGAGTGTTGTTGGAGTTCGCTGAGGGGCTATTTACCGGTTGCACGTTTAGCGGCAACAAGGCCAACGATGGCGGCGGTGGGATTGCTATCAATGGCGATGTGCATACTTTGCGCTTGGTAAATAGCACCGTCAGTGGGAATGCCGCAGCCATCGGCGGTGGTATTGAGAATTTCACCAGTCGTACGAGCAGCGACTTCAATAGCAGATTGGAGGTGATCGGCAGCACCATTGCCAACAATATTGCCAACAATACGGCGACAGGAAGCGGCGGCGGCATTTCCACAAGGGTCAGCCCTGGAGCAGGAGCGTCTGCCACGACAACGCTCCGCAACAGCATCATCGCCAACAACACGCCAAACAATTTGGTGAAATTCGGTAGCACAGCAACTGTCACGACGAATGACTTCAATCTGAGCGACAATTTCAACGGCTTGTTTACGCCCGCAGCAACCGACATCACGACGGCGACTCCGCGTCTTGGCCCGCTTGCGCTCAACGGTGGTACGACGCCAACACATGCCTTGCTCGGCGGCAGCCCGGCGCTCAATGCGGGCAACGCTTCTGGCTTGACGACAGACCAGCGCGGAGTTCCCCGCGTGTC
>JAYSVR010000637.1:0-8971 GCA_043718445.1 Acidobacteriota bacterium | reverse complement strand
CGTCGTCTAGCTCCGGCTCCTAAGCCCACATTCAATTATACTAAGCCGCTGGAATCATTGGAGATAGAAGCACGAAAAGTTCCCGGATAGCCTCTTAGACGGTGATATCGAGAAAGTCTTTTGATACGGGGTTTGTTGCTTAGAGATTTATCCGTCGTGCGATTACTTGGGGATCACTGATTTACCGCTTGTTGATTTAAAGAATAAATCGAACCGCACTACTGTAGGGCGAGAGGCATTGTAAACGCCACTACAGCTTTTTCAACATGAGATCAGGAAGTTCGCTTAATTTGTAGGTGGTTCGTCAATCCAGTTTTGCAATTGCTGTTTCGGCAACAGATCAACAAAGTCTTTTTGATTGCGCGTGATGACAATGTGGTTTCCGGCGCGGGCGAGCGCGGCGATCATCACATCGGCGTAGCGTTTCCGGCTGGCGTGTTGTTTCAGCAAGGCTGCCAGTTCGGTGGCGCTGGCTTGGTCGGGGAAGACGATTCTGAAGCGCCGCAAGACGCGCATCTCATTCAGTAATTGTGCGTGTGCAAACTCGAATTGCGCAGGCGTAGCTTTCAACGCGAATTCGCACCTGCCGCGCAGCACTTCAGCTACGGCGACTGATGGAAGCGCGATTTGGCTGCGCGGAATCCGTTGTAACCAGGCTTGCAGCGTCGGATGCGCCTGATTGTGATGGCGCAGGATGTTTGAATCCCAAAGAAACATGATTAGACCTCGGCCAAGTGCGCATCGCGGCGACGTTCGATTTCGTCAAACAATTTATCCAGCGTCGGGTCGTCGCGGAAGGCACCGAAGTCCGGCCATTCTTCCGCGAAGGTCGTATATGCCGCCGCGCCATTGGAACTTTGCGCCGACAGCGTGGGAGCAGGGGCTTCGATGTGTATCACTTCGGTGTGGCGCACCCGTTCGACTAGGCGCGCTTTGATGGCGGCGATTACCTGTTCGCGCGTTTCCGCTTCGGCTATGCAATCAGGCCAGCCTTGCACTATTGCTTGCCAGCGTGACGTTGGCTCTTTCGTGATGACGACTGCGTATTCCATAAACTTTCCTCCGATGGTTTCCTTGTCGCTGGAGAATATCACGCGAACGAATCATTGAAGAAGCCAAAGACCGGCCTCGTCTCGTAACGTTCCGTTGAAATGACGAAACGATTCGTCTATCAACGCGCGCAGTATTGAGTCAGCCGTGGGCGCTTGCTTCTGCCGAGTGCGCGCCGCCATCACATCGCTGTGGTCGCCGAAAATCGAAAGCCCTTGCGCGGCCAGTGCGCGCGCGGCTACGTGCAAAACGGCGGGCGTGAGTTCGCCCGCGATCTTGTACATATTCGGAATCATCAACAGCAGCCCTTGCGACGCGGTGAACGTCGTCGCCAGCGAACCGGTTTGCAACGCGCCGTGAATTGCACCCGCCGCGCCGCCTTCGCTTTGCATTTCAACGACGGCGGGAACCGTGCCCCACAGGTTGGGCGTTCCCGCCGTCGCCCAAGTGTCAGCCCATTCGCCCATCGGCGATGAAGGCGTGATCGGATAAAGCGCAATGACTTCATTGAGGCGATAAACCACGTGCGCTACGGCTTCGTTGGCGTCTAACGTTGTCAGTGGTGTGGCGAGAGGTTTGTTCATGGTTAATGCCAGCGGAATGAGAGGGCGATGAAGGTGAGAAAAACGAGCGAATACGCGATTTCGAAAATACCGGCGCGCGTCAGGTTGATGCGCTGTGTGGGTTTGATCAGATCCCAAAAAGCGCGAGCGACAGCGGGAGCAAACGCTACCAGCGCGAATATCGGCAAGCTGCCGGTCAGCCACAACAGCAGCAATGCGCTCAACAGAAACGAGTGATAGATGAGGCAATGACGTCCGGCTTGCAACGCCGCGTTCTGTCCGCGCGGATGCAGCCGCGCTACGCGCAGCTTGAGATAAAAAACGCTGCTGATGAAATACGTTGCACTCAAGGCCCAGAGCCAGAGGGCGCGCTCGTTCCATAAACCGCTTGCTGCGTAATAAGCCGCTGGCGCGGTCAGCGTTAAGCCGACAATCGCCAGCAACTCGTTGCGCAACGAACGATCCGCCAATTGCGCGCCCTGATTGCCATTGAGGGTGAGCAAGCCCAAACCAAACAACCCCAACGGCGCGAGCCACCACAGCCGATAACCGAATAACAGCCACAGCCCTCCCACAGCAGCGAGCGAAAAATAAATCAGCAACATGCGCGCGGCATCAGGTGCTGAACGTTTGCGCCGTCTCGCCCGCCACCAGATCAGGAGTGATTCACGCGAGATGAAAAGCGCGGTGACGGTCAACAGCAGCAAGGGGACAGGCAGGTTGATGCGACCCGCGACTAACACGCCCAGCACGAAGGGCACATACAACATCGCCCACGCGCCGTGTTCTTTGGGCAGATTCAGGGTTTTGCGTAAGCTCATAATTCTTGCCGATCCCGTGCGCTATGCGTTCCGTTCTTCGCACGTCACACAGCGCGTAGCGAAGGGCAAGGCTTCCAGCCGCTTGGGCGCAATCGCTTGGCCGCACGATTCGCATACGCCGTAATCGCCGCTGTCTAAACGCGCCAGCGTTTTTTCGAGTTGCGCCATCTCGGCGCGAATCGAACCGTCGAGCGCGGTGAGTACTTCGTCGTTTTCGCGTTCGACGGCTTGTTCGGCGAAATCGGCGTCAAGCGGTTCGCTCGCGCGGCGTTCGTCGTTGCTGATGCGCGCCAGTCGTTCGCGTAACTCGGCATAGCGCGTCGTGAGTTGTAGTCGAAGGGCTTTCGGTTCTTTCATATATTCCTCGCTTTTTTTAGGTGCAAATCAGATGCCGCGCGAATTGACGCAGTGACGCAAGAGATTTGCGGAAAACGTCGCTCTGGCCTGAGCAGAAATCCTCAAGGGCTGCGTAATTTTTTGGCGGCGGAGCAATTTCGCTGCTCAGTAACGGCTACCGCGTCGAAGCGCGCATCGTGCTGTGGGAAGCGCAAGAGGCGCTGAAAGTTCCTCTAAGCGCGCTCTTCCGGCGCGGCGCTGATTTGCATGTCTTCGTCATCGAACAAGGCTTCGCGCGTGAACGCCCCGTCGAGATCGGCCAACGCACGGCGATGGAAGCGGAGTTGCTGAAAGGCTTGGCGGAAGGCGTGGAAGTGATTGTGCATCCGTCCAATCAAGTTGCGGATGGTGTGAAGGTGGCGACGCGGTAACTTTTCATTTCTTCGTCATAGTCGCGTGCTTTTCAAACACTTCTTGTGCTCGACCTGCACCAGCCTGATACCACTCTTTATTATCTCCAAAGTCCACAAGGCTCGTCATCGGTATCCAATGATCAACATCTTCTTTGAAGAGTTTAATAGCTAGAACAGGATCAATTAACCCCTCTTCCAGAAAAATTGTGATGTCTCGAAAGAAGTGACAAACTACCTCGATAGAAGGGAGTTCCTCTCCGGTTGGTGTGGACACTAGACGACGAGTGCCATTTGCTGGCATCAAATCGGCTTTCTTCAGTCTGACTAGAGGCGGATGTGCAGTTTCTCGATTTCGACGCATGTGGTCTGATAACCAAAGCTCATGCATTTTGAAACAGTTGCTTTGTGCCTCAGAAATAGCTTGTTTCATTTGGGAATCTTTAGCATCACTGACTGCTTTCGCTGAGATTCTTATCGAGTCGGCGTTGAAGCGAAGTGTGTAAATAACTGCTACAAGTGCTGCCAAGCTAAATGTCGGATTTAACAAGCCACCGACATAGTCTCCGAATTGCCCCCATATTGCTTGGTCTGAAGAAAGACCGCCGCCAAAACTGCCAAACTTAATGAAGTAAAGGGTAAAAATAAGAAGAGAATACGCAATAGGAATAACTAATAGATATTTCCATTTACTGGGTAGATATTTAAGCGGCACGCTTGCAGAATGACCGCAAGTTTTGCACACAAGGTTTTCAGCATCTTCATCCCAAATTGCCTCACCACAGCCCTTGTGTTCAAAAGTTACGCCTATAAGCGAGGAAAGGCGGCGGTTGTTTGTCTTCTGAATATCCGATTGGGGAATCATTTTGCCTCCAGAATCAATTTGAAGTTAGTCATCTGGCCTCAGCGTATCTTGGCGGCTATGCCGAACGCGCAACACCCTGACTACTTCATCATCAATTACGAAAAGAATGCGGTACTTACCAAAAATGAGTTGACGTATATCGTCGCCGAAGGTGCGGCTTTCGGGCGCGAGCGGGCAACGCGCCGGAGAGTCCTGCAAAGATTCGATGGCTTTGGCGATGTCGAAATACCATAGCGCCGCCGTCTCAGGCGCGTGTTGGGCTATCCAATGCGCAGCCTCTTTCATTTCCTGTTCGGCTTCTTCATCAATGACGACCTGGTAACTCATCGTTTCGCCCTTTTAGCCTCGGCGGGAAGTTTGAGAATGGCGCGAATTTCTTCCAGCACATCCTGTGCGGGTCTACCCTTGCCAGCGCGCGCGTTGGCTAACGCACGCATGGTCTTTGCGTCTTCAAGCGTATCCATCATTTTCTGATAGCTCTCAGTGTCCTGCACTACGAGCTTGGCTTTGCCGTTGACGGTCAGCACGACCGGGCGGCCTGTCTCTTCCATTTGCTCTACGAGTTCGCTGGTGTTGCGTTTGAAATCCGATAGGGAATGAATGTCTTCGTTCAGAACTAGCATGGTCACAATCTCCTCACGTACTAAATTTGCATCGAATTGAATGCTCGCACGCCTTAGCGGAGGAAGCAAGTTTTGATCGAAGGCGCGCGACTTTAGCTTTCAGTGGCTCGCCAAACGTAAATATCGCGGGCGATTTCTTGTTCCAGCGCGATCTGTGTTTCTTCGCATTGCACGACGAGGCAGGGGAATTTCTGTTGCAGCTTGAGCGTGACGCCGGGCGTGAGGCCGAGCGCGGCCAGTTTTTGGATGCGCGAAAATTGCGCGGCACTCAAATAAGCCAGCCGCGCTGCTTCGCCGATCTTGAGTTGGTCAACCGAAGTCACGAGCGGGTTCACGCGGTCTTCGCGTTGATGGCAGCAATCGCCAGCGGGAATGGCGTGTTGATGCGGGCAGAAACGCGGATGGCCGAGCAGCGTGCAGATCGCATCGGTTACGCCGCGCGCCAGCAGGTGTTCAAACTCGCAGGCATCGGCCTCGCTTTCTTCGAGCGTCATGCCGAGAACGTCTAGAAGCTGAGTCTGATGGTCGTTTACCTCTTTTGTAATTTCCGCGATTCGTTCAGCATTTGTTGAATGCGCTGCTTGAGCAACGTCGTGACGGCTTGATAACGCGCTTCTCCGTTCACATCGGCGGTGATGGCTTCGGCTGGCATGAAAGGCGCGCCGAAGTTGAGTGTGATTTGCGCCGGGCGAATGAGTTTAGAACCGCGCGACCAGACGCGCTGCATGCCGTCGAGCGCGGCGGGCACGATGGGCAGGTTAAGTTCGGTGGCGAGAATGGCTGCGCCGTGACGGAATTCGCCGAGCGCGCCGTCGAACGTGCGCTGGCCTTCGGGATAAAGATTGAGGATGCGGCCTGCGCGCAATCCGGCGGCGCTGGCACGCATCGCCAGCAAGAGCGCGACATCGGCGTCGAAACTCGCTCCGGCAGAAACGGCTAGATGCAATCTGCCGCCGAAGCCTGCGTGAATGCGTTTGAAAAGAAACTTGCCTGCGTTGAGGTTAAAGCCAGCCTGCAACCAGCCGTTCACGCGCAACAACGCCGCAAACAGCCAAGGCACCGGCGCGGGTTGCTGTTTGACCTGATCGAAAATCTTTTTATGAAACAGATACCAAAGGCGCGGCACGCCTACGAGCGCGGTGGCGCGGCTGAGGAAGTGCGTCAAGGCTTCGACAGTGGAAGCAGGATCGAGTGGGACGGCGACTGCGCCGCGAAACAACGCGCCGAGATAAGCCAGCGACCAGTGCGGATGATTTTCGCCAAGCAGGGCTACGCGGTCGCCGAAGCCAATCTGTTCTTGCGATAGGCGAGGCTGCGAATCTGTTCGAGCATCACGCCGAAGGTGATCGTTTCCGCGCCGTCTTTGCTGGGCGCGATCATTGCGATCTTGTCAGGACGCGCTTGCGCAGCGGCGATGACGCGCTCACAAAAGGTGTTGTTCATGGTGGCTCCGCGTTTTACGTGTGTGTTCGCACGACTTCGACCGAACAGTGCGCGCGCGTTACGACGGCGGTTGAAACGCTGCCCAGCAACAGGCGCTCGAAACCGCTCAAGCCGCGCGCGCCGACAAAAATGCTGTCGGCTTTCCAGCTTTCGGCTTCGTCCAGCAACAACTGTTTCGGACTGGCCTCTTTAACCACGATGGAAGTTTGCAACCCCGTGGGTAAGAGCCGCGCCGCCGCGCCAGCCGCGATGGTTTCGGCGCGTTCGCGTGCGATGCCAATCCATTCCGCCAGTTGCGCGTCGGCGTTTTCGTGATATTCCAACGGCTCGACATTTTGGCTTTGCAAATGATAGGCGCTGACGATGCGGGCTTCGCTGCCTAACGGCCAAGTGCGCGCGGCGATTGCGTTGAGGGCGGCTTCAGCATGCGGCGAACCGTCTACGCCCACGATGAGGCGAATGGGCGCGCTGGCTTCTTTGTGCGAACCGCGCGCGATGCGCACGGAGCATGGCGCGTGATGAATGACGTTGTGCGAGACGCTGCCGAAAAAGAGCCGCCCCAGCACACTGTGACCGTGTGAGCCGAGCACCATGAGATCGGCTTGCCAGGCGTCGGCTTCTTCGAGCAACTTTTGCGTTGGCGGACCAAAGAGCGCCGAATGGTGCAGTTGCCATTCAGGAAACTCTACCTGCAAGCGCACGGCGGCTTGTTCAGCCAACGTGCGCGCCCGGCTCACGCTGTTGATGCCCTCTGTCGCAAACGCAGGCGCAATGCCGCCCAATCCGCTGCCCAGTAATACGTAAGACTCAGCGACAGAGACGACTGCGGCCTCGGCGTAACGCGGCAAACCGGCGCGATGCAAATCATCCAGCATGGCATTGGCTCCGCCAGAGCCATCATACGCAATCAGGATTTTCATTAACTTGTTCATCGTATTGCTCCTCCTACTTGTGTCACATCTACCGGCTAATGAAGAGCAATTGATATGCCTCGCCAATGTTGTGAAAGGGTGTGGAATTATGCGCAACCAGCGCGGCCAATTGCGTCAAAAGCCGCAAACAGGCAGCGGCATCTGGCTTGCTTGATGACAGGCAAGCCAGCTTACGCGGGCTGAAATTACCGTTTACGAGAAGGAGCGAACCATGACCAAGACTGTCACCAATCTGAAAGCCGCGATTGCGGGTGAAGCGAAAGCGCGGCTCGATTACACGGCGTTTGCGATGCAGGCGATGGAAGAGGGCTTCCCCGAAATTGCGCAGTTGTTTTTAGAAGCCGCCGGAGCCGAGGCGATTCACGGCGTCAATCATTTGCGCGTCGCGAGCGGGGTGAAAACCACCATTGAAAACCTTGACCACGCGGCCAACGGCGAAGACGAAGAGATCGAAGAGATGTATCCGCGCTTCATCCGCGAAGCGCAGGAAGACGGACGCAAAGACGCCGTCGCCAGTTTCCGGCTGGCGCTCGAACGCGAGACGCATCACCGCGCGATGTTCAAAGAAGCATTTCAATCATTCAAAGGCGAGCGGTTGGTAATCGAATGACGCCGCTGGAAAATCGCCGATTCGAGTCGGGGTGGGGAACGGGATCGTTACGCTCAACGGCCATGTACGCAATTGGGCCGAACGCGAAGAAGCTGAACGCATTGCGTTGTCTTCGCCGGGCGTGGCTCGTGTCGAAGATCAGTTGCTTATTCAACAGGAAGTAACGGCTAAGGGAAAGTAGCCTATGAGAAATGTAAACCTTATGAGCAGGCAGCAAATTGGAACCATCGCCACCACCGAAAAGGCAACCCCTGAAGCACTCGGTCTGACCACGCAGGAAGCCAAAGCGCAACTCCTGAAAATCGGCCCCAATGAGCAAGCGCCCGCTAAGCGTTCAGCAGGCTTGATCCAGATTCTGCTGCTCTTTGCGAACCCGTTAGTCATCATCCTGTTGATTGCCAGCGCGGTCTCAGCCTTTGTCGGTGAGATCGTCAACGCCACGATCATCGCGTTGATGGTGGTGGTCAGCATCGTCATCAATTTCTTTCAGACGTGGCATTCGCAACGCGCGGCTGAACGCTTGCGCGGACAAGTGGCGGCTAAGTCCACCCTGCTGCGCGATGGCAAATGGGTTGAATTGCCGTGGCGCGAAGTCGTGCCGGGCGATGTGTTCAGGCTCTCTGCCGGAGACCTCGTGCCCGCCGATGCGCGTCTGCTGCAAGCGAAAGATTTGCATGTCAACCAAGCGGCGCTCACCGGCGAATCATTGCCCGTGGCAAAAGAAGCCGCCGCCAAAGAAGCCGTGATTGCCGCGACGACAGAGAATTCTGCGAATGATCCTCACGCGGTTTTTCTGGGGACTTCGGTGGTCAGCGGAACCGCGACCGCGTTGGTCACGGCGACGGGCGCTGCGACGGCCTTTGGCGATATTGCCGCGCGTCTTTCTGCCAAACCGCCCGAGACTGAATTTGAACGCGGCTCGAAACAGTTCGGCTACCTGATTATGAAGACCATCTTTTTTCTGGTCTTCTTCGTGGTGCTGATCAGCATTGTGATGCGGCACAATCCGCTGGAATCCATCCTCTTTGCGCTGGCGCTCGCGGTGGGTTTGACGCCGGAATTTTTGCCGATGATTACGACCGTCACGCTAGGGCGCGGCGCGCTGCATATGGCGCGGCAAAAGGTCATCGTCAAACATCTGGAAGCCATTCAAAACTTCGGCAGCATGGATGTCTTGTGCAGCGATAAAACAGGAACGCTGACCAGCGGCGAGATGACGCTCAGTCAGCACGTGGATGCGCTCGGCAACCCGTCAGACCAGGTACTGCTGCTGGGATACATCAACGCCACGTACGAATCAGGCGTGCAGAATCCAATC
>JAYSVR010000636.1:0-2998 GCA_043718445.1 Acidobacteriota bacterium | reverse complement strand
ATCGTGGTCGGCACAAAGGCGTCGGTGACGGGGAAGATGCGCGTTGTGACTCCCATCAATTCGCAAATACGGCGCGTGATTTCAGTGAGCGTTTTGCCTTGTCGCAATTGATCGGTGCGATAGATATGAGTCGCTAAATCGCGGTCGCCCAGATTGAACCAGCGTTCGCTGTCATAAAGCCTGACCAGCGAATCGAGGCCATAAAACGTATCGTTCACCAAGCCCCAACCGGTCACCGGATTCACGAGACCGGCCAGCGTATAAGTCACGATGTCTACGTCAGGGGAAATGTACAGGCCAAACATTTGAATGTCATCGCTGGTGTTGACGATGACCGAAAGGTTTTCGGGCGGCATCACGCGCACCAAGCCTTCTAACAGCTTGGCTGCGCCGACACCTCCGGCAAGAGCAGTAATCATTGTTGCGTTAGGGGGTATAGGTAACTTGCCCGCCATCGCACATCGTCAACAACGCCGCCTAATTGCCATGAATCGGGCGGCGCCGGATCGACAGACGAATGCGCAATGTTAGCGCGAGTGAGTTACGGGGATTTGTTTTTTCCCTTCCTGTGGGGACGGGAAACGAAGCCACACACCGGTCTCAGCGCCAAATTTAGCGAAAGAGGTCTTGCTCTTTCGGGCGAATTAACGATTGGGAGGTATATTCGCCGTACTCAAGCGGACAACCACGCGCGATAACAATGGGGATGCGCGCGGTCTTTCGCATCAGCAACCCTGAAGCGGCGGCAATTTCATCAGCGATTGCCAGCACGGTGGCTGACAAGGGCTTGCCGTAATCATCAGTGTCGCCGCGCAAATCGCTTAACGGTTTCATACCCGCGACACCGATGGCGACGTTCGTGAGGCCCTCGCGCCACGCGCGTCCAAAGGTGTCGGTGATAATGACCGCGACTTCGATTTGCAGACTTTCAGCCAATTGCTGGCGCAGCGCGCGCGCCGAAGCGTCAGGATCAATGGGCAGGAGGGCTACGCAATCTTCACCGATGACGTTCGAGCGATCTACGCCAGCGTTAGCGCAGATAAAACCGTGCTTTGTGATAGTAATCAGTACGTGTGGATTCATCCGCACAATTCCGGCTGATTCGCGTAAGACGACTTCGATCAAACGCGGATCGCGCTGTTGTTGTGCGGCGATCTCTTGGGCAAACAGGGAAGGCGTGACAGAACTCAATTGAACCAATCGGCCTTCGGCTTTGGAAACGATCTTTTGTGCGACGATGAGGCAATCGCCGTTTTGCAGCGTCAGCCTGCCATCTTGTGCGGCAATGCCAATCAGTGCGGCAAGATCATCTCCGGGGTGAACTTCCGGCAAATGTTTAAGGGGGATCAACTGAATTCCGTCAGTGTTTTGCATTACACTAGAGTGAACGTGAGAGCGCGCGCATACTACGAGTGAGTCGGAGCTTTGACAAGCTAACCGGGTACGCGCTGCGCGATGATTGATTCAACCACAACGCAAAAGGAGAAATATAATGCGCTGCTTTTTAGCTTGCTTACTCAACGCAGCAATGACGCTGCTGGCGCTGGCGCAAACATCCGCCACCACCCCTGAACTCGTTTCACCGTTGGGCGCGAAGCATTACGCCCAAGCCGATGAGAAAGGCGAGGTGGCCGCCGCCGAAAAGAAACTGGCCGCCGACCCGAAAAATATCGAAGCCCTCATCGCGCTCGGCAAAGCTCAGGCCAACATCTGGCGTTATCACGCCGCGATTGAAACTTATACGCGCGGCTTAACGATAGATGCCAAACACGCGATGCTCTATCGCCATCGCGGACATCGTTACCTCTCGACGCGGCAATTCGACAAGGCCGTCAGCGATATGGAAAAAGCCGCGAAACTCAAGGCCGACGATTTCGACATCTGGTATCACCTCGGCCTCGCGCATTACCTCAAAGGCAATCTCAGCAAAGCGGCTGCGGCTTATGAAAAGTGTTATGTCGTAGCCGAAAAATCCGGCGAAGACGATTCCCTCATCGCCGTCAGCGATTGGCTGTATATGACCTATCGCCGCTTGAACAAACCAGCCGATGCCGCCCGCATCCTCGCGCGCATTACACCGACGATGAAGGTCAAAGAAAACAAGTCTTATTTCGACCGGCTGTTGTTTTATCAAGGCAAAAAACAGGAAAGCGAACTCGTCAATCTCGAAAAAGCGACTGACCTCGAAATCGCTACGGTGGGTTACGGACTCGGCAACTGGCATCTCTATAACGGCAATCGCGCCAAAGCCGAAGAATACTTTCGCCGCATCGTCAGCGGACGCTATTGGCCTGCGTTCGGCTTTATCGCCGCTGAGACTGAACTAGCGCGGAGAAAGTGAAAAGTGAAAAGTGAAAAGTGAAAAGTGATCCGAGGTGCGAGCAATTAAAGTCACCGAAAGCATTCACCATCTTTCACTTTTCACCGTTCACTTTTAACTTAAAAAGGGATCATCGTGCCTTGCTCATCGAACAAACTGGCAGGTTCGCTGATGAGTTCGACGTTGCGGTGGCGTTCTTCGAGCGCGGCGGGCGAGAGATAAAGCTCGCTCAAGTGCAACGTATCCTTGATGCGCGCGATGCGTTTCGGACGGCGCGGATCGTGGCTGGCGCGGATGCCCCATTCAAAAGCCTTTTGATCAGTCGGCGCGACAATCGGCAAGGCGAAGTGTTCAAAGAAACCGCTCGTGACGCCGTTCATGTAAGTCACGTCCCAATCAATTTTGTCTTTGAGTCTTTTGGTTACTACGTCGGCCATGCCGATGCCGCAGGCGTTGCCGTGCGATTCGTCGGTTAAATCAGTAGCGATGATGACTTTAATGCGCGGCTTTTCGGCATCGGTTTCGCCGCGAATGCCTATGCGCCCGACGATGTTCGGATCCATCCCTGAACCGCTGATGTTTTTGCCGATGCGGTCTACGATCAACACGTCGAGTTCGTCGAGCGGGAAGGTCGGCAAACTCTCTTTGGCGATTTTCAGCAACTGCGGTTCGCGCGTC
>JAYSVR010000635.1:0-8990 GCA_043718445.1 Acidobacteriota bacterium | reverse complement strand
TAATAGCGAATCGTCAAAGAGAATTTGGAAATCTCATTTCTCGGAACGCTAAACTCTTTGGCATCAACGCTCAAATACTTGTGTAGTGACTAATGGTTTTAACGTCCTTGCTCAGGTGGGCTTCAGCCGCAATGCCGCGTGGCTAAAGCCGATGAGGGAAGCACGCTAAAGCGCGCTGATGGGTTTTTACACCGCTTCACCAGTCGTCAACGACTGGCCTAATCGCCCTGCGGGAAAGCCCGTAGTCACGGGCTGGGAGCCGCATTGGATGAAAGAGAAAGAAGCCGTGGCAACCGTAGCGCAATCTGCCGAGATGGCGTCCGTCGCTGTGCGAACCTTATGGCGGAACGGATGCCCGCTCACGATTGCGCATCCGGCAAGGCGCGTATTGCTGGCGAAGCGCCTCATCACCATCAACGCAATCTCGGCAGATTGCGCTACGGTTGCCACGCGGGCTGGTTGCTACACCAACGCGCAAAGAGTTGATTCACCTCCGCACGGCAAGGGGCAAAACCTTTGCCGTCACGACGCAGGCGATCAACCTCACGCGCGCTACTGGCACGCAAAGCCGCGCGTCGAATTTCCCCTACAAGCTCTGAGCGAAATGATCGGACGGCGCGGCTTAGTGACCCGCACAACCTTATGGCAGCGGCCTGACAAAGACCGAACCGCCCCCAGTACCTGCGAACACATTGTTGCCATTAACAACCAACGATCTCGCCAACAATTGTGGAAGCCCGCTGCTGATATCCGACCAACTCTCTCCATTGTTGGTTGAAAGAAATACGCTCTCATGCGCTCCTACGAACAAATTATTTCCGCTCACGGCGAGCGTGTATATTGTCGAGTTGGGCAATCCATTGTTAACAGGCGTCCAACTCTGCCCATTGTTGGTAGAACGGAATACTCCTGCACCATTTGTCCCGGCAAAAAGGTTGCTCCCACTCGCTGCCATGCAAAGAACGTAATTATCAACGATCCCATTGTTTACGAGCGTCCAACTCTGCCCATTGTTGGTAGAACGAAAGACGCCCCCGCCATCTGTTCCTGCGAAGAGATTGCTTCCGTTCACAACTAAGGACCTAACATTCAACGTCGTCAGCCCGTTGTTGACCGCTGTCCAATGCTGTCCGTTATCCGCCGAGAAATACACACCGCCATTTCCATTTGTTCCCGCGAAGAGATTGCTCCCGTTCGCTACCAGAGAGGTCACTGTTTGACTAGCCAGCCCATTATTGACCGGCGTCCAATTTTGCCCTTTATTCGTCGAGAGAAATACGCCCGCCCCAAACGTCCCGGCAAAAAGATTGTTACCGTTCACTATCAGTGAAGAGATAGTTGATGAATTAGTCAGGCCATTATTAACTGGCACCCAACTCTGTCCGTAGTTTGAAGAGTGAAATACGCCGCCGCCTGTTGTTCCTGCAAATAGATCGGCTCCGTTCCCCACCAGCGACAACACTTCTTGACCGGTCAGCCCATTATTGATCGGCGTCCATTGTTGCCCGCTATTCGCTGAGAAGAACACCCCAGCCCCATCAGTCCCGGCAATCAAATTACTCCCATACACGGTTAGCGCTGAAACCACCTGGCTGGTAATTCCGCTATTGATTGCCGTCCAACTCTGTCCATTGTTGGGAGAGATATATGCTCCGGTAGTTGTACCTGCGAAGACTTTGTTTCCGTCTGCCGCTAACGAAAAAATACCATTACCGATGATCCCGTTATTGGCTGCCAACCAACTTTGCCCGTTGTTGATTGAATGAAAAACGCCACTGTTATATGTCCCCGCGAAAAGGCCGCTCCCGTTTGCCGCCAGCGAGGTCACAAAGGAAGGCAACCCGTTGTTGACGATGGTCCAACTTTGCCCATTGTTGGTTGATAGAAACAAACCATCCCCAGTTCCCGCAAAGAGATTGTTTCCAATCGCGGTTAACGAGCCGATGTTTTTCTCTCCCAGGCCGTTAATGGCTGGCCCCCAACTTTGTCCATTGTCGGTTGATAGATATACCCCTTTCGACGTTCCTGCGAAGAGGTTGCTCCCACTCACGACTAGAGTGTTGATGGCTTTGAACACCGGGCCGATCAACCCGGTATTGACTGACGTCCAATTTTGTCCATTGTCGGTTGAGAGAAATACATTGGTATAGCTTCCCGCAAAGAGATGGTTCCCACTCACTACCAGAGAGTTTATACCGCTTCGACGTGTGAACACGGTCTTCCAGCTTTGCCCATTGTTGGTTGAGAGAAATATCCTGCCTTCCGTTGCAACGAAAAGATTCGTTCCATTTACAGCGATGTCCTGTATCAATCCGCCAAATGGCCCATTGGTTTGTGTCCAACTGGCTGGCACGTTGATCGTAATCGCTTTCGTATCACTCAAGCTCGGCGTCCCGCTGTCACTCACCATGAAACTCACCGTAACCGTCCCTACCTGATTCGCTGTCGGCGTCCAACTAAAGCGGCGGCTGGTTGCGCCCGTCGAAGTAAGCGTAGCTCCGTTAGGCAAGTTGCTCGAATTAAAGGTAAGCGCCTGTCCTTGATCTACGTCAGTGGCGCTGAGGTCGAAGTTCAAGGCTTGTCCGACCGTAGCGGTTTGCGTGCCGGGTACGGTCAGCACGGGCGCATCGTTGACCGGCGTGACGTTGATCGAAACCGTAGCCGGTGCGCTGTCGGCTTTGCCGTCATTGACCTTGAAGGTGAAAAGGTCTGCGCCGTTGAGATTGACGGCGGGCGTGTAAGTCAGATTGGCTCCCGTGCCGGTGAGCGTACCGCGTGCGGGTTGGGCGACGATGGAATAGGTCAGTGCGTCTCCGTCGGCATCGCTGCCCGTGAGCGTGATGGCTTTGGGAGTGTCTTCGTTGGTCGTGATGGTTTGGGCGATGGCTACGGGCGGACGATTGGCGGCGTTGATGACGGTGACGATTACGGCGCGCGTGGTGACGCCCGCCGGGTTTTGGTTGTCAGCCGCGCGCAACGTGAGCGTGTAGCTGCCTGCCGTGTTCACTCCGGGTGCGAGCTGCAAAGCGAAGGCTCCCTGATTCGAGATGATCGAAGCGAAGGTTGCGCCGCTGACGGTTACGGTTACGGTTTGATTGGGGGCGGGGTCGCTAACCAGCAAGGCGAAATCGCGCGTCGTGCTTTCGTTGATCGTGAGCGTAGCGGGCGCGGTCAGCGAAGGCGGACGGTTCGGTTGCGTCACGGGCGAAGGCAGCACGAGGTCGGGCGTGAGGCGCGTTACGCTGTAGGCTTGCGCCGTGATGCCGGTGCGCGTGATGCGGTCAGTGCGTCCGGTGGGGCGGATGTAAGAGGCTTCGACCGTGAGTTGGCCGTTAGTGGGTACGGCGACGTTGAGAATGACGAAGCTGCCGTTGCCGTCGGTGAGCGCGAGTTGTCCGGCGCAGGCGATGAGCGCGAAACGCACTGGCTTGTTGTCGCTGTCTACGACGCGGCCAATCACCGTAGTCGTGGGGCGCAGTTGGGCTACGAAATAGATAGAGGTTTCGGTGATGGCGTTGGCGGCGGTTTCGATGCGCAGTCCGTCGGCGGAGACAGTGGCGACGCCTGCATCAACGAACGTGCCGAGCGCCGTACCCGTCGAAGTTTGATTCAACCGAAAGAGCGCGACTTGGGCGTTGGCGGGCAGTCCGTCGGCGTTGGGGAAAATCAGCTTGCCGCCGGGATTGAGCTTGATGCCGTAAGGCGAAAGTTGCGCGATGGCTAAACTGAAAAGTCCGCGCGGCAAGGCGAAAGGCGCGCGACTGTTTTCGATGCGGGTGAGATAGATGCGCGGTTCGGTGACGCCGGCGGGCAAGGTGGCGACGGCATTGTCGGGGAGTTCAAACGTGAGTCCTCCACTGGTTACGCTGGCGGCAAGGGCTTCAGGCGCAAGGGCGGCGAGCAGCGTTGGGTCATCCAAACTTGAGGGCAAGCTCGGCGGATTGATTTGCGTTTGTACGTTGGTTCCGTTGTTGCTGGGCGGTTGCAAGGCGATGGGCGCTTGCAGGTTGTCACGATTCGCCAGCACGCCGAACGAACGCGCGGTGACGGGCAGTTTGGGCGTGAGCGGCAAGGCCGAAGCGTCTACGCGCAAGACGGCGACACCTGCGATTACGTCTTTGATGGTGTAGCTGCCATCGTTGCGCGTCGTCGCGTTTTTGCCACCCAAACTTACGACGACGTTGGGCAGCGGATTGTTTTGCGTATCGGTGATGATGCCGCTGACGGTGGTCAGTGCGTTGACGCTGTTGGCGGACGTGCCATCGCCGAGCGCGGTGCGAAGGGCGAGCTTGCCGCTTTCGATTCCGTAAGGCACACGGACTACGAGGCGCGTGGCAGAGGCGGATTCGACGGTGCGGGTTTCTACGCCGCCGATGATGAGCGTGTTGCCGTCGGCGGTGGACGAAAAGCCCGTGCCGGTGATGGTCAGCGTTTCACCGGCTACGGCTTGGGCGGGCGTGATGCCGGTGATGACGGGCGAACCGGGTAAGTCGGCGGCGACATTGGCAAGATCGAATTCGGCGGTATTAGAGGCGCGCGTGTTCGGCGCGATCAAGCTTAGATTCAGGCGTCCGCGTCCGATGAGGGAGCGCGTGAGTTCGACGTTAATTTGTTCGACGCCGAAAAAATCAGGCGAAGCTCCGGCAAAGCTGGGCGTAACTTCTACGCCGCCCATCAAGACGCGCAAGGTGTTGGCGACGCCGCGCGAACCGCTGGCATACAACACGAGAAAGAGGCGTTCGCCCGCCGGGCCAAGGTTGAGCGGCACAGGTTGCCAACGGTTCGTCGCCGCGTCGAATTGCGCGATGGGCTCGTAGCTTTGCGCGTTGTTGGCTTTGACGCGCAGCGCCAGCGCGGCGGCGACGCCGCTGCCATTGGCGTTGAAAGTGAAAAGCGCAGGCGCAGCGTTGACGATTTCGACCGTACCGGTGCGTGTTGAGCCATCGCTGGCAGTGACAGAGATGTTTGCTGTGCCGTTAGCTGTACCCGTCGGAACCAGAAAATTGATTTGTCCGGCGGAAACGAAAAAGAGCGGGGCCGCTACGTTATTGACGCGGACGGTTACGCCGCCGAGCGTGGTCGGCAGCGGCTTCGTATTCGCCGCAATCGTTTGCGCGGCGAGTCCTTGACCGAACAGCGCGGCGATGCCTTCGGGCGTGATGGGCGTTTGATAATTGCCTGCTGAAACGATGGCAATGGCGTTGTTGGTTTGCAACGCGGCTTTGGGCGAAGGCCATTGCACAAGGGCGAAAGCGAAAGCGAACAAAGCGAATACGAAAGCGGCGGCAGAGCGCGTGATGGGATGCATGGCGAAAAAAACTCCTGTGGCTAGCTTTAGCTAACTTGGGACTTGCGGCTGTAAACAATTACCGCAAGGGGCAACGACTTGCGGCGCTAAATTTGGGTACGTTGATGAGTCTGAAACGAAGCGCGCGGTCTTGATTGATTGCGCCGCGCGTGTCTACCGAAGCGGCTGCTCTCGGTGTGACGGCGCGCACTATAAACCGAATGGTCTATGCGTAAAAGCTACAGTCCGCGTGGCTGGTGGTTTGAGCAAGCGGCCTGACTTTAGTTGCCACGATGGCGCGGCTTCCTTACCATAATTGAAAAATGCGTTTCGGTTAGGGAATAAATCCGACTGCGAACGCGATTGCGTAGTTGAACCCAGGAGGAACAAGCAATGAATATGAATCGTCGTAATTTTATCTCTTACAGCGGGCAGAGCGCGTTGATGCTGTTCGCGTTGACGGCGGGCGGCGCGTCGGCTTCGCCAGCTTTATTAGCGGGGGCGCAAACCAAAAAGCCCGCCAAGAAAACCATCGAGAAAATTATGAAAACCGAAGAAGAGTGGAAGAAGCTGTTGACGCCTGCGCAATTTCAAGTCGCGCGTAAGAAAGGCACTGAACGCGCTTTCTCTGGCGAGTTTCACGATCATCACGAGAAAGGCACTTACACTTGCGTCTGTTGCGACTTGCCGCTGTTCAGTTCGCAACACAAATTCGATTCGGGTACGGGCTGGCCGAGTTATTGGCAACCGATTGATAACGCTCACGTCGGAGAACATCGAGACACGAGTTATGGCATGGTTCGCATCGAATCAGTTTGCAAGCGCTGCGACGCACATCTCGGACACGTCTTTGATGATGGCCCGAAGCCTACGGGGTTGCGCTATTGCATCAATTCGGTGTCGCTGAAATTCGTTAAAGAAGGCGCTTGATTCCGTTCGCCAACTTGTAAAAAAGGTAAAGCAGGATTCGTCTGAAACGACGCATCCTGCTTTTGCTTTTTGCTACGTTTCATCGTTTCATCCTGCCCGTAAATTGCCTCTAACTAACTGAAACTGGTGCGCCCTGACAGGCGTCTTAACCATCGCACAATCCAATCCAAAAAAATTTCAGCCCGATACCGCGCAAAAACGGTGTCGGCTCATTTCCGAAAGGAGTTTTCGCATGAAACGAGTTTCTCTGGTTCTGTCGCTGGCGCTCTGCTGCGTGGCGCTGCCAACCGCATTGGCGTTCACTTGGACCGAAGGCATGACGAACGGCAAGGTCGAATTGAAATCGGCTGGCCCGCTCACCTTTGGCCCGGATGGCATCTTGTTCGTCGCTGATACCAAAGCCGCTGCGATTGTCGCCATCGCTACGGGTGATGTGAAAGCGAGCAACGCGCAGCCGCTCAAGGTCGAAGCTATCAATCAAAAGATCGCAGCGTTGCTGGGCACGAGCGCCGATCAAATTTTGATCGAAGACCTGGTAATCAATCCGCTGTCGCACAACGCCTATCTGGCGGTTTCGCGCGGACGCGGTCCCGAAGCCGTGCCCGTCATCGTGCGCGTCAAGACCGATGGCAAGCTCGAAGTCTTGGCGTTCGACAACGTGAAATTCTCGGTCGCGGCTTTGCCCGATGCGCCTGCTGACAAAACCGTAGGCGAAGGCAATCGCGCCAGCAATCCGCGTCGTGAATCCATCACCGACCTGGCGTTCGTTGACGGTCGCGTACTCGTGGCGGGCTTGGCGAATGAAGAATTTGCTTCGGCCTTGCGCGCCGTGCCGTTTCCCTTCAAGGCTGTCGAAACCGGCGCGAGCGTAGAAATTTATCACGGCGCGCACGGACGTTTTGAAACGCGCGCTCCCGTTCGCACCTTCGCGCCGTTCAAGATCGGCAAAGAAGATCACCTGCTCGCCGCTTATACCTGCACGCCGCTCGTGCAATTTCAGCTCAGCGATTTGAAAGCGGGCGCGAAGCTGAAAGGCAAGACCATTGCCGAACTCGGCAATCGCAATCGTCCGCTGGATATGATCGTTTATGAACGCGACGGCAAACGTTACCTGTTGATGGCGAATAGCAGTCGCGGCGTGATGAAAATCACGACTGAGAACATTGCCAGCGCCGCCAGTATCACTGCGCCGGTGACTGACAAGCAGGGGCTGACTTACGAAACCATCGAAGCGTGGAAAGGCGTAGACCAACTCGAACGATTTGACGCCAAACACGCCACCCTCGTGCGTCGCACCGATGGCGGCGTGATGATTCTTGAAACGTTGCCTTTACCGTAATCTAAATCAATGACGATTTGGCAACCCCCCAAGCCAACTAATAAAAAGGTAGGCAAAGGGGCAGGGAGGCTCGCAAGGCTTTTCTGCTCCTTTGCGGTTTTATGGTTCAGCGCCACGGCGGTTCACGCGCAAGCTGTCGCTTTGCGTTGGCAGGTTGAGGCCAATCAAAAACCGTTTGTCGAAGTCACAGGCTTGCCCGTCGCTGCGTTGCAACGTTTGCAACGAGTGCGCTGGCAAGTCGCACAATGGCAAAAGCTGTTGGCGGTTTATACCGAAAGCGCCGACGTGCCGATGCTCGGCGCTTATCAAGTGCAAGCGGGCGCGTTGCGCTTTGCGCCGCAGTTTCCGCTGGAAGCGGGATTAAGCTATCGCGCCGAATTCCGCCCGGTTCCTTTCATTACGGCGAAAGCAAAGGTGCCGTCGCTCACGGCAACGTATCGAGTGCCAGCCCGCGACCTCACGCCCACAACCACGGTTGCTGCGGTTTATCCTAGCGGCGCAACAGTGCCAGAAAACCTGCTCAAATTTTATCTGCACTTTTCTGCGCCGATGCAACGCGGCGAGATTTACCGACACCTTGAATTGCGCGATGCCGCCGACACACTCATCGAATTGCCTTTCCTCGAACTCGACGAAGAGTTGTGGGATGCGAGTTATACGCGGCTGACGCTTTTCATTGATCCCGGTCGCATCAAACGCGGCGTATTGCCGCTCGAACAAATCGGCCCTTCGCTCGAAGCGGGCAAAAGCTATTCGTTATTGATTCGCCGTGATTGGAAAGATGCAAACGGGGCTTTGCTCAAAGCGGATTTTCAGAAAGCCTTTCGCGTCGTAGCGCCTGACCGCGAACCGCCCGACCATACGCGCTGGCAGGTGCAAGCGCCGCTCGCCGGTTCGCGCGAACCGTTGATCGTGAGTTTTCCTGAACCGATGGAACACGCGCTGGCTTTGCGCCTCATCACCGTCACCAACGCCGCAGGCCAATCGGTGACAGGACAAGCTGCGCTCACCGATGGCGAAACGCGCTGGAGCTTTACGCCGTCAACGAACTGGTTGGCGGGCGCGTATGCGTTGGTCATACGCACTAGGATTGAAGACCTCGCGGGCAACAACATCGGCAAGCCATTTGAAGTGGATGTGTTCACCGGCATTGACCGCCATCTGACCAGTGAATCAGTGAAATTGTCGTTTGAGGTTCGCTGAGAGTTGGCTAGGGAATTGAATACTCGCACTGGCTTGACGGGGCTTTCGCCACAAAGAAGCACAGAAGCCACAAAAGTCAGAACCCCTGGGAAACCAATGACAAATCTCAAATAAAAAATAGGCTTGTTGCGACAGAAAACATTGAGGAATTCGCATTTTTGCCCCACGATCAACCCAAACCATTTGATGACCGACATTGTCCCTTATCCATTTTCAATTGTTATGCAGGAA
>JAYSVR010000634.1:0-3003 GCA_043718445.1 Acidobacteriota bacterium | reverse complement strand
CAAGTGGAATAACAAAGCGGCGTCAAAGCCGCCGCACTCCACAGGCTCCGCCGACTCAAGCTATTGTCTCGTTACCCTCAGTATTTATAGACACGACTTGCACCGTGGCTTCGCGCACCTCGGCGAGAAAGCGATTGATGATCGAACCGTTCAGCAGAATGTCCCAGCGCGAGCGCGCCGATTGGCCGAAGACAACGTGAGTGACAGATTCGCGCCGTGCGAAAGCAATCAGCGCGTCGGCGACGTTGGCCGCTTGCAGCTTGACGACGCGCGCGCCCAGGCTTTCGGCAAAGCGCAGGTTTTCTTGCAAGGCAGCGTAATCTTGTGGGTTGATTCGTCCCGGCTCTTCACGTGGGGTTTCAACATAAACTGCGTACCAGTCATCCGCCAGTCTTCCGGCGATGCGCGAACCGACGCGCAGTAATTTTTGGGCGCTGCCGCGCGAAGCCAAACACACCATTACTCGTTCGGGTAAACAAGCGGGTTCGAGTCCTTCGCGTTCGCGGTAAGCGCGCGCCTGTGTGTCTTGGTTTTGCGCGGTCTGGCGCAGGGCGAGCTCGCGCAAAGCGGTCAAATTGCCTTTGCGAAAAAAATTGTTCAGCGCTTGTTCGATTTTTTCTACGCCGTAAATTTTCCCTTGTCGCAAGCGCGTACGCAGCGTGTCTATCGAAACGTCTACGTTGACGACCTCGTCGGCGCGTTGCAAAAAACTATCAGGAATCGTCTCGCGCACACGCACGCCCGTGATTTGCGCGACCACGTCGTTGAGCGATTCGAGGTGTTGCACGTTCACCGCCGTAATCACTGCGATGCCGCAGTCTAAAATTTCCAGTACATCTTCAAAACGTTTTTGATGTTTAACGCCGGGTGCGCCCAGCATGTTGGAGTGGGCGAGTTCGTCAATGACGACGATGGTCGGATGGCGCGCGATGACGGCTTCGAGATCGAGTTCATAAAGCGTCGTGCCGCGATAGGCGAGCGGCTTGAGCGGGATTTGTTCGAGTCCCTCGAGCAGCGCGGCGGTGTCGGTGCGTCCGTGGGTTTCGATGGCAGCGACCACCACATCTGCGCCTTGCTGGCGAAGCTGCCGCGCGTCTTCGAGCATCTGGCAGGTTTTGCCTACGCCCGCCGCCGCGCCGAGATAGACGCGCAAGCGCGCGCGTTCGTCAGCTTGCAAACTCGCCAATAACTTTTCGGGCGAAGGTCGCGCATTCATTGCTTTAATTCATCCAATGCGAGATTGAGCCGCAACACGTTGACGCGCGGTTCGCCGAATAGTCCGAAGGTGCGCGGTTCGGTATGAATCGCAATCAACCGACGTAACTCGTCTTCGCTGAGGTTGCGCGTGCGCGCTACGCGGGGAAGCTGAAATTCAATCGCCGCCGGACTCAAATGCGGATCGAGTCCTGACGCCGAAGCCGTCACGAGTTCAATCGGCACGGGCGTATCAGGGCGTTCGGCTTGCAATCGTTGCGTGTCGGCCTTGATGCGTTCGATGAGCTTCGCGCTGGTCGGCCCCAGATTCGAGCCGCCCGATGTGCCCGCGTCGTAATTCACCGCCGACAAGCGTCCGTAAAAGTAACCCGGCGCGTGGAACGATTGACCGATCAATGATGAGCCAACGACTTGACCATTGCGCGCGATCAACTGTCCGTTCGCCTTGTCACGCCAAAACGTTTGCGCCAACACCGTCACCAGTAACGGATAAACCAAACCCAGCAGCAACGTCATCAGCCACGTAAATCGAATTGCAGTTTTCAGATGATTCATTTTCTTAACTCCGCACTCCGCACTCCGCACTCATTAAGCCAAGCCCAACGCCACAACGACCACGTCAATCAGCTTGATGCCGACGAACGGCACGAGCAATCCGCCCAGGCCGTAAACCAGCAGGTTGCGCCGCAACAATGCCGCTGCGCTCAACGGCTGGTAGCCAATGCCGCGCAACGCCAGCGGAATCAAAAAGACGATCACCAACGCATTGAAAATCACGGCGGAAAGAATCGCCGATTGCGGCGTAGCCAATCGCATCACGTTGAGCGCGTTCAACACCGGAAACGCCGTAGCGAACATCGCCGGAATGATGGCGAAGTATTTGGCTACGTCATTGGCGATAGAAAAAGTGGTGAGCGCGCCGCGTGTCATCAGCAACTGTTTTCCGATGGCGACGATCTCAATCAGCTTCGTCGGATTGGAATCGAGATCAACCATGTTGCCCGCTTCTTTGGCGGCTTGCGTGCCGGTGTTCATCGCTACGCCAACGTCGGCTTGCGCCAGCGCGGGCGCGTCGTTCGTGCCGTCGCCGGTCATGGCAACAAGTTGACCGGCGGCTTGTTCGCGGCGAATCAACGCAAGTTTGTCTTCCGGCGTAGCCTCTGCCAAAAAATCATCTACGCCCGCTTCGCCCGCAATCGCGGCGGCGGTCAGCGGATTGTCGCCCGTGATCATCACCGTCTTGATGCCCAACGCGCGCAGTTGCGCAAAGCGTTCGCGCATTCCGCCTTTGACGATGTCTTTCAAATAAATCACGCCGAGCGCACGCGAGTTTTCAGCGACGACCAACGGCGTGCCGCCCGCTTTGGCGATGCGTTCGACGATGGTGCGCAAGGCCGGCAAAGCTGCGCCGCCATTGGTTGCAACGTATTTTTCCAGCGCATCTGCCACGCCCTTGCGAATCTCGCGGCCTTCGGCCATCGCTTCGGCGAAGTTGGCGAACAGCACCGTGAACCAAAGCCACAACGTAATCTGTAACGCGAAGCCCAAGCCTGGCGCACCTGTCATCACATCGCGTATCAACAAGATACTGGTCAGTACGCAGCCAACTTCGACGACGAACATCACCGGATTCCGCCACATCACGCGCGGGTCGAGCTTGCGCAGCGCGTCTATCAAGGCGCGTCGCACGAGGTTGGCGTCCCAAATTGAAATCGTTTGTTTCATAGCTACATGTTGGCGAATGTGGTGTGGGCTGCCAGCCCGCACAGGCCGCGCGAGCTGTGCGGG
>JAYSVR010000633.1:0-9040 GCA_043718445.1 Acidobacteriota bacterium | reverse complement strand
ACAGATGCAAAGTTTCAAAGAGGGCGAACAGCCGGACTCGAACCGGCGACCTCCTGTTCCACAGACAGGCGCTCTACCAACTGAGCTATGTCCGCCATGCGTCAATACTCCCGGCGGGACTCGAACCCGCATCACGCGCTAGTCCAGCACTCACAGGTTATAAGCCTGCCGCTCTATCCGTTGAGCTACGGGAGCATCGCCAACCAGAATGAGTCCGGCGGGCTTCGAACCCGCATCTCACGGTTTAAAAGACCGTTGCCTTCCCAGTTAGGCCACAGACTCAGCGTTAGTGAAAAGTGAAAAGTGAAAAGTGAATGGTTGATAGTGAACGTCCGCCAATCGAATACTCCGCGCTAACATTTCACTTTTCACTTTTCACTCATTACGGGCCGGGGTAACGCTCCCCGCACGCAGAGATTATGAGCCTCCGCCGAGCCCTTGCCCGCCCGCAAAAAATCGTCATACCGAAGGCGGGAGTCGAACCCGCAAAAGCGATGGTTTAAGCATCGTGTGTCTGCCAGTTGCACCACTTCGGCATCTCAATTGGTTGTCAAAGAAAAGCACGTCAACGGAATCGAACCGCTCTGACGGGGTTTGCAGCCCCGCGCCTACATCCACTCGGCCAGACGTGCCCAAACTTTATAAATGAAGCGAACGGAGAGCTTCGAACTCTCAGCCTCAGGTGTGGAAGACCCGCGCTCTCGCCAGTTGAGCTACGCTCGCAAGATTCAAGTAACGATGCGGATGGCAGGAGTTGAACCTGCAACGACTGGTTTCTAAGACCAGCGCGTCTACCAATTGCGCCACATCCGCGAAGCCTGGGAGCGCCCGCATCCCTGCGGGCAGTAAAAAAAAGCGGCGAAGCCTTCCTTATTCCAGCGCTCGCACAGCGAAAGACCATTCATCGGAACGCTGCGCGGCTTCTTTTACTGCCCGCATGGATGCGGGCGTTCCCAGGTTATGCAGGCGAAAGGATTCGAACCTTCAAAATGCTGCTTTTGAGACAGCCGCGTTTACCAGTTACGCCACGCCTGCGGAAAGGGCTGAGGACAAACCATAAAAAGTGCGGACGAGAGGATTTGAACCTCCAGAAACAACGCCCTCAACGTTGCGCGTCTGCCAATTGCGCCACGTCCGCTGATGAACCTGATTGTCAATGAACCTCATGCGTTGAGCAGGATTCGAACCTGCGACCTTCGGCTTCGGAGGCCGATGCTCTCGTTCCACTGAGCTATCAACGCAAACAAACTAAGCGGAGGGCCAGGGAGTCGAACCCTGATGCGTGACCGCGGCAGTTTTCAAGACTGCTGCCTTACCAGTTAGGCGTGCCCTCCCTATCTAAAAATGAACACACGAATAGCTGCTCAAGTTACTAACTGAAGTAACTTAATGAATAACTAAAATAACTTATTCGAGTTAAGGAGAAGGCGGGACTCGAACCCACACGAGTTACTAGCTCGCCAGTTTAGCAAACTGGTGCAATTACCAATTCTGCCACTTCTCCAAAAGAACGTCTGAACGGGAGTGCCAGGATTCGAACCCGAAACACTGGTTTTGGAGACCAGCATGTTGCCAGTTACACCACACTCCCAAACTCAAAAACCTGATGCCGGGCACACCTCTTTCAGCAGATGCCGAAGGCAGGAATCGAACCTACGCGCAACCTTCCAGTTACAGTGGATTTACAGACCATTGCCGATCCATTCGGCTTCTTCGGCCTAGGGGGCTAAAAGACAGAACCGAGGCGAAACGCAAAAGAGCGAGCCGCTTCAGCTATTTTTGCTGAAGCGGCTCGCTCCTTATATCCTGTGGCTTTCTGCTTAAAGCCTTTATTCTTCGAGGATTTTCGGGAGCGGAAGCAGCCGCCCCCGCGTAACTAATGCCCTGAATTGAGTCTATCTGTATTGCGATGAATCATGCTCGTACCGCACAAATAGGGTCGTTGGGCCGCGCCTTTCGACATCACTGGCGACGCCGCACGCCATTCCGTGCGACCTGCGCCCGGGACGACCGTAAACGAGACTCCGCACAACTCGACGCATAGCGTCGCGCTCGGCGCGGTGGCTATTGAATTGAATTGTGTGGATTGCCGTTTCATTGAAATTCTTCTTAGAGGCTCCTGCCCCATTTGGGATAAACCCAGTTGATAAACGATTAAAGTTACAGTGCGACTAACGCGAGGGGGTTTATACGCGCATAAAACAAAACCGTCAAGCCCTATTTTCAATATTTCTCGGAATTATTTTTGCGATTAAATTATTTATCGCAATTTATTTCCTGATTTTCCTGAAAATCATTTTTTCGGATAATTAGACCGGCGCTATTCAACCTCAGCACCTTTACGAGTAAGGGGCGTTATGGATAATCGCGCCCAATCTTATGAGCAATCAATTTGACGCAATCATCATCGGGGGCGGACACAACGGCCTCGTCACGGCAGCTTATCTCGCGCGCGCGGGCTGGCGCGTCACTGTTCTCGAACGCCGCCACGTCGTGGGCGGAGCCGCCGTTACCGAAGAAACCTGGCCGGGTTATAGAGTTTCTTCGCTGTCTTATCTGTGTTCGCTGCTGCAACCGCGCATCATTCAAGAACTCGAACTCGCGCGCTTCGGCTATCACATTTATCCGAAAGACCCTTCGTTTTTTACGGCGTATCCCGACGGACGGCATTTGTTCTTTTATCAGGACATGCGCAAGACCCAAGCCGAGATGGCGAAGTTCTCAAAACGCGACGCCGAAGCCTATCCGCAATATGAAGCCGATCTCGAAAAACTGGCTGAATGGGTTGAAGCCTTATTGCTCAAGACGCCGCCCAATATCGTGCGGCGCAAACTCAAAGACTTGCTGCAATTCGGCAGGCTCGGACTTGATACGTTAAAGCTGGGCGATGAAGGCTTGGTGCGACTGGTCAAAATCATGACCCAGAGCGCGAAAGACTTTTTATCAGATCGTTTTGAGTCGCCTGAGATCAAGACTACGTTGGCGACGGATGGCGTGATTGGTACGAATGGTGGGCCTTCGACGCCGGGCACGGCTTACATTTTGTTGCATCACGTAATGGGCGGAGCCGCTGGCGCGCGCGGTTTGTGGGGTTTCGTGCGCGGCGGAATGGGTGCGATCAGCAACGCGCTCGCGCAATCGGCACAAGCGCACGGTGCGGTGATTCGCACCAATGCCAGCGTCGAACGCATCCTCATCAAAGACGGCAAGGCCACTGGCGTAGCCCTCACTAACGGCGAAGAACTCACCGCGCGCGTGGTGATTTCGAACGCCGAACCGCAGCGCACCTTCTTGCAAATGATCGAAGCGCGGCATCTCGACGACGACTTTCTCACCGCCATCAAAGCCTATAAATGCACCGGCTCCGTCATAAAGATAAATCTTGCGCTGGATGGTTTACCCAACTTCACGGCTTATCCGAACAAGTCGGACAAAGAAGTAAATCTGCCGCACCTCACGACGATGCACGTATGCCCTTCGATTGAATTTGTTGATCGCGCGTGGGAAGACGCGCTGCAAGGGCGTCCGTCGCGCAACCCTATGTTGGAAATTACCATTCCTTCGGCTTACGACGATTCGCTGGCTCCGGCGGGCAAACACGTGATGAATATCTTCGCGCAATACGCGCCTTACCGACTGGCCGAGGGTGAATGGACGAATAAGTTGAAAGATCAATTCGCCGACCGCTGCCTTGATGCGCTCGCCGAAGTCGCGCCGAACATTAAAAACATCATTACGCATCGTCAGGTGATTTCGCCGCTTGATATGGAAACCGAATACGGCTTAACGGGCGGCAACATTTTTCACGGCGATATGGGACTCGATCAATTGTTCTCAATGCGTCCGCTGGCGGGTTGGGCTGATTACCGCACACCGATTCGCGGCCTTTATTTATGCGGCTCCGGCACGCATCCCGGCGGCGGCGTAATGGGCGCACCGGGTTTCAATGCGGCGCGTGAAATTTTGAAAGATGGGAAACGCTAGGCGCTTCCCATCCTGTTGCCAGAACATTTCAAAACGAAAACCTCACACCTACGCGCATCGTCCTCGGCCTGATCGTACGCGGCGGCACGAGGAAGCTGCCCAGATTCGTCGGCACATAATTCACGAACTCAGAACCGAAACTAAACACCGTCGTGTTGAAAGGATTGAAGGCTTCGACTTGCCATTCCATCGTGCGGCGTTCGGCGAGTTTGAATTCGCGCGTGAGGCGTAGGTTCAACGAGTGCGTAGCGGGGCCACGTCCCGCGTTGCGTGGCAAGTTGCCCACTGTGCCAATCGTAGGCAGCGAAAAAGCGTTCGTGAGTGCAGCATTGATTTCAGCATCGCTGTTGCGCCAGTCAATGGTGCCGAGTTTGCCGTTGAAGTTGGGACGATCCGTATTCACGTCGTCGAGATTGCGGTCGTTGCCGTTCGCACCTACGCTCAGGTTGAAAGGCCGCGCGGAACTCAGCACCAACGTACCTGACAAATTCACTTTGAGCGGCAAAACGTAATAACCACTCAAGGCCACGCGGTGGCGCGCGTCGAGCGCACTCAGCGCGCGTTCGTTGCGCCAGTCATTGACGATCAGCGGCGACGACGTATTCAACGTGCCGTCATCAATCAGCTTGCTCAGCGTATATGAACCGCGCAGCGTGCCGCGCTTCGACAGGCGTTGCGTAATTTCAAAACTCGCGCCGTGATAGAAGCTGTTGCCTACGGCTTGCAACTCTTCGACTTGCGTGAGTTCGGGATTGGAGCGCAACGAACGAATCGCTCTGAGCGCCGTGACAATCGGCCCGGCGGTGTTGGTGGTCGAGAGCGAATTCAAGCCGAAGATCACGACGGGCCTGCCGTTCTCGTTGATCGTACGACTATTGGCAACACCCAAATCGAAACGCACCGTATCGGAATTGCCCGTCGCCGTCAGCGGACGCACACCGTTGACCGCACGGTTGTCGAAGTCACGCGAGATGAGATACGCCGTGAAGTTAGCAACGCCCGCCGGCAGACGCGCTGCGTTCGCGTTGATCTCGCGCCAGAGGTGCAAGCCACGATTGAAGATGTAGTTGAATTCGAGTTTCGTGCCTTTGCGCAACTCGCGCTCGAAACCGAAGTTGGCTTGATAGCTTTCGGGAATGCGAAAGTCTTTGCTCAAGCGGCGCAGGAAGCCAGCTTCGCGGATGGCGAATTGCGCGACGCGCGGGTCGTTGGCGGCGAGCGGTTGAGGGAATTGCAACTGCGGCAACAGCGCCGTCGCCGTGTTGGTATCAAGCGCCAGCGTGTTCGACGTGAGCGTGTAATCATCCAACGTGCGCAACATCGCGCGGTTGTAAAAGATGCCGTAGCCCGCACGAATAACCGTCTTGCTTGAGTTACGCGGCGCGTAAGCCAACGAGACGCGCGGGCCGAAATTGTTGCGGTCAGCGATGATCGTTTCGTTATCCCACCGCAAGCCGAACGCAATGGTCAGCCCCGGACGCGCGCGCCAATCGTCCTGAAAAAAGATGCCCAGATAACTGTTGAATAATTTCGAGTCGGTGTTGAAACGATGCTCGTAACGCGCAGGCTTGTTCGTCAAAAAATCTTTGACCGAAGCAAAACGAAACGTGCCCGTGCTGTCGCTCAAATCTATAAAACGCGAGCGAATGCCTTGCTGGTCGAGTCCGAAACGCAACGTGTGCTTGCCGCGCGAATAGTTCAACGTTTGCTGAAACTGCCAGCGCAATTCGCGGCGATCAGTTCCGCTGAGGTTGCTCGAACCCGCGAGCAGATTGCCGGTGCGCGAAAATTGATTCGTCGTCGCGCTGCCCGGCACGTCGCGCGGATCATCCATGTCAATCAATATGACCGGGCTGTTGCTGGGCGGCGCGTCGGCGGGCGTGAGGCGCGAGAGTTGAAAGCGCGCATTCATCACGGCTCTGCTTGAAAGCACGATGTTGTCAGCCAACGCCAGACTAAAACTATCGCGTCCCGTGCGGCGAATCGTGTCGAGCGTCGCGCGTCCGCCCGCAAAGCCGCGTTCGTCACGTTGCGAGGCGAGCGAAAAAATCAGGAAGGCATTGTGCGTATCGCTGAAATGATAATCGCTGCGCACTTGCCCGGTATGCGCGCGGCGCGGCGTCGTGAGGCGTTCGTCATAAAGGCCAACCGGCTCGCTATCGTTGAAGGTGACTGTCTGGCCTTGCGCGTTGCGTCCGGTGAAACCGAGGTTGGTTCCGTTCGCGCGCGGCAATGGGTACGCAGCGTTTTGATTGATCGGCACGAGCGCGACGATGTCAGCGCGATCATAAATATCGTCGTATTCATACGCGCCAAACACGAACCATTTCTTTTTCAGCAACGGCCCGCCCCATGTCACGCCGGGGTTGTGGTTTTGATAAGGCAAGCGAAAGCCGCGGTCCGTTTGTGAGTTGCGGCGAAACGAATTGGCGTTGAGCGCTTCGTCGCGGAAGAAATAAAAGGCCCGTCCGCGCCATTGATTGCTACCGCCGCGCAAACGCAGGTTCACGCGCCCGCCTGCTGCGCGACCGTATTCAGCCGAAAACTGATTGGTGATGACTTGCACTTCTTCGACGGCGTCAAGCGTAGGCACGAAGCGTTCGCGCGCAGCGCGGTCATCGTTATTGTCGAGACCTTCGATGGTGAGGTTATTCGAGAAAGCCGAACCGCCCGACAAACCGAAGATGCCTGACTCTTCGGGCGTGCGTCCAAAATTGTCGCGGCGGTCTCCGTCGGCCAACTCACGGTCGCTGAACGCGGGCGCGGCTGCGCCGGGCAATAGGTAAATCAAATCAAGCACGTTGCGCGATTCGATGGGCAGCTTGTCTATGGCTTCGCGGTTGAGCGTACCGCCGACGACGGTGCGCGTCGTATCAATTTCAAGGGCGGTGATTTGACTGTCCACAATGATAGCTTCAGCGAGCGCGGCGGGTTTGAGTTCAAAGCGGCGCGTGACGGTCGTGCCTGCAACCACGGTGAGATTCGTCAGCGTGACGGTTTGGAAGTCCTGCCGTTCGACGCGCAAGTCATACGCGCCGGGCGATAAAGCCGTGAGACGAAAGCTGCCGTTCGCTTTGGTTTTGACGGAGCGTTCGATGCCGGTCGTGACATTTTTGGCCGTCACCTGTGCGTCAGGTACGGCGGCTTGGTTGGAATCAGTGACAGTTCCGGTAAAGGTAACAAAGTCTAAATCGTCAGCGGCGAGCGCGAGACTGGCGATCAGACAAAAGCAAAACGCACGAAGGCTATAGCGCATGGTGGCTCCTAGTTTTGGGGCTGCAAGTGGCTTGGCGACGAGGCGCGATAAAGCTGCGCCCCGCAATAGAAGTTACGAGTTTTATACGACGACGCGGCTAGGAACCTTAAGCCGTCGCACCGTTGTTGGCACCGTTCGAATAGTTGGCGCGTTGCGCGCGGTAAACAAAATTGGCGCGACCAAAGCGCACTTCAAAACCGTCTTCGAGTTTGGTTTCGCCGATGCGCTTGCCGTTGACATAAGTGCCGTTACTGCTTTCGAGGTCTTGCAACGTATAAGCATCGCCCACGCTCGCAGCAATGCGGGCATGGCGTTTCGAGACCGATGGATGTTCGATCACGAAAGCGTTGTTGAGCGTACGCCCCACGAAAACTTCATCGCGGTTAAGAATGAAAGCGATGCGTTCGTCGCCGTCGTTCGTGATCGTGACGAAATGCGGACGCAGGTCGAGATTCTCGCGCGCCGGAATGCGAATGTTCGCGCCACAGCGCATACAAAATTTTGCGCCGGGACGCTGGGCTTCGCTGCATACGGGACAGAGTTGTAATTCGTCTGGGTCGGGAATGATCGCGCTGCAACGCGGACATGGCAGACCGGCTTTGCCACGCGCGCCGCATTCCTGACAGTAACGGCGCGTAGGCATCAAGAGCGTGCCTTCACGATGCGGCGAAGTCTCGGCGTGAAATTTGAGCTTTGACCGCACCCAGAAAAACAGCGCGACCATGATGCCGACGAGTACGGCAAACAGAATCAGGTATTTCGTAGCGCCTACCAGCAAGGCGTCGAAACCTGCGTGCAACAGCGAAGCGATCAACCAGCCCTGCACAATAATCGGGATGCGTTGGCTCGCCAGATTCGGTACGAGTTTGGCGCGGCACAACGCCAAGCCCCATACGGCTGAGAACAGCGCGTGGCCGGGGTTAGAAAGCGGGCCGCGCAAAAACACGAGCAACGGACTGTTTTCTGAAAGGTAAATTACGTTTTCGACGGCAGCGAAGCCTAACGCGGCGGCGGCTGAATAAATTACGCCATCGAGCGGTTCGTCGAATTCGGGCTGGCGATAAGCGTAAATCCAAACCATCAACATTTTGACGGCTTCTTCGACCGGGCCGACGACGATGAAAAGTATGAGAACGCGCGACAACGAAGTGTTTCCCGCAAAAGCGATAAACAAATTCTGCCCCATCAGATTCAAGGCCAACGCCGGAATCGTCGAGAGCGCACCCAATAAAAACGTCACAAAAATCAACCGCAAGGGCGGCGTTTTATAGCGACTCTGCACATAGAAATACACCAGCCAGATCACACAAGGCAGTAACGAGAGCGCAGGGATTAACAGGTAGCTTTGTAATTGCTCCATGAATTTGGTGAACCGGGAATTTGGTGAACCGGTAGCTGATGAGACAGAACGCGCGATGCTTAAATTAACGAAATTAACGAGGGCTGATTTTGCCTGCTCAGGCGTGAGGGCGCAATGGGTGAAGAAAACGATTTGGAAGATGATGTCTCACGCAAAAGCACACCACGTAAGGTCTAACAACCATAAAAAGCTACTACTGAAAAAGCCGCTCAAATCCTTGAGTGGCTTTTTCAGTAGTAGAAAAACGCGAAGCCCATGAATATCAGCCATTCAACGGCTTCGCAATCTGTCACGAAAAGCGGCGGTTGCGCGTCTCTTATGGTGCGAAATAGCCTGAGATGTCTACGACGAAGTTCGTTGGTGCCACCGTGAAAACCCTGAACTGTCCGTCAGCACCCAGCCTGACCGTGAAGCCGTTCGCCAGCACTTCGCCATACAGG